>NZ_JAFCMA010000027.1:0-129071 GCF_018130125.1 Bradyrhizobium sp. AUGA SZCCT0177 | reverse complement strand
CATCAACGTCCACCGCATCCCCGCCCCTCGTCATGACGACGGCCGACGCCCCTCTGAGTGGGACGGGATGGCTATTGGTGTGCAGGTGATTTGGGGGCGAAGGGAAGGGAAATATTTTTGATTTTCGGAAATTTAGGACTTGACGCGATTTCCGTAAATCAGAACTGATTTGCCAGTCGGGTTACTTTGTCGCACTTCATGCATTGATGTGCGAGCAGCGAACCACACGAAAGCTCCGCTCCCTCCCCGCTTGCGGGGGAGGGAACGAGACAGCCGCTCACGCGACACAGGCTTCCAGTGCTTCCTCCACCGACCGATCCGTCAGCTCGGCGCGTGCCAGACGCACCGTGATTCCGACCTTGCTCAGCGTATGCGGGATTGGCGGGCTGAACTTGGCGACGCCAACGGTGATGGTGTCGATCAAGGCGAAGCGCCGCATCAGGCCGATCGCAACGGCTTCCCCTAGCGCTTCCAGCGTTTGGTATTTCGTCGCGCCGGCAAGACTCACGGCGGCATCCACCACGGCATCGTAGCGGATCGAGGCATCCAGCCTGTCATCCCGGTGCGTCGGCGCCGCCTTCAACGTCGCATCGATGTCGAAGGTGAATTTCTGGCCGAGCCTGCGTTCTTCCTCGAACAGGCCGTGGTATCCGAAGGTCTGCAATCCGGCGATCTGGATGGTCGTCAACATGGGCCGCTCCCTCATCAGAAGGTGGATCGGATTTTTTCCGATTGCCCAGGCGCGCGGCTGAATATCTCGCGCTTCCCGATGGTGCCCCATCTGCGATCGCCAGTCGCGCGAGAGTGTGAGTATACGGGCACGATTGACGTGACTCAAGGGTGCCCGACTGTCTTGAAAGCTCGCAGGGTGGGCAAAGGCGCGTTTGCGCCGTGCCCACCCACAGTTTGGAATTGTGAAGCAAGATGGTGGGCACGCGGAGCCGTGTCATCGGGCGCGCATTCGCGCGACCCGCTGGCTTTGCCCACCCTACGTGATCTACCAAGGGCTAATCATTGCTCGCCGGCGTCTGGATGAAGCCGCGATTGTGTGTCGGGCTGATCAGGATCTCGTTGACGCAGACGCGCGGCGGCAGGCTGGCGACGAACGCGATGGTGCGGCCGCAATCCTCGGGCTGCAGCATCTTCGCCAGTTGGGTTTCGTTCGGCGGCACCGGGCGCGATTTCAGGATCGGAGTTGCGACCTCGCCGGGCGACAGGCAGCAGGCGCGCAGGCCGTTGACGCATTCGTCCATGTTGAAGGAATGGGTCAGCGCCAGCACCGCATGCTTGGTGGTGGTGTAGGCCGGGCCCGTCATCTTCGAGACGTGCCGGCCGGCCCAGGACGCGACGTTGATGATGCAGCCATCCTTCTGCTTGCGCATCGCCGGCAGCACAGCTTGCATGCAGAACATGACGCCGTTGAGGTTGATATTGACGACCTTGTCCCAGCCCTCCGGTTCCACATCCGCCCAGCTCCGCTTCGGTACGTTGACGCCGGCACTGTTGACCAGGAGGTCGATCCGGCCGTGCTTTGCGAGGATCTGTTCCGCCGCCTTGTTGACGTCGGCCCTGTTGCTGACATCGAGCGCGATCGCCTCGGCCTTGCCGCCCTTTTTGGTGATGTTGGCCACGACCCGGTCCAGTTCGGCCTGGCGTCGTCCCGAAACCACGACGATCCAGCCGTCCGCCGCGAGATGCTCCGCGCCGGATTCACCGATTCCCGTGCCGCCGCCGGTCACCCAGGCCACGCGTTTCCCATTATTTGACATGCAAACTGTCTCCGTTGCTTTGTGAGGGGCGTTTTTGCTAATCCAGCCGGCGAAAACTCCGGCCATTGCCCCTCAGGGAATGTTGCATGAACACCACCGCCAGCGCCAACCTGTTTTGCCGCCTGTTCGACAAGCTCGACGATCCCGCCCGGCTCGCGATCGAGATGCTCGACGGTACGAAAATCAGCTATGCCGATCTGATCGCCCGCGCCGGCCAGATGGCGAATGTGCTGGTTTCCAGGGGCGTCAAACCGGGCGACCGCGTGGCGGCGCAGACCGAAAAATCCGTACCGGCGCTGGTGCTCTATCTCGCCACGGTACGATCAGGCGCGGTGTATCTGCCGCTCAACACCGCCTATACGCTGAACGAGCTTGAGTATTTCATCACCGACGCCGAGCCGTCGCTGGTGGTGTGCGATCCCTCCAAGGCTGAGGGCATCGGCGCGATCGCGGCCAAGGTCAACGCCAAGGTCGAAACGCTTGATGCCAACGGCAGGGGATCGCTGACGGACGCCGCCGCCAAGGCGGACACTTCGTTTGCAACGGTCGCCCGCGCCAGCGACGACCTCGCCGCGATCCTCTACACGTCGGGCACCACGGGCCGTTCCAAGGGCGCGATGCTGACGCACGACAATCTCGCCTCGAACTCGCTCTCGCTGGTGGACTATTGGCGCTTCACCAAGGACGATGTGCTGATCCACGCGCTGCCGATCTATCACACCCACGGTCTGTTCGTGGCCAGCAACGTGACGCTGTTCGCACGCGCCTCGATGATCTTCCTGCCGAAGCTCGACCCCGAACTGATGATCAAGCTGATGGCGCGCGCAACCGTGCTGATGGGCGTGCCAACCTTCTACACGCGGCTGCTGCAGAGCCCGGCGCTGACCAAAGACTCCGCCAAGCACATGCGGCTGTTCATTTCGGGCTCGGCGCCGCTGCTCGCCGACACCCACCGCGAATGGTCGGCGCGAACAGGTTTTGCCATCCTCGAACGCTACGGCATGACCGAAACCAACATGAACACCTCCAACCCCTATGACGGCGACCGCGTGCCCGGCGCCGTCGGCCTTCCCTTGCCCGGCGTTTCCGTCCGCGTCACCGACCCCGAAACCGGCAAGGAGATCGCGCGCGACACCATCGGCATGATCGAGGTCAAGGGCCCGAACGTCTTCAAGGGCTATTGGCGGATGCCGGAGAAAACAAAAGCCGAATTCCGCGACGACGGCTTCTTCATCACCGGCGATCTGGGCAAGATCGACGACAAGGGTTATGTGCACATTCTCGGCCGCGGCAAGGATCTGGTGATCTCCGGCGGCTTCAACGTCTACCCGAAGGAAATCGAGAGCGAGATCGACGCCATGCCGGGTGTGATCGAATCCGCCGTGATCGGCGTGCCGCATGCGGACTTTGGCGAAGGCGTCACCGCGGTTGTGGTGTGCAACAAGGGCGCCGACATCAGCGAAGCCTCGGTGCTGCAAGCGCTCGATGGGCGTCTTGCAAAGTTCAAGATGCCGAAGCGCGTCTTCGTCGTCGACGAATTGCCGCGCAACGCGATGGGCAAGGTGCAGAAGAATATTCTGCGGGATACTTACGCAAAGATTTACGCAAAATAGCGCCATCCCCTGTCCGGGTGAGACGACGCCTGTGCCTGCGCCAACGAAGCGCGAAGCCAAGCTCCACGATGACGAGTTCCACCATGGCGAGTTCCATGGGCGCGGCGCATGTGAACAATTTTTGGGCATTGCCATTTAACCGAAAGATTCCGTTTCGCGGATAGCGTGACGAATGGCTCGTTGTACTCCCGTAATATTACGGTCGCTTTGAAACGGCGAGCCGATCTGATTTTCAGAAGCGATGACGATCAGGCCAAACCGCCTTCCAGGTAATGTTATCGATGTTGTTGCACGTCGTCGCAGATCAACCGGATCGAATCTCGACGCTCCGCATGCTGCTGGGGGCGAAGTTCAGCGTCAGCTCGTCCTTGCTCCGCAAGGAACACAACGTCCCGAAGAATTGCGACGCGGCCATCGTCAGCGTCGATCTTCGAAACGCCGACAACATCGTCGCGCTCAAGGAGCTAGCGGCGAAATTCAAGGGCGCCAAGCGGAAGATTTTCATCCTCGATCAGAAGGCGCGGCTGTTCGCGGCGCAGGCCTATGCCCTTGGCGCCACGCACGTGCTGTTCAATCCGGTCACCGCGCGGTCGCTGCTCGCGGTGCTGATCGACCCCAGTTCGATCGAACTCACTGACGACACCGGCGGTCAAGGCGCGCGCGGTGCGGCGTCGGCGGGCGCCGCCTCGCTGGCGCTGATGTTCGCCGCGGTGCTGCATGGCCAGCCGATCGATGTCGCCGACGCCAAATCGGCGGCCTGCAAGATTTCCAATTGCGTTGCCGAGGAAGGTCTCTCCGAATGGCTGGAAGTCGTCCGCCGCCACCATGAGGGCACCTATCAGCATTGCCTGCTGGTGACGGGAACGACGGTCGCCTTCGGACTGAGCCTGGGATTGGCCGAAGCTGATATCGAGCGGCTGTATTCGGCGGCGATGTTCCACGACATCGGCAAAGCCAAGATTCCCCTCGCGGTGCTCGACAAACCCAGCCGTCTGGAACCGGGCGAGCGCGCTTTGATCGAAACCCATCCGGCGGCCGGGCACACCATCCTGAAGGGGACGCGCGGCATCTCGGCGGAAATCCTGCACGCGGTCCGGCACCACCATGAATATCTCGACGGCAGCGGATATCCCGACGCGCTTTGCGCCGAAAGCATTTCCGACCTGGTCCGGATCCTGACCATCGCCGATATTTTTGCGGCGCTGATCGAATTTCGCCAGTACAGGCCGGCGATGCCGCGTGCGCAAGCCTATGAAATTCTCGGCGGCATGCACGGCAAGCTGGAAGCTCCGCTCGTCAAGGCGTTCAGGGAAGTCGCCCTGAACCGCTGAGGGCGCGCGAACGCACTGCATTGCGTCGATGATGTTTCCTACAACAGGCTGATCACAAACCGGCTGCCGACAATGAAGAGATAGCAGCCGAACGCGATCTCCAGGTTGCGCTTTGACATCGCATGCGCCGCGCGCACGCCAAGCGGCGCGGTGAGCAGGCTGGTCGGCATCACAAGCAGGGCGCCGATCAGCGAGACGAAGCCGACTGCGAACGGCAGCTGCAGCGCGGTGACATCCGGATAGCGCGCCGCCGCGGGCCAGCCGGCATAGATGTAGCCGAGCGCGCCGGGGATCGAGATCAGCACCGCCAGCGCCGAGGAGGTCGCGACCGCCTGATGAATCGGACGGCCATAGAACGTCATCAGAAGATTGGCGAACAGGCCGCCGCCGACCCCCATCAGGGTCGACAGCAGACCGATGAAGAAGCCATAGAGCCGCATCAGCGGGCCCTTTGGGATGTCGTCGCCGAATTTCCAGTTGTCGCGCGCCAGCAGCAGGCGCGCGGCGGCCGACCATGCCACGCCGACGAAGACGATCTTGAACAGCCGCTCGGGCGCGTAACGCGCGGTGATGCTGCCGGCGATGACGCCGATGATGATCGGCAGCCACCACAGTTTGAGCACGCCCAGATCAACCGCGCCGCGGGCGTGATGGGCGCGAAACGAACGGATCGAGGTCGGGATGATGATGGCGAGCGAGGTGCCGATGCAGAGCGGCATCCGCACATCCAGCGGCACGCCCGCAAGCCGGAAGCACTCATAGAACACCGGCACCAGGATCGCGCCGCCGCCGATCCCGAAGATGCCGGCGAAAAACCCCGACACCGCGCCGACCGCAATCAGCATCAGCGCCAGTTCGACAAGCTCGACGAGATTAAGCCCGGCCATCACCATCCCGCCTGCACGTTGAGGAACACCGCAGCGTTACCCGACGAATCGCAACGCGACCATTGCCGCCCTGGCGGCAGCCCCCACGATCAAATGCAAGGCTTGAAGTGCAAGGCTTCAAGCCGAGGACGCGCTGTCGGGGCGTGCGCTGGATTTGCATATCCGGTCGGCTCTGCGGGAATAGCGCGTGGACGCGCTCGGGAACGGCGGCGAAGGGACGCCGCCCGCTCCACGATGTGGGGCCGCCGGCCACGCCACCGCCGACCCTTTATACGCGCAGGCGGCGACAGCTCACCACAACAAGCGAACAATGATTCGTTCTTTCAATGAATCAGTGCAAGCGTGGTATACCAAGCCGCTGATCGCCCTCGTTTCATCCTCGATCTAGTAATGAACGACCGTTCGATTTCGTGGCATTTGATCGTTGCGCTCGCTGGTTCGACTACGTAAATAGAATTGCTTTAACGCGATCCCCGATGGGCCGCACCACGTCCCGCCAACTTCAAAGCCGCCGATGACCGCCAGGATCGAACGACCGCTTTCTCCCCATCTGCAGACCTACCGCTGGACGCTGACGATGGCGCTGTCCATCGTCCACCGCGCCACCGGCGTGGCGCTGTATTTCGGAACCCTGCTGCTGGCCTGGTGGCTGATCGCCGCCGCTTCCGGCCCCGGCGCCTACGCCAATGTGCAGGCTTTTACCGGCAGCTTCATCGGACGCCTGATCGTGTTCGGCTACACCTGGGCGCTGATGCATCATTTGCTTTCCGGGCTCCGGCATCTCGTCTGGGACCTCGGCTACGGCTTCAAGGCCAATGAGCGCGAGGCCCTGACCTGGGGCGCGCTGATCGGCGGCATTTCGCTTACCATCCTGGTCTGGATCGTCGCCTACATGACCATCGGAGGCGGACGATGAACGCGCCCAAGTCGCCTTCCATGCGCACACCTCTCGCGCGCGTCCGCGCCCTCGGCTCCTCGCATTCCGGTACCTCCGATTTCTGGCGTCAGCGCCTCACCGCTGTCGCGATGACCTTGCTGATCGTGCCTGTCATCGTGGTGGTGCTGATGCTGCTCGGCAGCAACCAGGCGGGCGCCAAGCAAATCTTCAGCTCGGTGCCCATCGCGATCATCATGCTGCTCTTCATCCTCGCCAGTGCCTGGCACATGAAGATCGGCATGCAGGTCGTGATCGAAGACTATGTGCACAATGAGAAGATCAAGCTCGCCAGCGTGATGGCCAATAATTTCTTCTGTATCGCGGTGGCGCTCGCCTCCATTTACGCGATCCTCAAAATGTCATCGGGAGTGTAACCCATGGCTTCTAAGAATCCGGCGACTGAAGGTAACGGCAAGGCCACCAACGGCAGTGGCGGTCCAGGAAGTGGTCCTGCCACCAACGGAAAAGCCTATCCGATCGAAGACCATACCTACGACGTCGTCGTGGTCGGCGCCGGCGGCGCGGGCTTGCGCGCCGTGGTCGGCTGCTCGGAAGCCGGCCTGCGCACCGCCTGCATCACAAAAGTGTTCCCGACCCGCTCGCACACGGTCGCCGCACAGGGCGGCATTTCGGCGGCGCTCGGCAACATGCATCAGGACGACTGGCGCTGGCATATGTACGACACCGTCAAGGGGTCGGACTGGCTCGGCGACCAGGACGCCATCGAATACATGGTGCGCAACGCGCCCGAAGCGGTCTACGAGCTCGAACATTGGGGCGTGCCGTTCTCGCGCACCGAAGACGGCAAGATCTACCAGCGCCCGTTCGGCGGCATGACCATGGATTTCGGCAAGGGCCAGGCGCAGCGCACCTGCGCCGCCGCCGACCGTACCGGTCACGCCATGCTGCACACGATGTACGGCCAGTCGCTGCGCCACGCGGCCGAGTTCTTCATCGAGTTCTTCGCCATCGACCTCATCATGGACGACCAGGGCGTTTGCCGCGGCGTGATCGCGCTCAAGCTCGACGACGGCACGCTGCATCGTTTCCGCGCCCAAACCACGATCCTCGCCACCGGCGGCTACGGCCGCGCCTACGCCTCCTGCACCTCGGCGCATACCTGCACCGGTGATGGCGGCGCCATGGCGCTGCGCGCCGGCCTGCCGCTGCAGGACATGGAGTTCGTCCAGTTCCATCCGACCGGCATCTACGGTTCGGGCTGCCTCGTCACCGAGGGCGCGCGCGGCGAAGGCGGCTATCTCGTCAATTCCGAGGGCGAGCGCTTCATGGAACGCTACGCGCCATCCGCCAAGGACCTTGCCTCGCGCGACGTGGTCTCGCGCGCGATGACCATCGAAATGCGCGAAGGCCGCGGCGTCGGCAAGAAAAAGGATCACATCTATCTGCACCTCGATCATCTCGATCCGAAGGTGCTGCATGAACGGCTGCCAGGCATTTCCGAATCGGCAAAAATCTTCGCCAATGTCGACGTCACCCGCGAGCCGATCCCGATCACGCCGACCGTTCACTACAATATGGGCGGCATCCCCACCAATTATCACGGCGAAGTGCTGACCAAGCGGGACGGCGACGACAACGCCACCGTACCCGGCCTGATGGCGCTCGGTGAAGCCGCCTGCGTCTCCGTGCACGGCGCCAACCGGCTCGGCTCCAACTCGCTGATCGACCTTGTCGTGTTCGGCCGCTCCGCGGCGCTGCGTTGCGCCGAAAAACTCACGGCCAACGGCAAGCAGCCGGAACTGCCGGCGGGCTCCGCCGACCTGGCGCTCGGCCGGCTCGATCACTACCGCTACGCCTCCGGCGGCACGCCGACCGCAAAACTGCGCGACAGCATGCAGCACGTGATGCAGAGCAATTGCGCTGTGTTCCGCACCGGCGAAGTCCTGAGCGAAGGCCAGAACCTGATCCACAAGGTGCATGGCGGCATCGGCGACGTCGCGACGGCGGACCGCTCGCTGGTGTGGAATTCCGACCTGATCGAAACCCTCGAATTCGACAATCTGATCGTGCAGGCGGTGGTGACGATGGACTCGGCGGCCAACCGCACCGAGAGCCGCGGCGCCCACGCCCGCGAGGATTTCGCCGAACGCGACGACAAGAACTGGATGAAGCACACGCTGGCGTGGATCGACGAGCGTGGCAAAACCACGATCGATTACCGCCCGGTGCACGACTACACGATGACCAACGACGTGCAGTACATCCCGCCAAAGGCGCGGGTGTATTGATCGGACAAAAGCAGCCGTCATTCCGGGATGGTCCGAAGGACCAGACCCGGAATCTCGAGATTCCGGGATCGATGCTGACGCATCGCCCCGGAATGACGAAAGGTTAGAGGAATGGTTGAATTCGCGCTTCCGAAGAACTCAAAGATCACCGGCGGCAAGACCTGGCCGAAACCGGCGGGCGCGACCGAGACGCGCGAGTTTCGGGTGTATCGCTGGAATCCGGACGACGGCAAAAATCCGAGCGTCGACACCTATCACATCGATACCAGCGAATGCGGGCCGATGGTGCTGGACGGCCTGATCTGGATCAAGAACCACATCGATCCGACGCTGACTTTCCGTCGCTCCTGCCGCGAAGGCGTCTGCGGTTCCTGCGCCATGAACATCGACGGCCAGAACACGCTGGCCTGCACCAAGTCGATGCACGACGTCAAAGACGGCGCGGTCAAGGTCAACCCGCTGCCGCACCAGCCCGTCGTCAAGGACCTGGTGCCTGACCTGACCAATTTCTATGCGCAATATGCCTCGATCGAGCCGTGGCTGAAGACGACCACGCCGACGCCGCAGAAGGAATGGAAGCAGAGCCACGAGGACCGCGAAAAGCTCGACGGCCTCTACGAATGCATCCTGTGCGCCTGCTGCTCGACCTCATGCCCGAGCTACTGGTGGAACAGCGACCGCTTCCTGGGCCCCGCCGCGCTGCTGCAGGCGACGCGCTGGGTTACCGATTCCCGCGATGAAGCCACCGGCGAGCGGCTCGACAATCTCGAAGACCCGTTCCGGCTCTATCGCTGCCATACCATCATGAACTGCGCCAAGGCGTGCCCGAAGGGTCTTAACCCGTCGGAAGCCATCGCCGAGCTCAAGCTGAAACTGGTCGAGCGGCAAATTTAGCTAATTTGTGCCGAGTATCCCGGTAGACGGCCGGGCCGGCGCCCGACAAAGTTTTCCGTTTCCGGGCCGCTTTGTTCCGTTACAGGTTTGACGTAAGATTCGCTCCGGAGCAGGAGCGCCCGTGCAGACCGCACAACGCAATTCGCTGAGATTGCTGCAATGGATGATGGCGGCCTCGCTGGCCCTCCCGCTGGCGCTGTTCATCTTTGCATCCGCGGTTTCTTGGATCTCGATCAACGAGACCGCCGACCGGGAAATCGAACGCTCGCTCGATGTCGTGCACGAGCACGCGCTGAAAGTGTTCGAGACCATCGACCGCAGCCTGTCCGAAATCGCCGAGGTGATCCGCGGCATTCCGGACGCCGGCATTACTTCCCGCGAGGAAGCGCTGCATCAACGGCTGAAGCAGCTTGTCGGGTCGCTGCCGCAGGTGAAATCGACCTGGGTCTTCGACGCCAGGGGCCACGCGCTCGTCAACAGCCTCGTCATGCCCCCGCCCGAGATCGACTTCTCGGACCGGGATTATTTCAAGGTCCATGTCGCCGGCGACATCGGAACCTATATTGGCCAAGCGCTGATACCGCGCCCGCCCTATCAGGGCGCGCCGTTTTTCGGCTTCAGCCGGCGGCGGCAAAACGCGGACGGCAGCTTTGCCGGCGTGATCCAGGCGTCGGTACTGCCTGAATATTTCGAGAATTTCTACGCCCGGATCGGCCGCGAGCCCGGCAGCTTCTTTGCGCTCGCTTTGACCGACGGCGCGGTGCTGGCGCGCTTTCCGACCATCGATCAGGAAGCTCGGCTCGACCTCTCAGGACCGGTCGGACAACAGATCGCCGCGAACCCCAAGGCCGGCCTCATCACTGTTACGTCGCCGACCGACGGCATCGAGCGCCGCCTCGGCTACCAGCGGCTCGCCGAATATCCGATCCATATCAGCGCCGGCCTTGAAACGTCGGCAATCCGGGCGCGATGGTTCTCCACGATCAGCCAGCACCTCATCTTCGGCGCGCCGGCCACCGCCCTGTTGTTTTTCTTGCTCGCACTCGCCCTGCGTCGAACGCGGCATCTTTATGCCGAGGCTGCCAAGCGGCAGGAGGCCGAAGAAGCGCTGAAGCATGGCCAGCGGCTCGAGGCGCTGGGGCAACTCACCGGCGGTGTCGCGCATGACTTCAACAATCTGCTCACCGTGATCCGCGCCTCCGTCGATCTGTTGCGGCGGCCGGACCTGCCGGAGCCGCGCCGGCTGCGCTACATCGACGCGATCTCGGACACGGTCACACGCGCGGCACGACTGACGAGCCAGCTGCTGGCGTTCGCACGCCGTCAGACACTCAAGCCGGAACTGTTCGACGTCGGCCAAAACGTGCAGATGCTGAGCGAGATGATCAAGACGCTGATCGGGTCGCGGATCGAGATCGAGATCCATGGGCCGACCGAACCGTGCGTCGTCAATGCCGATGCCGGGCAGTTCGAAACCGCGATGATCAACATGGCGGTCAACGCCCGCGACGCCATGGACGGCCGCGGCAGGCTGACCATCACGGTGCACGCGGCAACCGAATTGCCCGGCGCCGCCGCAGGTTCGCCAAATCCCCGCAACCAGGATTCCATCGGCCAGAACCGCGCCGGCCAAAAACCCACCGGCTATGTCGCCGTCTCCGTCGAGGATACCGGCGTCGGCATTCCCCAGGAGCAGTACGGTCGCATCTTCGAACCCTTCTTCACCACCAAGGAGGTCGGCCAGGGCACCGGGCTCGGTCTGTCCCAGGTGTTCGGTTTCGCCAGGCAATCCGGCGGCGAAGTGGTGGTGGCCAGCGAAGTGGGAAAAGGCAGCGTTTTCACGCTGTACCTGCCGCGTGCCACCGGTGACGGCAAGCCGCAGCAGATAATGGTGGAAGATGCTCCGCCGCTCGACGGAAGAGGCATGTCGGTGCTCGTGGTCGAAGACAATATCGAGGTCGGGAAATTCGCCACCGACGCGCTGGCCGAACTCGGCTACGGCACAACCCTGGTCGACAACGCCACGCACGCGCTGGAAGAACTGGCTGAAGGCGCCGACCGCTACGACGTGGTGTTCACCGACGTCGTGATGCCGGGCATGACCGGCATCGAGCTGGCGCAGGAAATCCGCCGCTACCATGCCGATCTGCCGGTCGTGCTGACCAGCGGCTACAGCCACGGCCTGTCCGAAAGCGGCAGCGACGGTCTGGAGCTGCTGCAAAAGCCCTACTCGATCGAGCAGCTTTCGCGCGTGCTGCACGCGGTCGCCCGCTGGCGCATGATGAAACGCGCCTCCGCGACGCGGGCGTCCTGAGGTCAGCAGGTCAGCGGTGTCATTCACACGTCGTCATGGCCGGGCCAAGCCGAAGGACGACGTCGCTTGCGCTCGCCTATGACGTGGGAAGCACCCATCAGGGAACCTTCTGATTTTCTTCGCGTTATCGGGCCATGGCCAAGATTGATAGTAAGTCCGATGCGAAGTCCGCCGTGAAGTCCGAGCCGTCCTCGAAGAAATCCGACTCGAAGAAATCCGATTCCTCGAAGAAATCGCCTGCCACCAAAGAATCTGCTTCCGAAGAGTCATCGGAAGAAAAGTCCGAGGTTGTCGATGTCGTTGCGGAAGACGGCGACCACGTTGAACCGCCGCCGCCGCAGGTGGTCGAGCCCGACCCGGAATTGTCGCCGGAGGAGGCCGAGCAGGCGCGTAAAGACTATCTGCTGACGCGGTTCTGGATCAGCGCGCGCGGCTATTGGGGCAGAGGCGGCGACCGGCTGGCATGGGTGTTTTCGATCGGGCTGTTGATCCTGATCGTCGTCAATGTCGGATTCCAGTACGGCATCAATGTCTGGAACCGGGCGATCTTCGACGCCATCGAGAAGCGCGAATCCGCCACCGTCTTCTATCTCACTGGGGTGTTCTTCCCGCTTGCGATCGGCAGCGTGCTGCTCGGCGTCGCGCAGGTGTTCACGCGGATGGGCATCCAGCGGCGCTGGCGGGCCTGGCTGACCAGCTCTGTCATGACGCGCTGGCTGGCCAATGGCCGCTACTACCAGCTCAACCTCGTCGGCGGCGATCACAAGAATCCGGAACACCGCATCGCCGAGGATCTGCGGATCGCTACCGACTCGCCGGTGGATTTCGTCGCCGGCGTCACCTCGGCGTTTTTGTCCGCCGCGACCTTCATCGTCGTGCTCTGGACCATCGGCGGCGCGCTGACGGTGACGATCGGCGGATCTGTTGTGACGATCCCCGGCTTTCTCGTCATTGCTGCGGTCGTCTACGCCGCGATCGCCTCCGGCTCGATCATGGCCATCGGCCGCCGCTTCGTGCAGGTGTCCGAGGACAAGAACCAGGCCGAGGCCGAATTCCGCTACACGCTGACCCGGGTGCGCGAGAACGGCGAGAGCATCGCGCTGCTCGGCGGCGAGGAGGAAGAACGCGACGGCATCGACAAGAACTTCTCCAATGTGCTGCGGCAATGGTCGCAGCTCGCCCGCCAGCATATGCGCACCACGCTGGTGTCTCAGGGATCCGGCCTGATTGCGCCCGTGGTGCCGCTGCTGCTATGCGCGCCGAAATTCCTCGACGGCAGCATGACGCTCGGACAGGTGATGCAGGCGGCCTCCGCCTTCACCATCGTGCAGACCGCGTTCGGCTGGCTGGTCGACAATTATCCGCGCCTTGCCGACTGGAACGCCTGCGCGCGCCGGATCGCCTCGCTGATGATGTCGCTCGACGGGCTGGAGCGGGCCGAACGCGGCGACGGCTTCGGCCGCATCAAGCGCGGCGAGACCGAGGGCGAGGCCATGCTCAGCCTCAACGATTTTTCGGTAACGCTCGACGACGGCACCGCCGTGGTCGGCGAGACCGAAGTCGTGATCGAACCCGGCGAACGGCTGTTGGTGGCCGGCGAATCCGGCACCGGCAAAAGCACCTTGGTGCGCGCGATTGCGGGGCTGTGGCCATGGGGTGGCGGCAGCGTCAATTTCCATCCTGACCGCCGGCTCTTCATGCTGCCGCAGAAGCCGTACATCCCCACCGGCACGCTGCGCCGTGCGATCGCCTATCCCGGCGCCGCCGAGGACTGGAGATCCGAACAATTCTGCGAAGTCCTGCACAAGGTCGGCCTCGATCATCTCAAGGAGAAGATCGAGGAAGAGGCGCCGTGGGACCAGACCTTGTCGGGCGGGGAAAAGCAACGGCTGGCGTTCGCGCGGCTGTTGCTGCACAACCCCGACATCGTGGTGCTGGACGAGGCGACCTCCGCGCTCGACGAGAAGAGCCAGGACAAGATGATGGAGATGGTCACGCGCGAGCTTCCCAAGGCCACCATCGTCAGCGTGGCCCATCGCGTCGAGCTGGAAGCATTCCATAGCCGCAAGATCGTGCTGGAACGGCGCAAGGGCGGCGCCAAACTCGTCAGCGACGTCGACCTGATCCCGCGCAAGGGCAAACGCCGCCTGCTCGGCCGCTTCCTGCGCCAGCGCAAGCCGCCGAAAAAGGCGGCGTGATTTTTCTTCCCTTCTCCCCTTGTGGGAGAGGGGAAGATAAGCCGCGTTGGCCTTGCCAGCAAAACCGGCTATGCATGCGCCGCTTTCCACCGAGGATATCAGTTTGAAGCCCGACAACGACCCCACGCCCGCGCCGTTCGGCGCGTTCGCACCGAATGCTGCGCAGGCCGCGATCATTGCGCTGGCGCACCGCTCGCGGCTGAAGCGCGGCGCGTTCCGGCCGATGCTGTCGCGGCTGGTCAATGTGCTGCGCGCGGGGCCGGTGGACGTGCGCTACCAGGGCGCATCGTTTCGTTTCTATCACCAGGCCAGCGCCACCGAGCGCGGCGCGCTGTTCAATCCGGACTACAACATCGAGGAGCTGGATTTCTTGCGCGCGCATACGCCCTCCGGCGGCGTGTTCGTCGATGTCGGCGCCAATGTCGGCACCTATGCGCTTGCGCTGGCGCGCCATGTCGGCGCAAGCGGCAGGGTGATCGCGATCGAGCCGCATCCGGTCACGCATGCCCGGCTCGCCTTCAACAACGCCGCCTCCGGCTTTGCCCACACCAGACTGGTCGCCGCCGCCGCCGGTCCCGCCGATGGCGAGTTGATGATCGAGACCGATGGCGACAATCTCGGCGCCAGTCATATCGTGTCTGGTCAAGCCTCGAGCAAGGCGATCAAGGTACCGTCGCTGCGGCTGCAGCGCATCCTCAATGAAGCCGGCGTCTCGCATGTCGATGCGCTGAAGATCGACGTCGAAGGCTTTGAAGACCGCGTGTTGACCGGCTTCTTCAAGGAGACACCGCAATCGCTATGGCCACGCGCGGTGGTGATCGAACATCTTTCATCGAATGAATGGCAGAATGACTGCATCGCCGACATGCGCGCCCGCGGCTATGCCGAAACCGGCAAGACCCGCAGCAATACGCTGCTGGTGCGCGACTGAACCGACCATCTTCTAACCACGGGAGAGTTCGATGATCGACCATATCGGTTTTCCGGTTTCGGATTATGAACGCGCCAAGGCGTTCTATGTGAAGGCGCTGGCGCCGCTCGACTATGTGCTGGTCATGGAAGTGACGCAGGAACAGACCGGCCATGATCCCGCCGCCGGCTTTGGCGCCAACGGCAAGCCGGATTTCTGGATCGGCGGCGAAGGCGGATTGAACAAACCGCTGCATGTCGCGATCCTCGCCAAGGACCGCGCCACCGTCGATGCCTTCTACAACGCCGCCATGGCTGCCGGCGGGCGCGACAACGGCCCGCCTGGAATTCGCGCGCATTATCACCCGAACTATTACGGCGCCTTCGTGCTCGACCCTGATGGGCACAACATCGAGGCGGTCTGCCACACGCCGGGATAATCGGGGTTTCCGTGCAGGTTTCTTTGGGGAACCTCCGGGCATTAGTTCCGTTGCCGTAGATGCCAATCGAACCTCCCGAAATCCCGCCGCCTACACCGGGAAAACCAACCGAGCCGCCGCGCGAAGATCCTCCGGGCAATCCCCGTCCGGAGGTTCCGCCACCGATGCGCGAGCCCGGCGCGCCCCCGCCGCCGCAGGAATTGCCGGGCAAGACGCCGGATGAACTGCCGGTGCGCGGACCGAACGGTCCCGCTACGCCCAATCCGGCCACAGATCGGCCACAGGGAGCAATTTGACTTTGATTTGAAAGCGTCGCCTGAATACGCAATGAACAATTGCACATGTAACCTATTGCGTCCGCGAAATAAAAAGCATCCGCGCTCTCCAGCCCGCCACAATCCGGTCTAACGATTAGCCGTTGATCGACCCGCCCACGCAATCGGCAACAACGATTCCTTCGCTGCCAGAACCTTTCCAGGGACCCAGAACATCATGACAAACCTTCGCATCGTGCTGCTTGCCACGACCGCTCTGACGGTGACGCAGATCGCGACATCCGCCTCGCACGCGCAAAATGCGCCACTGGTCGTCGCACAGGCCAGGGAGGAGCTCGGTCCCGACGGAAAGCCCAAGGCGCCGCCAAAGGGTGCGCCGCCGCCGGCCGCGAAGCCACCGACACCGCCCGCGCCGCCACCGGCCGCGGCTCCGCCTCCGCGCCCGGTACCTCCGCCGGCTCCGCCGCCTGCAGCGGCCCCTCCGCCGCGTCCCGCACCGCCGCCGGCACCACCCGCTGCCGCGCCGCCGCCGCGGCCGACACCTCCTCCCGCGCCGCCACCGGCGGCTGCGCCAAAGCCACCAGCTCCGCCCGCCGCTGCGCCGCCTCCGCGTCCAACGCCGCCGCCGGCTGCGGCTCCGCCCGCACGTCCGACACCAACGCCGCCGCCTGCCGCAGCTCCGCCCGCGCGTACGCCGCCTCCGCCAGCGGCAACCACCACGCCTGCGCCGACCGCATCGCCGCCCGCTGCAGGCAGCACAACGACGACACCTCCGGGTGCGCCACCGCGCCCGGGCACGGGCGCGCCTCCGGCTGGCACCAAGCGTGTGCCGGGAGCGCCGGGCGCAGCCCCCACGGCAACGCCAACCGCTACACCATCGCCGACCACGCCTCCGGCCGCTGCAACGCCTTCGACGCCTCCTGCCGGCGCAGCTCCGACGGCGCCCTCGCGTCCAGGCGCAACAACGCCGCCCGCTGCGGGCGGCGCGACGACGACACCTCCGGGTGGTCAGCCGCCACGCCCCGGTCAGCCACCCGGCGCACCGCCGGCTGCCGGAACGACACCGCCTGCTGGCGCACCGCCGGCCGCCGGAACGACGCCGCCTGCGGGCGCACCCCCGTCAGCCGGAGCGCCGACGCCCGGCCAGCAGGGACGCCCGGTCATTCCGCCCGCACCTCCCGCCGGCGCCCCGGCCCCAAGTACCGTCCCTGGATCGGCAGCCGCAACAGCACCGCCCGGCAGATCGCAAAACGCTCCGCCGACGGTTGCACCGGCCTTCCGGGCCGCACCCACGGTCACAACGCAACTGCCGTCAGCGCCACCGCCGCGGCGGGAAAACATGACGCCACTCGCGATCGGCGCAGGCGTTGTGGCCGGCGCCGTGGTCGGCGCGACCATCGCCAACATGCACAGCCAGCGGCGCGAAACCATCGAAGGCGGTCGCACCATCTACACCGAGCCGGACCGGATCATCATCCGCGACCCGAGCGGCCAGCAATACGTCCGCGGCAACGATCTCTATCGCTTCCGTTATGGTGCGCGTGACATCCAGACCGAGACCGTCGGCGGCGAAACCCGCACCGTCGTGATCCGGCCGGACGGCAGCCGGATCATCACCGTGGTCGGCAACGACGGGCGGCTGCTGCGCCGGATCCGCCGCGACGAACGGGGCCGCGAGGTCATCATCATCGACAACAGCTACCGCGATCCGCGCGCGGTCGGCGGCTTCTATGTCGATCTGCCGCCGCCAGTGGTCAACATGCCCTACGACCGCTACATCGTCAGCGCGGACGAAGCGACCCCGGAAGTGATCTACGACACCATGGTGGCGCCGCCGGTACAACGGATCGACCGGCGCTACTCGCTCGACGAAATCCGCTACAGCCCCAATGTCCGGATGCAGATGCCGAGCATCGACGTCAACTCGATCAACTTCGCAACCGGTTCGTGGGAGATCCCGCCGGACCAGGCGGCGAGGCTGCAGGCGATCGCCGACGGCCTCAACCGCGCGATCCAGGCCAACCCGCGCGAGGTGTTCCTGATCGAAGGGCACACCGACAGGGTGGGCTCCGACATCGACAATCTCTCGCTGTCGGACCGCCGCGCCGAATCCGCCGCAACGCTGCTGACGCAGCAGTTCGGCGTGCCAGCGGAGAACCTGACCTCGCAGGGTTATGGCGAGCAGTATCCGAAGGAGCAGACGGACGGACCGAGCGAGATCAACCGGCGCGTCACGGTCCGCCGCATCACCCCGCTGCTCAATGGCGGCCAGGCCTCGCTGCCGCCGCCCCCGCCCGGCACCGCGCCGCCGCGGCGTTGAGGTCGGTCGGCACAATATGAAAATGGCCGGGAGCAATCCCGGCCATTTTTTGTGTCAGGCGCTGAGCGCCCGCGGCGGCAGACAGGCGTCGCAGATCGCCGCCACGTGACGATGGTCGGTGCCGCAACAACCGCCCAGAATGCGCATCGCCGGAAACGAGCGCCTGAGATTCAGATAGCGCCGGCCGAGATCCTGCGGATCGCCCGCATCGAGCGTTGCAGACTCATCCAGTTCGGCATGGCTCTTGGTCGATGCATTGGCCCTGACGCCATGGATGCGCTCGACCCAGGCCTCGTCGGCCTTCAGCGCATGCTCGAAATGCGTCGGATGCGCGCAATTGACCAGGAAGTATTCGACCGAATCCTGCGCCGCGCGATCCACCGCCTCGATCGCTTCGCGCAACGTCCCGCCATTGACCAGACGGCCGTCGGTTTCCACCGTGAACGAGATCACCGCCGGAATCTGCTGCGCCCTGGCCGCACGCGCGATGCCGATCGCTTCATTGATGTTCGTGAGCGTATAAGCCGTCACCATGTCGGCGCCGCCTTCGACGAAGGCCGCAATCTGCGCGCCATGATAGGCCTCGGCTTCGGCCGCATCCATGTTGCCGGCCTTGTAACCGTCGCCGCGCGGGCCGATGGCGCCGCTGACGACGCAGGGCGTCATCGGCTTTTCCCATTCGGCGCGCAGCTCCTCGAGCAACCCGATCCCGCGAATGTTGATCGCCCTGAGCGCGGCGGCATCGTAACCAAGCATGGCGCCCCAATCGGGATTGGCCCGCCATGTCGGGCTGTCCAGCACAAAGCCAACGCCATGGTCGCGCGCGACCGCCATATAGGCCTGGTAGTATCGCTTCAGCGTGCCCCGGCCTACCTCGCTGTCGAGCAGCACGAAGGCGGCGAAATGGGGCAGATCAATCCCTTCATGGAAGATCAGCGTCGTTTCCATGCCGCCATCGGTGAGAAAAATGCCGCCGCGGCGTTGCGGCAGGTCGTATCGATATTTTGTCATTGCAATATCTCCGTGATCGGCAAAAGGCGCTGTTGGTAGGTCCAGCGCGGCGCGCCCTGGTCTGGTGGAACTGGTGCCGCATAGTGTCGCGGTTTCCTAGGCGGCTCGTGGTGCGGCTGAATTTCGGGCCGTAAAATGCTAGGAAATCAGACGGTTGCGCGGCGCGTGCAAAATCGCGGCGCCAGTGCACGGAGTCAAAACCGTACCGCAAGTACAGTTTCTGGAGACACGCGATGGGAAAAGGCGAAGCGACGCGCGAGCGAATTCTCGAGATCGCGGAAGCGGCCGTGCTCGCGAAGGGATTTGGCGCCACATCGATCGACGAAGTGATCGCGGAGGCCGGCCTCACCAAGAGTGGCTTCTTTTATCACTTCAAGGACAAGAATGCGCTCGCGCGCGAAATGCTGCGCCGCTACGTCAAGACCAACGACCAGCTGTTCGACGACATCTTCGCACGCGGCCGGCAGCTCTCGGACGATCCGCTGCAGGCGTTCCTGATTTCGCTAAAACTGCTCGCCGAAGTGATGGCCGATCTGCCGAACGGGCATCCCGGCTGCCTGATTGCCAGCGTCTGCTATCAGGAGCGGCTGTTCGACCGCGAGGTGCGCGAGCTCACCGCACAGTCGGTGCGCGACTGGAATGCGCGCTTCCGCCACATCCTCGACGGCATCGCCGCCGTCCATCCACTGCGGGAGCCGATCGATCTCGACGATCTCGCCGACATGATGTCGTGCATTGTCGATGGTGCGATCATCATGTCGAAAACGCTGAACGATCCGAGCCGGCTGGAACGGCAGATCCTGATCTTTCGAAGCTGCGTGAAGCTGATCTTCTCAGCTCCATCGCTGTCCTGACGCAGGCTTCGACAGTTCATTTCGCAGCGGCAAGCCCCAGCGCGTCGACCATCACGCGGAAGACTTCCGTATTGTCCATCGAACCCTTGACCCGTTCGCTGCCGGGCCCGGTCGCGGTCAGGATGACGTCTTCGCCGGAATGCACGCTGGCGTTCATCATCGCCGGCAGATTGCCGGGCCGCAGTACGGCGCCGGGAACGCCCTTGTACTTTTCGTTGGCCTTGAAGGTTCCGTCATCGTCTCCCTTCATGGTCGGGTCGTTCGGGCCGTCGAGTTTGGGGCGGAAGGTCTCGTAATGGTCGGGCAGGCTGGCCGAGAAGATGGCGAGCCGCCGGCTGACGTCGACACGCGAGGGATAGCCGTCGGCATCGGGCGCCGGGTAATTCGGGAAGCCGGCCTTGTCGTAGACGCCGACGCGCTCGCGCATCGGCGCTTCCGATGTCGTGCTCATGTCGTGATTGATGGTGCCAACCAGTGCGTTGGGGTGGTTATGGTCCGGCGTCACCAGGATCAGGGTGTCGTCGCCGCGCTTGCTCGCCCAGTCGCGGGCGAGGCGCACCGCATTGTCGAGCATGATGGTGTCGTAGACGGCGCGGTCGAAGTCGAGGGCATGCGCGTATTTGTCGATCAATCCGGATTCCACCATCAAGAAGAAGCCGGCCTCGTTTTTCGACAGCACGTTCAGCGCGGCCTGGAGCTGCTCGGTCAGGTCGGGCTGCTCGGGAAATTTCTTGACGCCGCCACCCTTGAGGAATTTGCGATCCAGCGCCCCGTCCATATTTCCCGTGGCGAACAGCCCGAGCAATTGGCGCGTCTCGGGTTTGGCCGCCAACGCATTGAGTTCGCCTGCGGTCGTCGCCAGGGCATAACCGGCCTCGCGGAATCGGGCGATATAATCGATCTCGTCCTTGCGCTTGGATCCGGCCGCCGACTTCGGCAGGAAGTTCGCGCTGCCGCCGCCCAGCAACACGTCGGGCCTCGCCACGAAGAGCTGCTCGACAATCTCGTCATAGGCAGCCCGGCGGCGCGTATGCGCCACCATCGCCGCCGGCGTGGCGTCCTCGACTTCGGTGGTGGTCACGATACCGATGCTCATCTTGAGCCGGCGCTGGGCAAGGCTCGTGATGGTTTCGACCTTGGGATCGTCGAACGCGTCTCTGGTGCGGTCGGCATAGACGCCCATCGCGTTGACCGCGCTCTTGTGGCCGGTGGAATAGGCGCTGGCCGAGTTTGCCGAATCGGTGATGATCGAATCCGAGCCGGCGGTCGCCACCAGCGCCGTATGCGGCATGTCGTCCATCGCAAGCTTGCCGAGGCTCTTGCCCTCCGCAATGCCCTTGGAAAGCAGCCGCGCGCCGACGCGATGGGCGGGCGACATTCCGTCGCCGATGAACAGGATCACGTTCTTCGCCTTGCGCGGCCCGGTGTCGTAGATCATCCACGTCACCTTGCGGCTCTTCGTGCCGTCACTGACCTCGACGACGAACGGGCCGGGCTTTGCCAGCTCGACATCGCGAAGCATCAGCGCGGATTGGTCCTTGCCGTCCTCACGCTCGATAAACGTTGCGGACCGACCGAACACGGCGGCATGGTCCTCGCCGTTGACCGTTACCTTCAATTTCGACTGGTCGACCCGGTCAGGGAATTCGACCTTGAAGTCGAACCGCGCGCCGGAGAGAATTTCGGCACGGTCAATCGGATAAACTGTTTGGGCAACAACCGGCGATGCCGAGAACAGGACGGCGAGGGTGATGACGGTGACTGGCTTGATCAATCTCGGGCTCCGCGCGTGCTTGCCGGCGGGACAGCGACAGCCATTGCTCAGCAAGAAGTGAAGGTGACCAGTTCTATCCACCCCGGATGACAGCTATGTAACGGCGGGCCGCAGCGGTGCAGAGGGCGCCAAACAAAGTCCGGCCTGGCGGATTCAGCTCTTGTCGTTCCCGAGCTTGAAGATCTCGGAACCGTCCCCGCTCGATAGCAGGCCCGTGTCCGAATAAAGCTTCAGCTTGGCGCGGGTATCCGTGATGTCGAGGTTGCGCATGGTCAGCTGGCCGATACGGTCCGCCGGCGTGAACGCGGCATCTTCCACCTTCTCCATGCTCAGCCGCTCCGGCTGATAGGTCAGGTTCGGGCTTTCGGTGTTGAGCAGCGAGTAGTCGTTGCCACGGCGCAGCTCAAGCGTGACCTCGCCGGTAACGGCGCGCGCCACCCAGCGCTGGGCGGTCTCACGCAGCATCAGGGCCTGCGAATCGAACCATCGGCCCTGGTACAGCAACCGGCCGAGGCGCATGCCGCTGATCCGGTATTGCTCGATGGTGTCTTCGTTGTGAATGCCGGTGACCAGGCGCTCATAGGCGATGTGCAGCAGCGCCATGCCGGGCGCCTCATAGATGCCGCGGCTCTTGGCCTCGATGATCCGGTTCTCGATCTGGTCGCTCATGCCAAGACCGTGCCGGCCGCCGATGGCGTTGGCTTCGAGGAACAGCGCCAGCGGATCGGCGAAGGTCTGGCCGTTCAGCGCGACGGGCTGGCCCTCCGCAAAACGCACGACAACCTTTTCGGCCTTGACGGCACAGTCGTCGCGCCAGAACGGCACGCCCATGATCGGGTTGACGATCTTGATGCCGCTGTCGAGGCTTTCGAGATCCTTGGCCTCATGGGTCGCGCCCAGGATATTGCTATCGGTCGAGTAAGCCTTTTCGGCGCTCATCTTGTAGGCAAAGCCGTTGGCGGTCATGAACGCTGACATTTCCGCACGGCCGCCGAGCTCGTCGATGAACTGCTGGTCGAGCCAGGGCTTGTAGATCCGCAAGCTCGGATTGGTCAAAAGGCCGTAGCGATAGAACCGCTCGATGTCATTGCCTTTGTAGGTGGAGCCATCGCCCCAGATGTTGACGCCGTCCTCCTTCATGGCCGCGACCAGCATCGTGCCGGTCACCGCGCGACCAAGCGGCGTGGTGTTGAAATAGGTGTTGCCGCCGGTCGAGACGTGGAAGGCGCCGGACTGGATGGCGGCGATGCCTTCGTGCACCAGTTGCGTGCGGCAATCCACCAGGCGGGCTTTTTCGGCGCCGAACTCGAGCGCCTTGCGCGGAATCTCCTCGTAGTCGGCCTCGTCAGGCTGGGCGAGGTTGGCGGTATAGGCAAAGACGCGTGCGCCCTTTTGCTTCATCCACACCAGCGCCGCTGACGTGTCGAGGCCGCCCGAAAAAGCGATGCCGACTTTTTCCCCTTTGGGCAGGCTCTTCAGGATCGTGCTCATCGTGCTTCCAATCGGTCGAAATGGTGGATGTCGTGTGCGGCTTTGGGTGCGCGAATATCAAACTTTGCGCTTGTCGGCACGCCTTTAATAGCACGAGGCAGCAGCTGGCCGGGATGGCTCAGCCCGGCTGGCGCGAGCCCTTGGTCAGACGGTTCCAGGGCCGGGCCAGGCGGGCCAATGCGGTCTCGACCGCCACATCCGAGACCCGGGTCGACGGCCAGCGGTATAGCCAGCCATGGGCCAGCCAGATCACCAGAAAGCTGACGAGGCCCGCGGCCGCCACATCGGTGAAAAAATGCCCGCCAAACGCCATCCGCAGCACGCTGGTCGTGATCCCGAACAGGGTCGCCGCCGCATAGGCCAACGGCCGCCACGCCGGCGGCGTCAGCGCCGCGGGCGCGTAGGCCCAGAATGCGGTGGCTCCCTCGCCGGAGAAGAACGAGCAGTTGCGTCCGCAGGTGCCGCGCGGATCCCAATACGGCACGAACTCCTGCGGCCCATTGAACTGCGTCACCACCACCGGCCGCGGCCGGCCCCAATAGGTCTTGAAGGTGAGGTTGGTGAGAACGACCGCAGATAGCAAAATCGTGCTCAGCAGGAATACGGCGGTACGCGCGCGAATGAACATCGGCAAATCCGGCCGCACCATCTTCACCACGATGGCCGCGAGCGACGGCAATGCGAGCGCCCACGCGATCCACATCGCAGCGTCGCGGGCGATGGCGGCGAGCCAGCTCTGCTTCAACGGAAACGAATGGGTCGCGGGATCGTAGAACAACGCCGCCAATTTCAGATCGAGTTCAGGGAAAATCCCGAACAGCAGTCCGATAATGAGCGCCAGCCCCAGCGCGATGAAAAGTCCGGTCCGGTTCATGGCGCGGTGTTTAACCGAGGGGATGGGTCTTGAAAAGGCTCACGGATGCGGCCGTGAGTGCGCCGGCAGCGGCGGTGGCGGCCGCAAAGGTCTTGGCGGTTCGCGCCATGCGCCGGCGGAGCGGCCCGCGATCACCCAGTAGACCAGGCCCGCGACGATGCCCGCTCCGGTCATGATTTCGAGATGGCGGCGGACGATGCCGTCAAAGCGCATCGTTTCGGGATCGAACGGGACCAGACCGAGATAGCAGGCGCAGCCTACGAGCGCGCCGCCGATCGCATAGGTCAGCACGCCCCGGACATAAAACGCCTCCGTGATCAGAACCACGATCAGCGCCGGCAACAGCGCAAAGCCCGAGATGAAAATGAAGCCGAACCCGAGCACGACATTGATCGCGCCCTGATCGATCGGCCCTGCGCCGAGATCGCTGAATTCGGGATACAGCACCGCGCCGACCACGATCATCCCCGCCGCCAGACAGGCGAACAGGAATCCGAACAGGATGACGAAGAAGCGGCCGATCAGCGCCATAGCATCAATCCGTCATTGCGTCGCTGCTCGGTCACGAACCTCTCCACCGTCATGCCCGGGCATAGCCGTCTGAAGGACGGCGTCGCTTCCGCTCGCCTATGCCCGGGCATCCACGTCTTGCTTCGCTGAGACCACGTTAAGACGTGGATGGCCGGGTCAAGCCCGGCCATGACGAATTTGATATCGGTCAACTCAATCCGTCATCGCCATCGCGCGCAGCGCCTGCCGCTCGCGCGCGGACAATTTTTCGGTTTCCGATTTCAACTGGCCGCAGGCGGCGAGGATGTCGCGGCCGCGCGGCGTGCGCACCGGCGAGGAATAGCCCGCGTTGAAAATATACTCGGAGAATTTTTCGATCTGGTCCCAGTCCGAGCATTCGTATTTGGTGCCCGGCCACGGGTTGAACGGAATGAGATTGATCTTGGCCGGGATGCCCTTGAGCATTTTCACCAGCAGCTTGGCGTCGTCCATGGAATCGTTGACGCCCTTAAGCATCACATATTCGAAGGTGATGCGGCGCGCGTTGGACGAGCCCGGATAATCGCGGCAGGCCTGCAGCAATTCGGCGATCGGGTATTTGCGGTTGAGCGGAACCAGCTCGTTGCGCAATTCGTCGCGCACCGCATGCAGCGAGATCGCCAGCATGACACCCATCTCGTCGCCGGCGCGGACGATGTTGGGCACCACGCCCGAGGTCGACAGCGTGATGCGGCGGCGCGAGATGCCGATGCCTTCATTGTCTGACACGATCAGCAGCGCATCGCGCACGGCGTCGAAATTGTACAAGGGCTCGCCCATGCCCATCATCACCACATTGGTGACGAGGCGGCTGCCGGTCGGGGTCTCGCGATCGGCCCAGTCGTTGAGGCGGTCGCGGGCCACCATGATCTGGCCGACGATCTCGCCCGCGGTGAGATTGCGCACCAGCCGCTGCGTGCCGGTGTGGCAGAACGAACAGGTCAGCGTGCAGCCGACCTGCGAGGAAACGCACAACGTGCCGCGATCGGTCTCGGGGATATAGACGCACTCGACTTCATGTGCCTTCTCGAGGGCATTGCCGCTCGGCAGCCGCAGCAGCCATTTGCGGGTGCCGTCGTTGGAGACCTGCTCGGCGACCACTTCGGGACGATCGACGGTAAAATGCTGCACCAGCTGCGCGCGCATTTCCTTGGAGATGCTGGTCATCGCGTCGAAGTCTTTGGCGCCGCGGACATACATCCAGTGCCAGAGCTGCTGGGTGCGCATCTTGCGCTGCGCGGGCAGAACGCCGATCTCGCCGAGCCGGTCGGCGATTTCCGCGCGCGAGAGGCCGATCAGCGATGGTTTGGCTGGCGGCACATAGGTTTCGAGCGGAATCTTCTCCAAAGGAGCATTGGCCCCGGAAGTAGCCGCGGTCGCGCTGGTCATGGTGTCGGTCATGAGCCATCAAATAGGCCTTCCAGCGTCCGCTGGAAAGCCACGAAATGCGTTAGTTTCGGGCTAAAAGCTAGGTTAACGCCGGCAATCCTGCGCCAATTTGTCGAGCGCCTGCGACAGCCCCTTCAGCGAGAAGGTGTCGGTGGTCTCGGTGCCCTTGGCCGAGACACCCTTGACGGTGACGTCGGCGGCCTTGCGCATGGCATCGACCATCCGCTCTTCCTCGGCGGCGTTCTTGATCCAGAGGCCGTCGCCCTGCGTGTACATCGCATACGACGCGCCGCCGACCTCGAGCGAGGATTCCGAGCCCGGCTTCAGCGCGTAGCCGATCATGACCGAGACTTCGTTGATGACTTTTTCCGCCGGGCGCGTCGAGACGAAGGCATAGGCCGGATCGCGCGGACGGTTAGGCGGATTGGTCTTCGACGAGGATGGCTTGGCCAGCGCAAAGCACACCTTCTTGCCGTTCGGCGTCGCGGTGTAGGCGCCCCAGGTTCCGAACTGGCCGATCAGGGTCGGCTCCGCGCCACCGGCCGCGGCGGCTGCCGCCGACTCAGGCTTGGCGGCAGACTTAGCAGCGGCCGCGGGCTTTTCCGATGCCGCGGGCTTGGCAGCGTCTTTGGCGCCCTTCGGCGCAGCACTCTGCGCTTGCGCAAGGCTGGAAGCCCCGCACAGCAACGCACTCAGAACAAGGGATGTCAGTATCTGCCGCACGGACAACTGGTTCCCTCATCATTGTGACTGGAAGATGGCCCGGCGACGGGTCGGGCCGTCAACCATGGATAACCGGGAAATGCCTTTTTGGGAAGGCACTTACGAGCTGTCCAGCCGCTGTATCCACGGTCATGTTGGAGGTATCGCGCGCCTCTTGCGGAGTTAGCCTTTGGTACGGCCTTCGCGCTGCTTCTGCCACTGCGCGTCGGTCCATTGCAGCAGGTCCTCGGCGCCGGAACTGCGCAAATGCGAGCCGCCATCCTGCACCACCATCTCGCCATTGATGTAGCCGGCATGGTCGGAAATCAGGAAGCTCGCCAAATTGGCGAGCTCGCCATGCTCGCCGGCGCGGCCGAGCGGATTGCGGTGCGCCCAGCTCTCGTCGCGGCCCTCGGGACGAAGCTGGCCCGACGCGCCCGGCGTCGGAAACGCACCGGGCGCGATCGCGACCGTGCGAACGCCCTTCGGCCCCCACTCCACCGCCAGACTCTTCGTCATCGCCAGTATGGCGGACTTCGCCATCGCCGATGGCACCGTGAAGGCGCGGCCGGTGATGGTCGAGGTCGAGAGGATGCTCAGCACCACGCCTCTATGACGGCCCTCGATCCAGCGCTTGCCGGCCGCGAGCGTGCAATACATCGTGCCGTGCAGCGTCGGCCCCAGGATCGCGTCTGCCGCGCGGAACGACAGATGTTCGGTCTGCGCGAGAAAGGTCGCGGCAGCATTGTTGACCAGCACGTCGATCGGCGCCTCGCGCCAGACCTGATCCATCATCGCATCGACCGCCGCGCCGTCGCGGATATCACAGCGCGCCACGGAAACCTTGCCGCCGAATTCACTGCGCATCTGGGTTGCCGTGGCCTCCAGCAATTCGAGCCGGCGGCCACAGATGATGAGTTCCGCCCCGAGCTCGATAAAGCGCCGCCCCATCGCGGCGCCAAGCCCGGAGCCGCCACCGGTGACCAGAATGCGCTTTCCCGCCAGCAGGCCTTTTTCAAACATTGTTTCACTCCCTATCCCCTCATCATTGCGAGGAGCAAAGCGACGAAGCAATCCATTCTTTCTTTTTTTGCGGAGCGATGGATTGCTTCGCTTCGCTCGCAATGACGGCAGATAGCTATGCGCGTCCTAAGCACCGAATCGGATTGTAGCCCGGCGTCAAATCCGGCAAGAAGCATTCAGCCTTTCCTTGTGCGTCCTAACATCAGGTGTGTCCATGAAAGCCATTCTCTGCTCGCAATATTGCCAGCCCGACGACCTCGTGCTGGCCGATGTGCCCGATCCCGTCGCCGGACCGGGCGAGGCTGTGATCGCGATCAAATCCGCGGCGCTGAATTTCTTCGACATCCTGATGATCCAGGGCAAGTACCAGATCAAGCCGCCGTTCCCGTTCTCGCCGGCCGCCGAAGTCGCGGGCGTGATCGAAAGCGTAGGCAGTGGCGTCACCGATCTGAAGGTCGGCGACCGCGTGGCAGCCTCCTGCGGCCATAATGGCGCGCGCGAAAAGATCGCGCTGCCGGCCAACTCGATCGTGAAGATTCCCGACAATCTGGACTTCGATCGCGCCGCCGGAATTTTTATTATCTACGGCACTGCGCTGCATGCGCTGGAAGATCGCGCCAGCCTCAAGCCCGGCGAAACCATGGCCGTGCTCGGCGCAGCCGGCGGCACTGGCCTCGCCGCCTGCGAGCTCGGCAAACTGATGGGCCTGAAGGTGATCGCCTGCGCCTCCTCGGATGAAAAACTCGAATTTGCGAAACAGCACGGCGCCGAGCTTGGCCTGAACTACAGCAAGGAAGATCTCAAGGAGGGCTTGCGGCGCCTCACCGGCGGCAAGGGCGTCGACATCATCTTCGATCCGGTCGGCGGCACCTACGCCGAGGCCTCGCTGCGCTCGATCGCCTGGGAAGGCCGCTTCCTGGTGATCGGATTCGCCGCCGGCGACATTCCGAAAATGCCGCTCAATCTGGCGCTGCTCAAGGGCTGCGATATCCGCGGCGTGTTCTGGGGCGCCTGGGCCCGGCTCAACCCGGAGAAGAACCGCGCCAATCTGGAGAAGCTCGTGAAGTGGACCGCGGAAGGCAAGATCTCCTCGCATGTCGACCGCACCTTCCCGCTGGCCCAAACCGCCGAAGCGCTGAAAGTGCTCGCCGGCCGCAAGGCGATGGGCAAGGTGATTCTGCATCCATGATGCTGCGCGACAGCGGTCGCGCTTCATTCAACGTCTCTTCTATTTTGAACGATCATCGTTCGGCAAAACACGAACGGGCTGCGCTCAACGTGGCCCGTTTGGTAATTGGCGCGCCTGCGCCTTGCTCGGCGCGCGATGCTGAAAATGCCTTCATCCACGGCGATTGCGCGCTAACGATATACAATCTTAAATTTCTGGATTGCGTCAGCTCGCCGCAATCAGAACAAAATGTCTCCCGATTCGAGCGGGCATGCGTCGTTTTTTCAACCCATTCGGCATGCGAATAGACCGCCCAGTAAACGGGTTTCCGGACACCGATAACAACAAGAAAAAGATGCCGGCCTCCCGTTGTTGCGTTTTGGTAGCGGGGAAGCATCGCCATGGTGGAGAGTACAAGGCAGGTTCAATCAGGAGATCCGTTCGCAAGATTAGGCGAAGCGATCGGTGATCCCGGATTGTATGAGACGCATCAATTTCTGCGGTCAGAAGCACGCAAGCCCGACCCGCTGGTCCGACAAGATCATCTGGCAGACGACCCGGTGCCGCTTTTTCTCGCCAGCCAGCAGGATGCGCGCCACCGACAGGATGAGCGCTATCAACCGGAAGAGCGCTATCAGGATCTGCCCTTCTATCAAGAACCGCCCGAATACTCCTTCGCAGGCGGCAAGAAACGACGAGCGCGCGCATCGCGCATCGTGACCGGTGCGCTTGCGTTGTCCATCGCGGCTGCCGTTCTCGCGCTGCTATCCTTCCATTCGACACGCGCCGTCATCGTCAACGCCGCGGCTTCGTTGGCCAGCGCAGCGCCCGCCCCGTCAGGCGCCGCACAACAGGACGCCGCGCCGCCGGCACCGCGCGTCGCGGCCCAGCCTGCGAATCCCGAGGCACCGCCGGCAACGCCGGATGCTGTAACCGCGCACCGTATCCAGTCCGTTGCGCTGGCGTCCGCTTCACCGTCACGCGACGAAATCACCGCGGCCTACCAGAGCGCCATCAAGACCAAGGTTGTGGCGATCGAACCGGCGGCCCCCGAACCTGCACCAGCGGCACGGCGCATCGATTCGGATGAACTGGCTGTCCTGTTGAAGCGGGCGAAGGGCCTGCTCGCGATTGGCGACATCACCTCCGCCCGGTTGCTGCTCGAGCGTGCGGCAGACGCACAGGAGGCCGACGCCGCGCTGATGCTGGCGGGGACCTATGATCCGCAGGTGCTGGGCAAGCAGGACATGCGCAGCATCACGCCCGATCCGGCGATGGCGCGGCTTTGGTACCAGAAGGCCGCCCAGCTCGGCTCGTCCGACGCCAAGCGGCGCCTCAGCCAGATTCAAAACTAGGCATCTTCAGAACCGGATCACCGGCACGCATCGCTTACGACCGCGCATCACGCGACATCACGCAGGGGAACAACAAATGCGACGACTGTTTGGAATGGCAGTATTTGCCATCATGATGGCTTGCGGCCTGACGGCCGAGGCCCAAGCCCAGGCCCAGCAAACCGAATACGATCCGGCCAAGGTCAGCGAGAGTCTGAAGGCTATTTTCCAGTTCGGTTCTGTCGCCACCAAGCAGAGCCTGAACTCGAACACGGTGACGCTGATGTCGGGGACGATCGGTGGCACCTACGTGCAGTTCGGCGCCGACCTCGCTTCCGTGCTCGACGATGGCAACAAGTTGCGCGTACTGCCCATCGTCGGGCGCGGTTCCGTGCAGAGCGTGGCGGACATCCTGTTCCTACAGGGTGTCGATCTCGGCATCGTCCGCTCCGACACGCTTGATTATCTCGAACGCAAGGGCTTTGCGAAGGATATCAAGAAGCAGTTCACCTACGTGACCAAGCTCTACAATGAAGAGATGCACGTGATCGCGTCGAAATCGGTCCGCAGCCTAAGGGACCTCGAAGGCAAGACCGTCAGCGTCGACCTTCCCAATGGCGGCACGTTCGTGACTGCGCTGACCGTGTTCGAACGGCTTGGGATGAAGCCGAAGGTAGTCTATGTCGAGCAACGCATCGCGCTGGAGAAATTGAAGGCCGGCGAAATCGACGCCGTGATCGTTTGCGGCGGCAAACCGTACAAGTCCGTCAGCACGTTCAAGGACGACCGCTTCCATCTGGTGACGGTGAATTACGAGAAGCCGCTGCAGAAGGACTATCTGCCCGCCAGCCTGTCGTCGAAGGACTATCCCAACCTGATTTCGGGCGATGATCGCGTCGACACCATCGCGGTGCCGGCGGTGCTCGCGGCCTATAATTGGGCGCCGAACACCGAGCGCTATCGCAAGCTGTCGCAGTTCGTGGATGCGTTCTTCACCAAATTCCCGACCTTCCAGAATCCGCCCTTCCATCCGAAGTGGAGGGAAGTCTCGCTGTCGGCGCCACTGCCCGACTGGCAGCGGCTGCCGGTCGCCGAGCAATGGCTCAAGACCCACAACGTCGAAGCGGTCGCGCGTACCCGGTTCGATGAATTCCTGAAGCAGAGCCCGACTACCGCGGCGAACATCAAGACCGATGCCGACCGCGAGACGCTGTTCAAGCAGTTTCAGGCCTGGGAAACCGAACGGAACGCGCGCGCGCAAGTTCGCCCCGGATCGCAGAAGTAGGAAACCTCGGACGTCATCGGGATCGCCGCAGGCGATGCCCGGTGGCGGACGTCGATGCGGGACTATTCCGCGTCGTCCTTCCCGACGCCTCGCTTTAGCGCAGCGCGCGCGGCGTCGCGGTGCTCCGACGTGATATAATTGGCAACCAGGCGGATGGCGGTGGCCAGGACAGCGGCGTCGTCGGTGAAGCCGAGCACCGGCAGCACGTCGGAAACGAAATCGAACGGCAGAACGAAATAAGCGATGGCGCCGAGCAGCGCCGCCTGCACATGGCGCGGCGTCTGCTTGTCGAACGCGCAGTAATAGGCCGCGAGCAGGTCCTCGGCGAAGGGAAGCTTCGCCACCACCCGCTTCAGCTTGCTCCAGAAGCGCCGGCGCACGCTTTCGCGGTCCTGCGCCAGCCGATCGGCCGGTTCAAAACCCACGCTGTGCTCGGACGTTGCCATGACGGCGCTCCCTCAAGACAGGCGCGGCGGATCGACGCGGCTGGCTGTCCAAGAATTGGGGATGTCCAGCCGCCGCCGCAAGATCGCTGCTGCAAGATCACTTCAAGGCCGGCGCTCAGGAGACGCCGAAGACGGCGCTCCGGAGACGCCGAAGACGGCTTCAGGAGACGCCGAGCTGTTTGGCGATGGCGTTCATGGCGGCCGCAAGCTCGATGTCCAGCTTGGTGACGCCATTGGCGTCATGGGTGGCCAGCACCACCTCGACCGTTTTGTAGACGTTGCGCCATTCCGGGTGATGGTCGTTCTTTTCGGCCACCAAAGCCGCGCGGGACATGAACCCGAACGCCTCGTTGAAATCCTTAAAGGTAAAAGTTCGCGCGATCGCCTCGCGGCCGGGCGTCTCCGACCAGCCGGAAAGTTCCGCCAGCGCCGATTTCCGCGCTTCTGCCGACAGCCGTTCCGCCATGCTCGCCTCCCGCGTTTGACACCAGCTTTACCCTAACACCGATGGGCCCCCGCGGGATCCCCGCCCAAATTAAGACGGAAAGGCGCGTCCAATGGCCGCTCGGGTGCCGGTAACCATGACGGAGATGTAACCACGGGCCGGCGAGGAATTTGCTAGAATGCCCGGTGTAAGCACGTTGGCAACCGAAGATCGAACCGCAAACGATTGTTCAGGAATTGATGACCGACGGCCCTCATCCCGCCGAAGCAGCACTGCCTCCCCCCTCGCCCCGTTCGGCGCGACGGCGGTTGGCATTCGTGATGCTGGCCGGCGTTCTGGCGATCATCGGCGTGGCGGCGGCCGGCTATCACATTGCGACGCGGCCGGTGACGTTGCGGATCGCGGTCGGCCCGGCCAACAGCGACGACCTCAAGGTGGTTCAGGCACTGACGCAAGCCCTCAACAACCAGCCGCACGGTCCAATTCGGCTGCGTCCGACACAGACCGACAGCGCGCAGGCGAGCGCCAAGCTGCTCGGCGACGGCAAGGCCGATCTCGCCATTATCCGGGGCGACCTCGACGTGCCCAAAAACGCGCAGGCGGTGGCGACGCTGCGCAAGAATGTCGTGGTCCTCTGGGTGCCACCCGCCAGTAAAGCCAAGGCCAAGGGCAAGAAGGCCGCGCCCGCAATCACCAAAATCACGCAGCTCGGCGGACATCGCGTCGGCGTCGTCGGCCGCACCGAGGCCAACGTCAATTTGCTCAAGGTGATCCTGCAGCAATATGGCCTCGATCCGGCCAAGGTCGAGATCGTGCAGTTTCCGGTCACCGAAGCCGTCGAGGCCATACGCAACCAGAAGGCGGATGTCTATCTCGCGGCGGGCCCGCTCAACAGCAAGATTACGTCCGATGCGATCGCAGCCTCGATGCGCGACGGCGGCACGCCGACCTTCCTGGCGATCGATTCGGCGGAAGCGATTGCGCAAAACCATCCGGCCTATGAGTCTTCCGAGATTCCCGCCGGGACCTTTGGCGGCGCGCCGGCCAAGCCGGAAGAGGAAGTCAAGACCATCAGCTTCTCGCATCACATCGTGGCGCGGAAGGGCGTATCCGACTCCACCATCGCGATCTTTACCCGGCAGCTGTTTGCGATAAGGCAAACGCTGAAGAACGAATTTCCGCTCGCCGCCAAGATCGAGACGCCGGACACCGACAAGGATGCCAATATCCCGGCGCATCCCGGCGCGGCAGCCTTTGTCGATGGCGAGGAAAAAACCTTCTTCGAACGCTACAGCGATTTCATCTGGTGGGGCCTGATGGGGCTCTCGGCGATGGGCTCTGCCGGCGCCTGGTTCGCGGGCTACCTGAAGAAGGACGAGCGTATTGCCAGCAATTCGCAGCGCGACCGGCTGCTCGATTTGCTCACCGCGGCACGCAACTGCGATTCAGGGGAAGAGCTTGATCAGATGCAGACGGAAGCCGACGGCATCCTGCGCCATATGCTGGAGTGTTTCGAACACGGCGCCGTCGAGGAGGGCGCGTTGACCACCTTCAACATCGCGCTCGAACAGTTCCACAACGCGGTCGCCGACCGCAAGGCGCTCTTGATGAGCATGCCGCAGAACCTGCAACGGGCCAGCGCGCAGTTCCGGGCCGCCGGCGCCTGAGCCGGCATTCCTGTAATTCGGCCGTCATGGAATTTTTCTAAAGCCAGCTCACACGACGAGAGGATTCCGTCATTCCGGGGCGATGCGAAGCATCGAACTCCAGATGCGCAGTTGCGCATCTGAGGTCTGGTGCCAGCGCACCATCCCGGAATGACGAAGTCTTCGACACGCGTGCTCTCAGACCCGCAAAGAGGTTCGTATGACCGTTAGAATTTCCCGCCGAAAGTTTCTCTCCTCCACCGCGGCAACGGGCTTTGGCGTCATTGCGATGCCCTATCTCAGCCGCGCCGGCGACCGGCCGGTCATCAGCAATGGCGTGCAATCCGGCGACGTCGGCGCCGATGGCGGCGTGGTCTGGGCGCGCGCCGACCGTCCTTCGCAAATGGTGGTCGAGGTCGCGACCACGGAGTCGTTTGCCAATGCCCGGGCGCTGCCGCCGATCGCAGCGCTGCCCGAGAGCGATTTCACCGCCAAGATGCTGCTGGAAAACCTGCCCGCGGGACAGGAGATCTTCTACCGCGTGCGGTTTCGCGATCTGTCGCATATCGACATCGCGAGCGAGGCCGTTGTCGGCCGCTTCCGCACCGCGCCGGCCGATCGCCGCGATGTCAACTTCGTCTGGGGCGGCGATGTCGCGGGACAGGGCTGGGGCATCAACCCCGACGACGGCGGCATGTTCACCTTCGCCACCATGCGCAAGCACCGCCCGGATTTCCTGCTGCATTCCGGCGACACCGTCTATGCCGACGGCCCGATCAGGTCCGAGGTGAAGCTTCCCGACGGCAAGGTGTGGAAGAACGTCACCATCGAGGAAAAGGCCAAGGTGGCCGAGACGCTCGACGAGTTCCGTGCCGCCCATAAATACAATTTCATGGACGAGCATGTGCGCGCCTTCAACGCCGAGGTGCCGGTCTTCGTGCAATGGGACGACCACGAGGTCACCAATAACTGGTCGCTGTCGAAGCAGTTGCCGGACTCTTACAAGGAACGCGACATCAGCCTGCTCGCCGCCCGCGCCGGCCGCGCCTTCCACGAAATGTATCCGATGCGAGAAAGCATTGTGGAGCCGGGCCGGCTCTATCGCACGCTTCACTACGGCCCGCATCTCGACGTCTTCATGCTGGACGAGCGCAGCTATCGCGCCGGCAACGGGCCTAACCTGCAAACCAGCTACGGTCCCGAAAGCTATTTCCTCGGACCGGATCAACTCGCCTGGCTGAAGCGCGGGCTGTTGAACTCGCGCGCGACCTGGAAGGTGATCGCCTCCGACATGCCGCTCAGCATCATCGTCTATGACGATGCCGCCAACAAAAAAGGCTCCGAGGCGTTCGCGCAAGGGGACGGCCCGCCGCGCGGCCGTGAACTCGAGATTGCTGATATCCTGCGCTTCATCAAGACATCAGGCGTCGTCAACACGGTGTGGCTGACCGCTGATGTGCACTATGCCGCCGCGCATTATTACAACCCGGACAAGGCGCAGTTCCAGGAGTTCGATCCGTTCTGGGAATTCGTCGCCGGCCCGCTGCATGCCGGCACGTTCGGGCCGAACGAACTCGACAACACGTTTGGGCCCGAGGTGAAGTTCATCAAGGCGCCGGGGCCGGACAAGCAGAACCTGCCGCCGTCGGCCGGCATGCAGTTCTTCGGCCACGTCAAGATCGACGGCGCGACCGGACAGATGATCGTGACCTTGCGCGATCGCGCCGACGTCGCGCTCTGGTCGACGACGCTCGATCCGAAACGTACGTAGCGCTTTCGAGCGAAGTGGGAATCGGGTCGCCGGTTCTGATCCAGTCAGAACCAGTTCCCCGGGTGAACCATTCGGGCGGCCCGGAAGCGGACGCCATCCGCCGCCAATAGATCAGACGCGCTGGTTGGCGTCTCAACGCCTGACGTTCAGCAGCGCGAGCAACGCCTCGGTCGAATAGGGCTTCGCCAGCCGCGGCGTGTTTGCGAAAGCTGCCGGAAGCCTGACTTCGGCGCCATAACCGGTGACGAAGGCATAGGGAATTTTCAGCGCGTCCAGCCGTTCGGCAATCGCAAAGCTCTTTTCACGGACGAGGCTGACGTCGAGCAGCGCAAAATCGGGCGGCCGTTCGGCGATCATGGCGAGCGCTTTGGCCACGCTTTGGGCCGCACGAACCGTTTTCACCCCAAAGCCGAGAATCGTATCCTCGAAATCGAGTGCGATGATCGGGTCGTCCTCGACGATCAGGACGTCATTGGGCATGCCGTCGGCGACGGGTTGCATTGTATGCGTCAGTCCCAGGTTCACTGTTTTTGTCCGGTTGCCCGGGCCGAAGCCCGAAGGAGGCCCGACGACGCCTTGAAGCGCGTCCATCGGTTCCGGAACTGAAACCACCACACCGTAGTTATGCTGTCTGTTCACTAGTGCACATATAAACGCGCACAGCTTCGTTATTGTGCGCCTGGGGAACAGAGGAACCTCGGATGCAGACGCGACGCGAGGAGCCGGCCGGCGTACGGCCGTTCAACAATTTGCTGCGTCGTCTGAACGCCGCCGATTTCGCCCTGGTCGCGCCGAACCTTGCCGAGGTCGATGCCAATGCCGGCGAAGTGCTGTACAGCCCCGGCGATGACGTCGAGATCGTGCATTTCCCCTGCGGACCGAGCCTCGTCTCTTACCTGGTCCCCAATGAGGATGGCCGCGATGTCGAGACCATCCTGATAGGCCGCGAAGGCGCGGTCGGCGGCATCGTCAGCCAGGGTTTTTTGCCGGCCTATACCCGTATCATGGTCAAGTTCGCCGGGCCGTTCGTGCGGCTGCCCGTCGTCAGGCTCGAGGCCGCCAAGAAGCGATCGGCGACGCTCAGCAACATCTTTGCCCGCTACGCCGACTGCATGCTGGCGCAAATATTCCAGTCCACCGCCTGCAACGCGATCCACTCGATCGAGCAGCGCACGGCGAAATGGATCATTTCGGCGATGGAACGCGCCGACGGCGACGAAGTGGTGCCGCTGACCCATGAGCAGTTGGCGACCTTGCTCGGGGTCGGCCGTAGCTATACCAGCCGGGTGATCCAGACCTTCAAGGCCGAGGGCATTGTGGAGACCCGTCGCGGCTCGATCCTGGTCCGCAACGCCGATGCGCTGCGAATCCGGTCCTGCCTCTGCAATGAGGCGGTGAAGGGCCATTTCGAGGAGGTTTTGCGGGGGGTCTATCCGGACCCCGAAAAGGGCAATTAAGCGGGCAATTGCCCGAAAATCGACTAACCAAATGCCAAACAAATCATTGTTTTTTGGCGTTTTCTGACTATATTGCGCCGCAACGCGTAAGGTGTGCCCGGTCCTTTAGGCCGGGCTTCCTTTTTGGGGCCAAGGTCGAGGCCGTTGCCCCTTTCGCATTTCAGGTTTTGAGCACGATCCGGAAAAGTGGGTCCCGGTTTTCCGGCGAGATCGCGCTCCAGCCATTGCACGACCAGAAGAAGAGCCATGAACCTTCGTAACGTCGCCATCATCGCCCACGTCGACCACGGCAAAACCACGCTGGTCGACAAGCTGCTGCAGCAATCCGGTACCTACCGTGACAACCAGCGCGTGGTCGAACGCGCGATGGATTCCAACGACCTGGAGCGCGAGCGCGGCATCACCATTCTGGCCAAGGCCGCCTCGGTGCAGTGGAAAGACACCCGCATCAACATCGTCGATACCCCCGGCCACGCCGATTTCGGCGGCGAGGTCGAGCGCATCCTGAACATGGTGGACGGCGCGCTGGTGCTGGTCGACGCCGCCGAGGGCCCGCTGCCGCAGACCAAGTTCGTGGTCTCCAAGGCGCTGAAGGTCGGGCTGAAGCCGATCGTCGTCATCAACAAGGTCGACCGTCCCGACGCGCGGCCGACCGAAGTCATCAACGAAGTGTTCGACCTGTTCGCCGCACTCGACGCCTCCGAAGAGCAGCTCGATTTTCCGATTCTTTATGGATCAGCCAAGCAGGGCTGGATGGGCGATAGCCCGGAGGCGTCGCACGAAGCCGGGATGCAGCCGCTGTTCGACCTGATCCTGCGCCATGTCGCGCCGCCGACGGTCGAAGAAGGCCCGTTCCGGATGATCGGCACCATCCTCGAAGCCAACCCCTATCTCGGCCGCATCATCACCGGCCGCATCACCTCGGGCTCGATCAAGCCAAACCAGGCCGTGAAGGTGCTCGGCGCCGACGGCAAGCAGATCGAAAGCGGGCGGATCACGAAAATCCTAGCCTTCCGCGGCATCGAGCGGACCCCGCTCGAGGAAGCCGAAGCGGGCGACATCGTCGCCATCGCCGGCCTCACCAAGGGCACCGTCGCCGATACCTTCTGCGATCCGTCCGTTGAAACCCCGCTGGTGGCGCAGCCGATCGATCCGCCGACCGTGTCGATGTCGTTCATCGTCAACAACTCACCGCTCGCCGGCACCGAAGGCGACAAGGTGACCAGCCGCATGATCCGCGACCGCCTGCTGCGCGAAGCCGAAGGCAATGTCGCGCTGCGCGTGGTGGAAGCCACCGACAAGGATGCGATGGAAGTTTCCGGCCGCGGCGAATTGCAGCTCGCGATCCTGATCGAGACCATGCGCCGCGAAGGTTTTGAGCTCTCGGTGTCGCGCCCCCGCGTGGTGCTGAAGAAGGACGAAACCACCGGCGACTGGCAGGAGCCGATCGAGGAAGTCGTGATCGACGTCGACGAGGAGCATTCCGGCGTCGTCGTGCAGAAGATGAGCGAGCGCAAGTCCGAGATGATCGAGATGCGTCCCTCCGGCGGCAACCGCCTGCGGCTGGTGTTCTACGCGCCGACCCGCGGCCTGATCGGCTACCAGGGCGAACTGCTCACCGATACCCGCGGCACCGCGATCATGAACCGCCTGTTCCATGGCTATGCCAACTACAAGGGCGACATCCAGGGCCGCCGCAACGGCGTCTTGATCTCCAACGACCAGGGCGAAGCGGTGGCTTACGCGATGTTCAAGCTGGAAGACCGCGGCCCGATGATGATCGAGCCGGGCTGGAAGGTCTACAAGGGCATGATCGTCGGCGAGCACACCCGCGACAATGACCTCGAGATCAACGTGCTCAAGGGCAAGCAGCTCACCAACATCCGCACCACCTCAAAGGATGAAGCGGTGCGCCTGACCCCGCCGATCCGCATGACGCTGGAAAAGGCGCTGGCCTATATCGAGGACGACGAGCTCGTGGAAGTGACCCCGAAGTCGATCCGCCTGCGCAAGAAGTTCCTCGACGCCAACGACCGCAAGCGCGCGGAAAAGGCCAAGGAGGCGGTGGCTTAAGCACCGCTCGCGCAAGCGCCCGCGTCAATTCCCGTCGTGCACTCTCGGATCGTCGCCTTCGTCGACCAGGTCGATGGCTAAGCCGGTATCGGCCAGGTCGATGGCCTTGCGCAGCGCGACGATATGCGGGGCCTGATACGTGTCGGGCTCGCGACGCACGTCCCAATAGGCGGTGTGGGTGAAGAAGTCGTCACCCCCCGCCTTTTTGGTTGAGACCTTGAGATCGACGATATGCGAGCCGAAGATCGGCGACAGCGCGCCGCCGATCGCGTCTCCCCAAAACAGCTGGCGGCGCGGAAAATAGATGTTGCTCCACCGGGTCAATCCGAACAACGCAGCATTGTGGATCTGCTTCTTGTTCGTCTTCGGATTGGTGAAGGCTAGCAAGCCGTCCTGATCGAACCGTTTCGGCGGGCAGGTTGGAAACTCTCTTTCCTCGACGCGCCGGGCGAAATCTTCCTTCAGATCAGCCTCGGTATTCTCCCTCCCCTCCGCCTTCAGATCCGCCTCACTCTTGCCCAGGCACATCAAGAAATAGGCGTGGGTCAGTGCGCTTCCCAGCGTGACGAAATCGGTAACCAGCCAGGTTTTGGATTTTTTCTGCTCAGGCAGACGTTTCGCCGCAGCAGCGGCGATGTTGGCAATCGTGGCGCGCGCCATGACGCGCAACGCCTTCTTGTCCGCAACCGACGCAGCGTCTTCCGGCTGCCATTTGGCGTTATCGATCACGCCAAAATCCGTCCCCAATTCCTCGCCAGGTGGTAGCTCAGCGCGAACCCTACTGAAATAAGCGCGCAGCATGTCGTAGGCGACGACGGTGCCAAGGCTATGCGCGACGACGACGATGCGGTCGTACTGGCCGGACGCGTGGAGGCTCGCGAGGCTGTCCACGGCCTCCTTCCTGATCGCCCGGCGCACCGCCACATTACCCGGCGAATTCCGGAAATAGCGCGCGGCGTCGCCGAGATATGGCTGCAGGAATGTGGCATTGACGATCAAATAGAGCCCGATCACGGCCGAAGCCGCAGCAACGCTCCACGGCGAGTTCAGCCCCCATACCCAGGCTTTGACCACGGTTACGGCAAAGGAGGTGTCCGGATGCCAGTACCGGTCGGTGCCGACAAAGATGCCAAACACGACCACCGAAATCACTAGCGCGCGGCAAAAAGCGCGCAAGCCCTGACGGCCCATGAGCATAAAGCTCGCCAGCAGCGCAATCAGCGTGGGCAGTGCGACCAGCGTAAAGAGTTCAGCCCCGTCAGGAACATTGCGATCGCCCGGCGCAAGCCTCTCGACGATGAAGTAAGCCACAATGACGATAATTCCGATGACGCAAAAAACCGCGAGCATCTTGATGAGGCGGTAGGCCTTCCATTTCGCCGCGACAACGAGGCCCACGACCAGGCTGGCGAACAGCAGCAGGAACGGCGCGACCAGCATGATTTGCGCGACGTTTCCCGAAAACAGCAGAATGGCCTGCAACACCAGCACGGCGAAAGAGAGATTCATCAGGCACAGGAAAATAGCCGCGGCCCACCAAAGCCCGTTCATGCCGAGCTTCATGATCGGGCCCTTTCGGACCAGCTCGTACAGCCAGAGCAGCACCGCGACAGCCTTGGTCTCACTCATCAAATGAGCCCAGTACAGTTCGTGGAAGTCGACGCGGCGCCCATCGGCCGAATCCGGCACCGCGCTCGTCGTCGTGACCGTCAAGTCGATATCGGCGCCGTCCTTTTCGGGGTGCGTCCAGATCCGCTTGCCTTTGTCGGCCGGGTTTTTCTCGTCCAGCCAGACGCCCCGTATGACGCCGCGCACCGTTTCCAGCGCGCGCTGGCTGCCGATGCCGTGAACGACAAGGATCGCGGTTCTCTTCCGCGCGGCGGCGGGATCGAATTCGGCCATGGCTGAAATCCGGATCTGAAATGACGTTAGGGAGAACGACCTATTCAATACAACTACAGGGGGAGAAACAAGCCGCACTTTTCACAAAGATGTCGCACTGCCAGCCGGCAATGACCGAGACCGGCCGATCGATGCGAAAACCGCATCCCTCCTCTGCCTGCCGTGGACCGGGAGCCCTCTGCGGACCGGCTTCAGGCCCCCTGGCGAACGTGCTAGAGGCTCGGACATGACGACCCTCCCCTCCGAAGTCGATGTTGCCATCATCGGTGCCGGCGCCGCTGGCCTCGGCGCCGCGCATGCGCTGAAACAATCCGGTCTCTCCTATGTCGTGCTGGAAGCGCGCGACCGCGTCGGCGGCCGCGCCCATACGATTCAGGCAGCACCAGACGTCACCTTCGACCTCGGCTGCGGCTGGCTGCATTCGGCGGATGAAAATTCATTCGTCGCGATTGGCGAACAACTGAAGTTTGAAATCGACAAGACCCGCCCGCCCTGGCGCGAGCAGGCGCACAACAAGGCGTTTCCGGTTGAGCAGCGGGCGGAGTTCCTGAGGGCGCTCGACGCCTTCTACGACCGCGCCGAGGAAGCCGCGCAGCAGGCCGGGCAGAGCGGCCGCGACAGCGCCGCCGATCTATGTCTCGAGCCCGGCAATCGCTGGAACCCGATGATCGACGCGATCTCGACCTACGTCAACGGCTGCGAGCTGGATCAGGTCTCGATCCTGGACATGGACGCCTATGAAGACACCGAGATCAACTGGCGCGTCCGCCGCGGCTATGGCGCGCTGGTCGCGGCCTACGGCGCCTCGATCCCGCTCGCGCTCAACTGCGCGGTGACGCTGATCGACCATTCGGGAAAGAGCATTCGCGTCGAGACTTCGCAGGGCACGCTGATATCAGGCAGGGTGATCGTCACCGTTCCGACCAACCTGATCGCGGATGAAGCCCTCCGCTTTCACCCGCCATTGCCGGCAAAGCTCGACGCCGCGCGCGGCCTGCCGCTTGGTCTCGCCGACAAGGTGATGCTGGCACTTAGCGATGGCGACGCGCTGCCGAAGGATGGCAGCCTGCGCGGCGCCACCATGCGCACCGCGATGGGCACCTATCATCTGCGCCCGTTCGGCCAGCCCTGCATCGAAGGCTTTTTCGGCGGCCGCTTCGCGCGATCGCTGGAAGATGCCGGCCCCGGCGCACTGGCCGCCGAAAGCATCAACGAGATCGCCGGCTTTCTCGGCAACGACTTCCGCCGCAAATTAAAGCCGCTCGCGGAATCGCGCTGGGCCCACGACCCCTTCGCCCGCGGCTCCTATTCCCACGCACTGCCCGGCCACGCCGGCGACCGCGCGGTGCTGGCAGCGCCCGTGGATGGACGGCTGTTCTTTGCAGGAGAGGCAACCTCGCCGGGGTTCTTCTCGACCGCGCATGGGGCAAGGGATTCGGGCGAGCGGGCGGCGGGAGAGGTGATGGCTTCGCTGCCCAAGCAATAGCCCTCAATCCCGTCACTGCCTGCGACAAACGCAAAGCGTTTGCGCAAGGGAGCGATAGCGACGAAGCAATCCATTTTTCCCCGAGCGGTGACGTGGATTGCTTCGCTTCGCTCGCAATGACGGATCAAAGAGCGTCAGAATAAGTCAGTCTTTAATCACCCGCACTCCGCCAGCACCGCATCCTTGAACAGATGCTGCTCCGCCTTGAGATCGACGCGATAGCTCGCCGCATACGGCGGCTGCGGCTGGCATGACAGGGTGACGATGACGACCCCCGCTTTCCGGTTGACGTAGAGCGCCTGGCCGGCGAAGCCGAGGGCGACCATCGAACCGTCGGGATCGATCCACCAGCTGTAGCCGTATCCGCGCGCGCCGTAGCGATTGGTTTCGGGATCGAGGACGAAGGCGGGTTGGGCGGCGCTTTCGATCCAGTCGGATGGCAGCACGGCCGTGCCGTCGATCACGCCGCCACGCAGGAGAAACACTCCGAAGCGGCCAAAATCCCGCAAAGCTATTCCGGCACGGCTGCCGCCGATTTCCTGGCCGCCGTCGGACTCCAGCGTATAGAACGCGTCGAACTCCATGCCGAGCGGCGACCAGATCGTCTCCGACATATAGTCGGCCAGCGTTTTCCCTGTCGCGGCCGACAGCAGGCTGCCGAGCAAATAGGTATCGCCGCTGTTGTAGTTGAAGTGACTCCCGGGCCGGTGTTCGGCCTTCAGGCTGCGCATCAGCGCCAGCACGCCGCCGGGGACCTTGTCGCCGAGCGATTTGCTGTAGCGGTTCACGTCGGAATTACGGTCGGTGTAATCCTCGTTCCAGCGCACGCCGGAGGACATCGTGATCAGATGGCGAATGGTGACGGCGTCATAGGCGCAGCCGCGCAATGCCGGGATGTATTTCGAGACAGCATCTTCGAGACTGCCGATGGCGCCCTGCTGCAAGGCGGCGCCGATCAGCGTCGACGTCAGCGACTTGATCATCGACATCGAGGACCAGCGCACGTTCTGCCCCAGTCCGAGCGCGTAGCGCTCTAGAACGATTCGCTCATCCTTGACGACAAGCAATCCTGCGACGTTAGCGCGACCGATATACGCGTCGACTCCATGCGTTTGCCCATCGGCCTGATACTGCGGCGCGATCTCTCCGCTACGATGCAGTGGGAGAACATTTGTCCCCCGGCGGATCGCCCGCGTGACAAACATTTGATCGACACTGCGATAGGCGTAAGCCTGCTCGGTCGGCGACAACAGAAGAAAATCTTCACCCGCTGGGACGTGGTGTTTTGGATGGGCAATAGGGCCAGTCATGCGAATCTACTCCATCACCCGCGCGCGCATATCCGCATCGGGCACAAAACATTGCTCATACTTGCCGAAAATCCGGTAGCGGTTACGCGCGACGAGGCTGTAGACGCCGTCGCGCAACGGCTTCGGCACAGCAAACAGCGCACGCGTCCATCCCCAGCCGGGCAACGCGCCGAGCACCGTCAGCGCCGCGTCGGATTTGAAATATGCGACGCCGCCATGAACGACGGCGTTGGTATCGGGATCATCGGGATTGATGCCGAACGCCTGTGCCAGCCGCGTGCCGTAGCCGGACTGGATCGGCGTGAAGCGAAAGCGGCGTTCAGCGTCTCGCGTGGCGACGAAGCGGACCCAGCGCGAGCAGAAGATGCAGACGCCGTCGTAGAGGATCACGTCATCGTCCGGCCATCTGTTCATCGATTATCCAGCGTCAGTAAGGCGACGAACATCAGCACGATCGCCGGTCCCGTCTTGACCAGAGCGCCGAGCGGCTCGATCCAGAGATCCGGCGTCAGGATCGCAGCGCCCACCATGTAGCCCAGCGCGACGACGATGCCGGCGATCAGTCCGACCGCGGCGGTGCGGCGGAAAGCGATCAACACCCCGATGCTCATATCCATCAGGCTGGTAATCGCCGTCATCGGCGCGACCAGCCATTGCGGGAAACCGTGCGCCCGCAAAATATCGGCAGCGGCGGAAAACGAGATCACCAGCGAGATGAAGCCCGACACGATCCAGAACACCGCAAGGCTCGCGATCACGAGTGCCTTGACCAGGAACAACCGCGCGAACCATTTGTCCTGGATGGTGGCAGCATGCCCGCCCACCGCCTGCGCCAGCGTCTTCGGCACAATGCCGGTCGCCGCCATCCAACTCGCGGAATCGCCGGTGACGCCCCGGCGCAGTTCGGCAATCGCCGTGGAGCGCATCGGCGGCATCCAGCCCAGCCTGTTGGCGAGATCGCCAGATTTGGCGCCGAGATTGAGCAGGAAACCGGGAAGCGTGATCCGCGGCATGTGGGAAGTGCCGAACGACCAGCGGAATTGATCAATGACATTGCCAAGCGTGATCGGCTGCGGCTGCATCAGGTCCCAGGTCACGGCGTTTGCCGCGGGATCGCCGATGTCGCGTGTGGCGAGCCAGGCGATGGTCGCGGAAACATCCTCGACCGCCACCGGCTGGAACGGCGTCGCCGATTCGTCACCGGGCAATTGCAGCGGAAATGCCGCCAGCGCGCGCAGCAGCGCGCTGCCGCCATAGGCCGAAGGTGCCACGACAAATCCCGGACGCAGGATTGCGTAGGGAATACCGGACGCAGCAATCAGCCGCTCGGCCTCGCGCTTGGTGGTGCTGAAGGCGGTGCGGTCCTCATCGGCGGTGCCGGGAATGGAGATATGGACAAAACGCACCGCGCGGCCGCTGTCGCGGAGCGCCGCCAGCAGCCGCTCGACGAAATCGCGATGCACCGCGCGGGTGTCGCTGCCCGGCCCGTCTTGCAGTACGCCGAGGCAATTGACCACGACATCGATCTCACGTTCGCGGATCAACCGCGCCAGCGAGGCTGCGTCCATCGACATGATCGGAAGCTCAACGTCGGAAGCGCCGATCTTTTGTGACGGTTCGAAATGCCGCGCGACCCCGATCGCCTGAAAGCCCTGCAATCGCAGGTCGTCGGTGACGAACCGTCCGATCAGGCCGGAGGCGCCGAGGACGAGAATTTTGCGCGATGAAATTTCCGCGTTCATTTACCCCACCTAAACCGGCTTCGCGATCATCAGCCACAGGATCGCCATGACCGAACCAAAGCCTGGAATACCGAACAGGAACCAGCGCCGGAATAGCGCGAAATAGCGCGGCGGCAGCGCTGCATTCGCAGCCGCGGCGACGCGCGCCAGATCGCGCATCTCGATCTGCATGAAAATCACGGGCACCCAGAACAGCCCCGCCGCCGCATACAGCCCGAGCGAGGCCGAAATCCAGAGTTCGCCAAATCCCGTCGATGACAGCATCATCAAGAGACCGCCGGTGATGGGCTGCAGCAGCACCGCCGTCAGCGTGAACAGCATGTCGGCAATCACCACCGTCGACCCCGTGCGGGCGATGAAGGAAGCATCACCGCTGCGATGTGCCATCAGCATGAAGAACGCGATGCCGCTGCCGGTGCCGAGAATGACGATGGCGCCAAGCACATGCAGGTATTTGATCGCAAAATACAGCGTCATCGTTGCGTCATCGTTTTTTGGCCGGGTTTTGCGGACGCGGCTTCAAGGCGCGATCGAGCTCACTTGCCACGCTTGTTACACCACCTTCGGTTTCCGGCAGCCAGTGCCCCTCGCTGCCATAGGCCCCGAGCACGCGGAAATCGACCTTGCCGCCGGCGTTGCGAAACGCGTCCGCCAGTTGCCGCGACAGAACAGGCGAAAAATAGCTGTCATTGGCCGCCACCAGCCATGTGACGGGCACGCGCGCGGTTTTGCCGAATTCCCGTGCGGCGGCGATCAGCGTGTGCGGCGCGCAGACCCGACCCGGAAAATCATTGGCATGGCCGCCGCGGCCGGGCGCAAAGGCGATGATCGCGGCAACATCCTTCGGATCTTCACTGGCCAGCGCCAGCGCGCCCCAGCCGCCGGCCGAGTGCCCGATCACGATCATTCCATCTGACCGGATGAACGGTTGCTTGCGCACAAAGCCCATTGCCGCCGCGATCACGTCAGCGGTGGCGCGGCCTGACCTGGCGTAGTCAGCCTCGTCGCAGCCGCCCTGATCCTCGAGATATTTGCCGCCCGTGGCGCCATGGCCTGGCCGCTCCGGCACCAGCACGGCAAAGCCGCGCGCCACCAGCCACGCGGCGAGCGCGCGGTATTCGGGCTGCGGCATTTGCGCGCGACGCAACACGTTCTGGGTGGTAGCATGCGCAATCAGCGCGAGCGGAAACGGGCCGGCGCCCGGTGGACGAAACAACACCGCATGCGACGGGGGACCGAAGTCAGGCGACGGCACCAGCCATTGCTGCAGGCGATTAGGTTCGCCCTCGGTGCCTTGCGCGCCGAGGTTTTGCTGGGCCCCACCGGGCTTCACACCGAGCGCGGCAAGCACAACCACTGCGATTAACACTTTAGCCGGATGCATGAATTGGCCTGACGCAGCCGAAGGATGGGGAATCCGAATTCGACAACAGAATACCGGCGGCGAATCAAATCCAGCGCATTTTTCCGTGCCAGAATTCCTGGAGACGTTCCCGGATATCATTCTGAGCATGGTTTAGCCCGGCCGAGGATCAACGAAATGCCGGTAAAGTCAGCCTCTTGTCCTTTTTCGGTACAACCGGACCGGAAACTGATGCAGAAAATCCACAGGTTAACCGATAATTAACGATGGACCTTGAAGACAACGCGCTGACTTGCTTTGATTGGGGTCATGAGCACAACCCTGATCGAGGTTCGACCGGCCAAAGCTGCGGATGCAGCCGCGGTGGCGTCCACCCATGACGAAGCCTGGCGCTCGGCCTATCAGGGCATCATTCCCGGCGCCGAACTTGAAAAGCTGATCAACCGTCGCGGTCCGCAATGGTGGGACAGCGCGATCCGCAAGGGCAGCCGCGTCAGCGTGCTGGTGTTCGGCGACAAGGTCGCGGGCTATGCCAATTACGGCCGAAACCGCGCCCGCAGCCTGCATTTCGAAGGCGAAATCTACGAGCTCTATCTGCGTCCGGAATTCCAGGGTCTCGGCTTCGGCCGCCGCCTCTTCACCTCCGCCCGCCGCGATCTCTTGCAGAGCGGCCTCAAGAGCATGGTGATCTGGGCGCTGTCCGACAACGATCCCGCGACGGAGTTTTATCGCGCGCTCGGCGGCCGCATGGTCGCCCGCTCGTCGGAGAAGTTCGGGCCCAAATCGCTCGACAAGGTCGCCTTCGCCTGGACCAACTGAGCCAGCCTGAAACGCCCATTTTCGACCTGATCGTCATATCAGACGAAAGCGCGACTCGCGCCTTCAGTATGGCTTGACCTAGCCTCCCATCATTTCTAATAGCCGCCTGCATGCGATGGATACGCCGGGGATCCAGCGCGGAACACGCGCCTGGCGCATTTGCCAGGCATGACCATTCAGCCAGTCGAAACACGACTGCGCCAAGCAACCACGGAGCCCTCCATGCGCATTGACGCCATTTCAACCGGTAAGAACCCGCCGCATGACGTCAACGTCATCATCGAAGTGCCTGTCGGCGGCGAGCCGATCAAATATGAAATGGACAAGGAGGCCGGCACGCTGGTCGTCGACCGCTTCCTCTATACGGCGATGCGCTATCCCGGCAATTACGGCTTCATCCCGCATACGCTGTCGGGCGACGGCGATCCCTGCGACGTGCTGGTCGCCAATACCCGCGCGATCGTGCCGGGCGCCGTCATGAGCGTGCGGCCGGTCGGCGTGCTCTTGATGGAAGACGAGGCCGGCGGCGACGAGAAGATCATCGCGGTACCGACGTCGAAACTGACGCAGCGCTATGACAAGGTGAAGAACTACAACGACCTTCCCGACATCACGCTGCAGCAGATCCAGCACTTCTTCGAGCACTACAAGGATCTCGAACCCGGCAAATGGGTCAAGGTGCTGCGCTGGGGCGATGCCAACGACGCCCAAAGGCTGATCCTCGAAGGCATCGAACGGGCGCAGGGGAAGAAGTAGGCGGTTAGCGCCACGGGACCAATTCTTTGTGATAGATCGTCGTGCCCGGCCTTGTGCCGGGCATCCACGTCTTTAGTCACGCGCAGAAAGAAGGACGTGGATGGCCGGGACATAGGCGAGCGGAAGCGACGCCGTCCTTCAGACGGCTATGCCCGGCCATGACGGAGAGACCCATGCGCCGGCTGGTCAGAATTATCCGCAATCTCGCGCTGCTCCTGATCGCTGTTATCGTGATCCTCGCCGGCGTGCTGGCGTTCAACGTCGTCAGCCATGGTTCGCGGCAAATTCAGGTGGCGGCCATCCCGCGCGTGGCGGTTGACGCGCAGGCCGTTGCGGCGCGCCTCAGCGAGGCGATCCGCTTCCGCACCATTTCGAGCCACGAAAACCCCGACCAGCACGCCGAGGCCTTGCGCGGCATGCAGGCGCATATCGAGAAGAGCTTTCCGGCGTTCCACGCCGCGGCGAAGCGCGAGATCGTCGGCCAGTACAGCCTGCTCTACACTTGGGAAGGCTCCGACTCCAAAGCGCCGCCGATCGCGCTGCTCGCGCATCAGGACGTGGTGCCGGTGGCGCCTGGCACCGAGAAGGACTGGCAGCAACCGCCTTTTGACGGCGTCGTTGCCGATGGTTTCATCTGGGGCCGCGGCTCCTGGGATGACAAGGGCAACCTCTATTCGATGCTGGAGGCCGCCGAGACGATGACCAAGGGCGGCTTCCGGCCGAAGCGAACGGTCTACTTTGCCTTTGGCCATGACGAGGAAACTGCCGGCACCGCGGGTGCCAAGGCCATCGCGGCGTTGCTGGCCTCGCGCGGCGTCCGCCTCGATTTCGTCGTCGACGAGGGCCTCCTGATCACCGAAGGCATGATCAAGGGCCTCGACAAATCAGCGGCGCTGATCGGCGTTGCCGAAAAGGGCTACGCCACGCTGGTCCTGAACGCGCAGGCAACGCCCGGTCATTCCTCAATGCCGCCGCGCGACACCGCGATCGGCATGCTGAGCGCGGCGCTGGCGCGGCTCGAAGACCATCGCCTGCCGATGCATATCCGCGGCACGGTCGCCGAAATGTTCGACACGCTGGCGCCGGAGATGAACGGCTTCAACCGCGTGGTGCTGTCGAACCTGTGGCTGTTCAAGCCGCTGTTGCTCCGCGAGTTCGAGAAGAACGGCCCGAGCGAGGCGACAATCCGCACCACCACGGCGCTGACGATTTTCAATGCCGGCGACAAGGATAACGTGCTGCCCGGCAACGCCGAAGCCACCGTCAACTTCCGCATGATCCCAGGCGACACCCAGGCCAGTGTCACCGACCATGTGCGCAGCACGATCCGCAACGACCGCATTTCGATCAAACCGTTCCCCGGTAACACCGATCCGCCACCCGTGACGGGCACCGCGAGCCCATCGTTCCAGATGTTCAACCGTACCATCCGCGAGGTTTTTCCTGACGTCATCGTGGCGCCCGGACTGATGGTGGGCGCAACCGATTCGCGCCACTTTGCCGGGATCACCGACAAGATTTTCCGCTTCTCGCCGGTGCGCGCCAATTCCGACGATCTGAAGCGCTTCCACGGCACCAACGAACGCCTCAGCCTTGAGGGCTATGCCGACATGATCCGGTTTTATCGGCGGCTGATCGAGAACGCTGCGGGGTGAAACTTTCCTTCGTCATTGCGAGCGAGTCCAAGCAATCCAGCCCTCCATGCGGGGAAAGAATAGATTGCTTCGTCGCTGCGCTCCCGTGCGCAAACGCTTCGCGTTTGTCGCAGGCAATGACGAGGTGAGATTCGCGTGTGAGACCCTAAACAGCCGGCTTCGGCAACCCATGAATCGCACACGCCGCGCGCAGCGTGTTCACCAGCAGGCACGCCACCGTCATTTGCCCGACGCCGCCCGGCACCGGCGTGATCGCACCGGCGACGTTGAGCGCTTCGGCATAGGCGACGTCGCCGACCAGGCGCGTCTTGCCGTCGGCGGCCGGCAGGCGGTTGATGCCGACGTCGATCACGGTAGCGCCCGGCTTGATCCAGTCGCCGCGCACCATTTCCGGCTTGCCGACGGCCGCATAGACCAGATCGGCGCGGGCGCATAATTGCGCCAGATCGCGCGAGCGCGAATGTGCGATCGTCACCGTCGCGTTTTCATTGAGCAGCAACTGCACCAGGGGACGGCCGACCAGGTTGGAGCGGCCGATCACGATGGCGTTCATGCCCTCGAGCGAGGCATGCACGCTCTTGGTGAGAATAATGCAGCCGAGCGGCGTGCACGGCGACAGCGCGGCAAAGCCACCGGCGAGGCGCCCGGCATTGTTCGGATGCAGCCCGTCGACATCCTTGGCGGGATCGATCGCATTGATGACGGTCTCGGTATGCAGCGATTTCGGCAGCGGCAGTTGCACGAGAATGCCATGCACCGCGGGATCGCGATTGAGTTGCGCGATCAACGCCAGCAAGTCCGTCTGCGCGACGTCTTCGGGCAGCACGTGCTCGAACGACGCCATGCCGGCTTCCTGGGTCTGCTTGTGCTTGCTGCGGACATAGACCTGGCTCGCCGGGTCGCTGCCGACCAGCACCACCGCGAGCCCCGGAATTATCTGATGCGCGGCCTTGATCCGTGCGACCTCGCCGGCAACGCGGCCGCGGAGCTCTGCTGCAATGATCTTTCCATCGATGATGCGGGCGGTCATCTCAATCCTTCGTATCCGGTTTGACTGCGGTCAGCCTGCGCAAGGTATCGCCGAGCGATTTGGGATCGCCGTCGACGGCAACCTGCTTGAGACGCGATGTCACGCCCGACAGGATTTTCACCCTGGCCTTGGGCACGCCGAGCGCCTTTGCCATCAGTTCCATGACCGCGCGATTGGCCTCGCCGCCCTCGGCGATGGCGCGAACCCGCACCTTGACCACGGAACGCCCGTTGGCGAGCGTTTCAATCCCGTCGATGTCGTCGCGGCCGCCGCGCGGCGTGACCCGCAGCGCCACACTGATGCCCTCGGTGGAATAACGCCAAGGATCCATCAATTCGCGGCGCCCTCGATCAGATGACGTTGGGATAGATGTAGTAGGCGATCACCCGCTGGATGAACATGATGATCAGGATCAGGACAATCGGCGAGATGTCGAGCCCGCCCAGACTGGGCAGCATCCGGCGTATCGGCGCCAGCACCGGCTCGGTGATCCGGTAGAGGAATTCGGCCACCGCCGCGACGAACTGGTTGCGCGTATTCACGACATTGAAGGCTATCAGCCAGGACAGGATGGCGGAGGCGATCAAGAGCCAGATATAGAGGTCGAGGACGATGGAGATGATGTCGAGGACAGCGCGCATGATGGAGGGGGCTCGCAGGTGGGGTAACCTGCTAGATATCGGTTCATCCCCCCGCAAACAAGGGAAGTTCCCATCAAAAAGACCCCGGAATCGGCGCTTTAACCGTTCTTGACTTGACCTTGGGCCGGACTGTAAATGGCGCCGATTGTCGGTCGCCTGTTCTCAGTTTGGGCGGCCGCGACGGGGCCATAGCTCAGCTGGGAGAGCGCGTCGTTCGCAATGACGAGGTCGGCGGTTCGATCCCGCCTGGCTCCACCACGCTTCGCCCTTCGGGCTACGCGTGGCGCCCGGCATAGCCCGAAGGGCGACGACGGGCTGGTTCAACACACAGAGTACGTAGCGGGGTCTGCCGGAAAGTCCCGGATATCGCTTCGCTCATCCGGGCTACTCCCCCTCACTTCCCCGTAAACCTTGGCGGCCGCTTCTCCATGAAGCTCGCTACGCCCTCTTTGAAATCGCTGCCCTTGAGCGCGATCTGCATTTCCCGGTTGGCGTCGATGGTGGCCTCGGCGAGCGTCTGGAACGGCACGTCGTAGAGCTGGCGCTTGATCACCGAGATCGCGCTGGGCGAGACGAAATCGGCGAGGTCGCGGGCATAGGCGTTGGTTTGCTCGCGCAATTGATCCGGCGCATAGAGCCGGTTGACGAGGCCGATGCGCAGCGCTTCCTCGCTGGAAACGCGGCGCGAGGACATCAGCAGATCGAGCGCGTTGGCGTGGCCGACGATTCGCGGCAGCATCCAGCTGATGCCATGCTCGGCGATCAGCCCGCGGCGCGAGAACGCGGTCGTGAACACGGTGTTGTCGGCGGCAAAGCGCAGATCGCAATACAGCGCATGCACGAGGCCGATGCCGGCGGTGGCGCCGTTCAGCATGCCGATCACGGGTTTTGGAATCGCCGGGTAATAAGCGTAACGCGTCTGCCAGTCGGCACGCCGGTTCATGTCGAACGGCGTGTTCTCGCCGCGCCTGATTTCGTTGGGATCGATCCCCTTCAACCCTTCCATATCGGCGCCGGCGCAGAACGCGCGACCCGCGCCTGTCAGCACGATGACGCGCACATTGTCGTCGGCGGCCGCCGTTTCCATCGCATGGCGCACGTCGCGCTCCATGATCGCGGTCCACGCGTTCATGCGGTCCGGCCGGTTGAGCGTAATGGTCGCGACCTTCTCGCTGACCTCATAAAGAATATGCTGATAGTCCACGGCGATCTCCCTCTTGTTTTCTTTTATTGAGTTTCGCGCGCGAGCCTTTCGGCCACGCCTTGCGGACAGATTAGCACATCTGATGATTTTGAAAGGCGCGTGGAGGCGCGGGGAAATTCCGCGTGGCGGCTATTCGGCAGCTTCCGACATGATCGACATCGGCATGCGCTTGAGCCAGCCGGCGATGAATTGCTGCAGCCACTCGCGCTCAGCGACGTCGTGCACCGCGCGATCGGCGAAGTGCGAATGCGGCGCCCGCGCACCCGGCAAATCCATTGTCTCGCAGCGCGTGGTCCAGCGATGCATCATCGCGTAGGTCACGTCGGGGTGAAACTGGAAGCCGAAGGCATGGCCAGACTGGAACGCCTGCACCGGAAAGTCGTCGCCCTCCGCCAGCAATTCGGCGCCGACCGGCAGTTCGAACCCCTCGCGGTGCCAGTGGTAAACCTGATCCGGCCAGTTCGGGCAAACCGCGTGGCCGGCTTTCGTCGGGCGGATCGGGTAATAGCCGATCTGGGTACGGCCTTGCGGATGGGGTGCTACCGGCGCGCCCAATTGTTTGGCGAGCATCTGGGCGCCGAGGCAGACGCCGAGGAACGGCCGCTGCTCGCGCAGGGCAATTTCGATCCAGTCGATCTCCCGGCGCACATATTCGTCGCCGTCATTGGCGCTCATCGGGCCGCCGAAGATCACCGCGCCGGCATGCAGATCCAGCGTTTCCGGCAGGGGGTCGCCAAACCTCGGGCGGCGAATGTCGAGGGTATGCCCCAGCGCACGCAGCGCGTTGCCGACCCGGCCCGGCGTCGAGCTCTCCTGGTGCAGGACGATCAGGACCGGCAGCAGAGGTAGGGTTTCTTGGGTCGGTGCGGCAGCCAGCGCCCTTCGCCCCGGAAAGGGCAGGACGTTTTCGCCATTTTTTCGCGACCGGAACGACATCGATGCTCAGGGCCTCAAACCAAAACCATACCTAAGTGAGTCTTAATTTCAGGTGAGTTCATGCGGGGCCTGCAGATATTTGCAAATATCTGTAAGCAAATCGCGGGCCAGAGCGTCTGTGAGGCGTATCACGCCGCTTTTCAGCGCTTGCGCAGCTGGAAACGGCCGACCGCCGCCAGAATGAACGAGCGCGGGAAGAACCTGAGCAGGAACGGCACGATCTTGATGCCAAGACCGGGCAACACCGCGCGCTTGTTGGCCATCAGCCCGTCATAGGCCTGTCTGGCGACATCGGCGGGCAGGACGTTGAGGATCACCGAATCGAATCCGGGCGCAAAGCCGGCGCGGGCCTGGAACTCCGACGGCACCGGGCCCGGACACACCACGGTGACGCGGACGCCACGCGGCGCCAGTTCCGCCCGCATCGCTTCGGTGAACGACAATACATAGGCCTTCGACGCGTAATAGACCGCCATCCCCGGGCCGGGCAGAAAACCCGCGACCGAGCCCAGATTGAGCAGGCCGCCGCGATGGCGGATCAGCTGATCGGCAAACCGCAGTGACAGATCCGTCAGTGCACGGATGTTGACCGTGATCATGTCGAGCTGATCGGCGCGATCGCGCTGGATCGCTTTGCCGAACACGCCGAAGCCGGCATTGTTGACGACATATTCCACTTCGACGCCGGCCGCCGTCAGTGCGTCGGCAATCTGGTCGGTCGCCCCCGTTTGGGTGAGATCGCAGGGAATCACGATCGGCGCAGCACCGCCGGCCGCCGTGATTTCAGCCGCCAACGCCGTCAACCGGTCCGCGCGCCGCGCCACCAGCGCCACGCGATGGCCCCTGGAAGCAAACACGCGCGCCAGTTCGGTGCCGATGCCCGCCGATGCACCGGTAATCAGCGCCACACGCTCAGTCACGATCGAATGCTCTTAAAATGAATTACGGAAATGCCGCCCAACGGGAGAACGAGAGCATAGGCTTGTGGTGCGACGCAAGCCACCCCGCAAGCATATCGCCATGCAAAGGCACGCGTTTGCTGGATCGAAGTCCAGTATTTTCAGGGTCTATCGCGCGTCGGGATCGCGGGCCGCGCTCCACATTAAAGTTTCGTCATCTGCGGCTAGGCACAGCGCTTACGTCGTCGCGTCGGCCGCCTTCGTCGCGCCCGCGAGGGGCTTGCCTTGAGACTTGCCTTCGGAATTTCCTTGCCGCTCCGCGACACGGTGCTTGAGATCGATACGGTCGCGCGACGAGACGCCCAGGAGATCTGCGGCGCGCCAGAGCACGTTATCCTCGAACTCGGTGACGTCACCGTCGGCATAGACCATTTCCCACATCATCTCGACGATGCGGAGCCTGCCCTCCTCATTCACGCTGCGCATGATGACGCTGGTGAAATGATAGAGATCGACCGCGTCGCCTTCGACCCGCGTCGCCGAGGCAATCAATCGGTCCGCGGTGCCGGGATCGAGCTCAAAGCGGCTTTCGATCAGGCTGTGCAATTTGCGCTTCTCCAGCGCCGTCGGCTCGCCGTCGAGCGAGACGACGTGAACCAGCAGCGCCGTCGCCGCCAGAAGATACCCGGTATCGTCGAACGCCCGATCCTGATTCGCATCGGGGGAGACAATGTCGGCGATGAATTGGCGAAGTCCGTCGAGCATCGACACCTCTATGGAACGAAGATTGATAGCGGTTATATGGCGTGGAAAATCAGGCCGCGCAATGCGCGGGGGCTGCTGGAGAAGCATTACGTTTACGCAATCTGGATCACGTCGTCATTCCGGGATGGCGCGTTAGCACCAGACCCGGAATCTCGAGATTCCGGGTTCGATGCTTCGCATCGCCCCGGAATGACGGACCCATCTCTACGGTATTTCGTACACCACGATCTTGTCGGCGATGCCGCGCAGCGCCGCCTGTTTCTGGATCGGCTTGATCGCTTCTCTCTCGAGGATGCCAGCAACCGCAGGCGACTCGATCACCGGACCGGTGATGTGCATTTCCTGCGAGGTCGACAGGCTCTGCACACGCGCGGCGATATTCACGGTCTGGCCGAAATAGTCCTGGCGGTCGTTGAGCATGACCGCAAGACACGGGCCTTCGTGAATGCCGATCTTGACGACGAGGTCCTCGGTGCCGCGCGCAGCATTGAGGGCGTCCATCGCGGAGCGCATGCGCAAGCCTGCAACGATCGCGTGTTCAGGTTTGATGAACGTCGCCATCACGGCATCGCCAATCGTTTTGACGACGGCGCCCTTTTCCGACGAGATGATTTCCAGCAGCGCGTGGAAATGTGCGCGCACCAGATCGAACGCGGCGAGATCGCCGACCCGCTCGTACAAGGCGGTCGATCCTTTCAGATCGGTGAACAGGAAGGTCAGCGACGTGATCTTGAGGCGTTGATCGACGCTGAGATTGTCGGCCTTGAACACGTCGCGGAAGGTCTGGTTCGACAGCATCCGCTTGGCCGTGAGAAACGGTTTCCGCTTGCCGATCAGGTGATGCATCACATCACCCGCGATAAAGACCGTAGGCAACGTCCGCACATCGGCCTGATTGTCGAGCGACAATCGCAGCGGTCCTGGACGCAGGGTCCTGGTTCCGCCCGTCGGCGTCGCGGTCTTGTTGTAGACCAGCGACAGCTGCTGGCGTTCCTTGGTCGGCTCGCCCTGAACGTCGATGAACTCCGCCGAATGCGTCACCGGTTCGAACACGATGATGAATTCTTTCGGCAATTGCAGGGACAGCACCGCCTTCTCGCCCGCCGGCAGTTCGAGCGTATCCAGCGTCACTTCGTCGGCCAGCGTCGCGATATCAGCCGCGTCGAAATCGATGCCCGAACTCCAGAACATCTGTTTGTAGTATTCCCAGACCGGCAGCGTATTGGGATCATGCGCGGCGATACGCCTGACCCGCGGGCTGACGGTAAAGGCCACCTCGACCTGCTCGTCGACCGAGGCCTCGTAACCGCAGGCGCAAAGGCCGCAATGGTAGTCGTCCGGACTGAGCGATTTCAGCGTGCTGTGGGCGCCGAGCACACCGCCGCAACCGGGGCACAACACGTTCCAGGTCAGGTCGAACAATCCAAGCCGCGACGCGTGCAGAAAGCCCGAAATCACCCGCTCTTCGTCCAGCCCGCTGCGTTTCGCAAAATCCAGCACGTTGATGCGGTTGAGCTCATGGTCCTGGCCGTTCTCGACCGCAAGCCGGATCGCATCGGCCACCGCGGGATCGGCGGTCTGATTGAGCATGGAAAATTGCGCTTTTACGTCACTCATGATCGCAGCCTAGAGCAGTTTGAGCGGGCCTCCAAGCCAGGCAATGCGCCATGCGCATTACCGCGGCTCGATGGCAAACAGCGGTGAGCGGTCCGGCTGGGTCGTCACCACGCCGACCGGCATCACCGGCGCCTTGTCGACCATGCTGATACGGAACGCGCCGATCATCTTGGCCAGCGCCAGCACCGCCTCCACCAGCGCGAAATGCGCGCCGATGCAGACGCGCGCGCCGACGCCGAACGGCAGATAGGCGAAGCGATCGGGCGGCGTCCCCGTCATGAAGCGCGAGGGCACGAACGCGTTCGGATCACGCCAGAGCTTTTCGTGCCGGTGCAGCAGCCACGGCGCGATCAGCACGACGTCGTTTTTCTTCACCGGCATGCCGCCGATCGTATCCGGCCCGGCCGCCGCGCGTATGATCAGGAAAGCGGGCGGGTAAAGCCGCATGGTCTCGTCGACCACCGCGCGGGTGAATTTCAACCGCTCGATGTCAACCGCCCCGTTTACGGTGGCGAGCTCGCCATTGACGCTCGCGCCCTGCACCTCGGCCGCAACCTGTTCCTGGGTCGTGGGGTCGAGTGCCAGAAGATAGAGCGACCAGAACAGCGCGGTGGCAGTCGTCTCGTGGCCTGCGAGAATCATGGTCGCGACTTCATCGCCGAGTTGTTCGTCGGTGAAGGCATCGCCGGTTTCGGGATCGCGCGCCGCGCCCATCAGGTCGAACAGATCGCGCGGCGGGGCGCCTTCAGTCTTGCCGGCGGCGCGGCGCTCTTCCATCAGCATGCCGACAAAGGCCGTCCAGCGCTTGCGGAAGCGGGCGCGCGCGAAATCCTGCGGGCTTGGCCAGCGCGGCGGCAGCAGCATGTCGAGAAAATGCGGCGACGCCAGCCGCTCGCCATACTCCGTCACGAAATTGCGCAAGGCGGCGCCATGGCGGTCCATACCGAACGAAAACATCGTGCGTCCGGCAATCTCCAGCGTCATCCGCTGCATCGCTTCGCGCAAATCGACCGGCGCATTGCTGGCGGCCCTGAGCTTGGCGATGGTCTGGTCGGTAGCGGCCAGCATGTGCGGAACCAGCGTCGTCACCGCGCGCGGCGTGAAGGCCGGCGACAGCGTTCGGCGCTGATGTTTCCAGGCGCGTCCCTCGGCGGTCAACAATCCGTCGCCGACCAGCGGCCGTAGCACCCGGAAGCTGGCCGGCGTGCGCGTATAATTCTCGTAATTGTCGACCAGGACATGCCGGATGGCGTCCGGCGTGTTGAGAATGAAGGTGCTGCGCCGGAAAAAACGGCCGCGGACGATGTCCTCTTCATAGGCCCGCTGGCCCCAGCTGCCGATCACGTTCTCGCGGATCGCCTTGATCCGCCGCAGCATCGTCATGTCGTCAGGCGCACGCGGCGGGCTCGGTGGCACCAGCGGCTGCGCGACCGGCATATCGTAGGCTTCGGCAATGCTCATGGGCGCCACTTTCGTAGCCCGGATGAGCGAAGCGATATCCGGGATGGTGCCAAAGCCCCGCATATCGCTGCGCTCATGCGGGCCAAAATCTATCCAATATCTATCTATGTCTCCGATCCCGGCATGACAAAGGCGTCGGCACCGGGAATGGTCGAGAAACAGCTAATAAGTCAGCTCAGCTACCGCAATCCGGTTTTCCGCTGCCGGCCAGGCCCGCGCCACGATTCGCTCCTGGTTGAACAGCGCCACCACGGCGCGGCCCGCCTCCTCGGCCGGAAGCCGCAAGGTGGTGACCGAATCGGTCGGCACGCCCGGTTTCACGTCCTTGGGCTCCTTGCCGTCGAACAGCACCACGTCGCGCGGCAGACCGAAATAGCCCCGCGGCCGCGACATCAGCACGACAGCGCCGGCCCCGGAATCGGCAGACCCGAGCGGCCGGGCGGCCCGCAAATGCAGGATGTCGGAGGAGCGCGGGAATGGCGAACGGTAAAAATGCGTCGTGGTCGCGTGCGGCGAGGTCAGCACGATTTCGAGGTACCAGCTGGGATCGACCTGCGCCGGACCCCAGCGGCCATCGGCGCCGGTCTGCGAAGAATGAATCGGCCCGCCATTGCGTTCGCCGGTCTCGGCGGAGACGCGATAGACGTCGACCGTTGCGCCGGAAACCGGACGGTTGGTCTGAACGCCGGTCGGCGTGCCCGTCACCAGCCCGCTCAGCCTGACCTGCGCTTCCGGCACGATATCGAGACGCGACGGTTCGCGGCCGGCAATGAATTTGTAGATCTCGCGGAACGCGCGCGGATGGTACGCGGTCTCGCGATGATCGATTGCCCCAAGCGCCAGATTGGTTGCTCCCTTCAGCGCCGGACCTTCTGCGGTCACGCCGGTTGGCGTGCCCGGCTTGCCGACGAAGCGGCCGTCGGCTTGCGCGAATTTGTCGATGCCATCGCTGCGCAGCGTCAGAAATGCCGTGCCCGCCGTAACCTCGTTTTCGCCCTCGTTGAGGCCGCGCAGAAAAGGCCCGCGGCCGTTGAACTCGCCGCCGAGGCCGTCGTCCCAGTCATAGACGCCGTGGTTGGGAACGCCGCACAGCACGGCATGGCCGACATCGCCGCCGCCGCCGTTCTTGACGTAGTTGCGTATCGAATTGCCGCCGCGCGAATTGCCGACCAGCGCGACGCGCGGCGCACCGGTGCGGCGCTTCAGTTCCTTGATCGCTTCCGCGAGTTCGCGGCGCTGGTCTTCGGTCGACGAACGGTTCGGCTGCTCCATCTTGTCGTCGCTGCGCGCCAGGGGATCGGTGAAGTTGATCGCGAACATCCGATCGTGCGGCACGCCGTTCGACTCCATCCGCCACAGCGTGGTGATCCAGAGAGCGGCATGATCGCCATTGCCGTGCACGAACAGGATCGGCGGAATCTCGGCGGCCGCAGGCACAGCCTGTGCCAACGCCCCGAATCCGAAGGGGCCGCCCAGCAAAGATAGCGCGCCGGCGCTTTTCAGGATCGATCGCCGCGATAGACTCATTATGTGACCTTCCGTTACTTTTCAGTACTTTAGCTGTGTCCTAGCACCACCGAGAGCGGTGTAACTACTGGACAGGGCGGGGTTTTCGCAGGCATCACTTTAAAATCAAATGGAATCAAACCAGTGACAGGGGACAGGCGGAACGGACCATGACCGACCAGCCGAAGCGCTCGCGTTTTGCCGCCGACAGCATCGCAGCGCCGCTACGGCACGCGGTGTTCCGCCGGATATGGCTCGCCAGCCTGGTGTCCAATCTCGGCCTGTTGATCCAGGGCGTCGGCGCGGCCTGGGCGATGACGCAGATGACGTCCTCGGCCGACAAGGTCGCATTGGTGCAAACCGCGCTGATGCTCCCCATCATGCTGATCTCGATGCCGGCCGGCGCCATCGCCGACATGCACGACCGGCGCGTCGTGGCGCTGGTCTCGCTGTCGATCGCACTGGTCGGCGCCACCGCGCTGACCGTGCTGGCGTGGCTTGACCTCGTCACCCCGAATGTGCTGCTGGCGCTGTGCTTCATCGTCGGCTGCGGCATGGCGTTGTTCGGGCCGGCCTGGCAGGCCTCGGTCAGCGAGCAGGTGCCGGCGGAAACATTGCCGCAGGCCGTCGCGCTCAACGGCATCAGCTATAACATCGCGCGAAGCTTTGGACCGGCGGTCGGCGGCATCGTGGTCGCGACCGCGGGTGCGGTCGCGGCGTTCGCGGTCAACGCGGTGCTCTATCTGCCGCTGATGGTCGTGCTGTTTCTGTGGAACCGCACCCATGAGCCGTCGCGCCTGCCGCGCGAGCGTCTCAACCGCGCGATGGTCTCCGGCGTGCGCTATATCGCCAACTCGCCGTCGATCCGCATCGTGCTGATACGAACATTGGTCACCGGACTGATCGGCGGTTCGGTCTCTGCGCTGATGCCGCTGGTGGCGCGCGATCTGCTGCATGGCGGCGCGCAAACCTACGGCATCATGTTGGGCGCCTTCGGCATGGGCGCCGTTATCGGGGCGCTCAACATCACGGAAGTGCGCAAGCGGCTAAGCGGCGAAGCCGCGGTGCGCGCCTGCGCGATATCGATGGCCGGCGCGATTGCCGCCGTCGCATTCAGCAAGAACGCGGCGCTGACCGCAGCGGCCCTCGTACTCGCCGGCGGCGTGTGGATGCTGGCGGTCGCCCTGTTCAACATCGGCGTGCAGCTCTCGGCGCCGCGCTGGGTCGCGGGCCGCTCGCTGGCGGCCTTCCAGGCCGCGATCGCCGGCGGCATCGCGGTCGGGAGCTGGGGCTGGGGCCATCTTACGGACTACGCCGGCGTCGAGGCCGCATTGCTGGTCTCCGCAGGCCTGATGCTGGTTTCGCCTGTTCTCGGCATTTGGCTGCGCATGCCGCCGGTCGGCGCGCGCAACGAGGCTGCCACCGAAGTGCTGGCCGATCCCGAAGTGCGGCTGTCGCTGACCGGACGCAGCGGACCGCTGGTGGTCGAGATCGAATATCGCGTGGCACAGGACAACGCCCGGCTGTTCCACAATGTGATGCAGGAAGTGCAGCTGAGCCGCCAGCGCAACGGCGCCTATGGCTGGTCGATCGCGCGCGACATCGCCGATCCCGAATTGTGGACCGAACGCTATCATTGCCCGACCTGGCTGGATTATCTGCGCCAGCGCAACCGCGCGACGCAATCCGAACGCGCGTTGCATCAGCGCGCGATCGACTTCCACCTCGGACCCGAGCCGATCCGCGTGCGCCGCATGCTGGAGCGGCCGTTCGGATCGGTGCGCTGGAAGGAAGATACGCCCGATCGCGCGGCTAACGAGGTGTTGCCGGTCGCGACCGTGGCGGGGAGCAGTACGTAAATCCAATCACGTCATTCCGGGGCGATGCGAAGCATCGAACCCGGAATGACGGAGAGACTAACTACCGTCCGTGGCTCGCCAGCGTTTGCTGACAGCCCTTGCTGATACGAGTGCGGTGCTGCTGCAGGCACGCCAGCACGACCATGTCGCCGTCATTCATCTGGGCGCGGCAAAAGCGCGAGACGTCGCGGGCGCAGGCGTCATGGCCCGGCTGCTGCTGCGCCGAAGCCATTGAGGTCATCAGAACCAAGGGAATAACGAAAAGAAATCTGGTCATCTTAGTTGCCTTCACACACAGCAATAAACGATCCCCGCCTTCTATCGCGTTTTCAGGCGAAAGCCAGCCCGGACCTGATCCGGCAAAAGACGGTTTGGTGCAGGAAGTCAGCGGCCGGGAAACGAAAAAACGCCTGCGTCGCATCGACGCAAGCGCTTTTCGAGAGCCGAAGCGGAATGGGATTATTGCGCGGCGACCTTGCTGGACTTCTGCGCGGCGAAATCGCGGTCCATCACCGCGCGGCAACCGCTGGAGAGATTGCCGCGATTCTTGACCATGCAGGCGGTGATCTTCGGAATGTTCGGGATTTCGGAGCTGCAGAGGCGGAAGGCATCGCCCGTGCACTGCGAGCGGGCTTCTTCGCTGAAGGCGTAGCCCGCGGTCGAGGTAACAGCGGAAAGCGAAGCGGCAACGGCGAGCGCAATGCTGACGTTGCGAACGGTGGTGAAGAAAGCGGTCATTTTCGGCTCCCATTGGCGCCGCGGATGCGGGGCCCCTTGTTGATGACCGCACCATGCACCGGGGTTCCCACACCCCGCTGTGACGTTCATCACACAGAGATAAGCCCCTAATTTTCCTGAACTCCCGGCGCCGTGTTGGGGAGGCGTTAAGACCTTATTGGCATTAATGGCCCGTTGCGTTGTGTCCCTTGCGTTATGTGGAAAGTGTAGCGATGCGTAATGCGTTAGGCCTGATGCTGGCCACTGTTGTTTCGGCGGCTGTGATCGCCGGTGTTTGGTTCTGGACCTCCTCGCCGCGTGCTGATGCGGCCCCTCAAACTGTCGCCGCCCGCAAGGCCGAGCCGTTGCCGGCCGCCGCCAAGCCAAAGGATGACGTCGAGGTAACGGCTTCGCTCACGAAGCCGGCCCCGCCGCCGGCACCTGCTGCGCCGGTGGTCGCAAAATCCGTTTGCGCCAATCCCGATGCGCTCGGCGTCAGCCGCACCGTCATTATCGACACCACGGGCGGACCGGGTTTCGGTTTCCTGCAATACAAGCAATTCGACTTCCTGACCGAGAAAGAGGTCGTGCTGACCTTCGACGACGGTCCGTGGCCGACCACGCCTGCGGTGCTGAAGGCGCTGGCGGACGAATGCACCAAGGCGGTGTTCTTCCCGGTCGGCAAGCACACCACCTATCACCCGGAAATCCTCCGCCAGGTTTTCGTAGCCGGCCACACCGTCGGCTCGCACACCTGGTCGCACGCGCATCTCGACAGTAAGAAGATGACGGAAGCGCAGGCCAAGGAAGAGATCGAGAAGGGCTTCAGCGCCGTGAAGATGGCGATCGGCGCTGCACCCGCGCCGTTCTTCCGCTTCCCCGGGCTCGGACACACCCAACCCACGCTGGCCTATCTCGGCACGCGAAACATCTCGATGTTCTCGGTCGACGTCGATTCCAACGACTTCAAATCGAGCGGTCCCGACCAGGTCATCCAGAACGTCATGACCAAGCTCGACAAGCAGGGCAAAGGCGTCATCCTGATGCACGATCTGCAGAAGCACACGGCGACCGCGCTGCCGACGCTGCTGCGCCGCCTCAAGGCCGGCGGCTACAAGGTCGTGCTGATGAAGGCCAAGGTGCAGCTTGAGACCTTGGCCGAGTATGATGCGATGCTGGTCAAGGACCTCAAGGTCCCGACCGTTGCCAGCCGCCCGATCGCCAGCGTGGTGCAGACGGCTCAGGACTAAGGCGATCGCGGCGCCGCCAACGCAATCATCCCAAGCAGCAACGCGCCCCCGGATTGATCCGGGGGCGCATCTTGTTTTCTCGGATTACCAGTAGATGCCGTGCCGACGCAGTTCGTTGATGATGCGCGCTTCGTTCCAGTAACGCTTCTTCCGGGGCTTATCGTAGCGCGGACCATCGTCATACGGCCGACGCGAGTCCGAGTATCGGGGGTCGTCCTTGTATTTCGGCTCATCCCGATATCGCGGTTCTTCCTTGTATCGCGGCTCGTCCCTGTAGCGTTCGGGCTTGGGTTCGACGATCGCCGGACGCTCGACATATTTCGGAGCCTCGGTCTTCGGCGCGTCCGCCTTTGGCGCTTCGGCTGCTTGCGCGACTTCCGCAACGCGCGGGGCTTCGGCGGTCTGCGAAATTGTGTTTGCCTTGGGGGCGGGTGCCGGGGCGGTCGTCTGCAGGCCGCTTCCGGCCAGCGAGAGGCTCCGGTTATCCCCTCCTTGCGCGGTGGCAGACGCCAAAACGAACCCTGCGATCAGAATGAGTTTGCGCATGATGTGTCTCCCGTTTTTGGTGGCGGGAAAACTAGGCGAGGACCGCGGATCGTTATGTGAGATAGGTCACGTAAGGGCGTGTACGATGGGCGGGGTGCCGGCATTCGAACCCGTGGGCGCACAACACTAGCGGGGCCGTGCTGCGCCGTCGGCCAGTTCCAGGGGATCTTGAGCGGCCTCAAAACGGGGAATGATGTCGGCGGGAAGTGCAACCAGCTTTGCTGCACGGTTGATGGACGATCCAAATACGGTGGCTGCCGCGACGTGCTTTGCCAGTTGCGTGTAGTCGTTCCAAATCAAATAGAACATCAGTGGTGGCTGCTCTCCATTATCAAGCAATTGGCTGGCGCGTTCGCCGGCTCCCTCGGTGAGCCACCATTGGTGCGCCAACGTGACAATCCTTCGAAAATTACGAATCGTGCCGGACTGCTTGCCGGGGTGAACGCCGGACAATTGAGCGCAATGTGTCATCCAATTGAGGCCAGCCAAAATAGCGATCGCAAAATCGGTCGTCGCAGTTCCGGTGAAATCGATCACGGTCTCGTCGTGAGGGCGCTGAAACAGATAAGCGTTCATCATCTCGATCTGGCGGTCCGCACCGGTCAGCAACTCGAATTGCGGGCTTGGCACCATCGTCACATATCGCATCGCTTCGAGCCGGGTGTGATCCCAAACCGAGCTGATATCGCCATCCAGATCCGAAAGCGCCCGCTTGCAGGCCGGATAGATCAGTTTGCCGTTATCGGCATCATCGAGGTATCGCGGAACGCGGCTGCGTATTTCTTCAAGGATCGCGTGCGGTCCGCCAACGCGCCCCGTGTCGGCGGACTTCGTCGAAGGCTTTTTCGATTTCCACCAGTCAAACACTGCCTTGCCCTCTGGCCAGGCGAAGAAATCAGGAGCAAAGCCAGATAATAGCGACCGCCATTGGCAAGCCCAAGACCAGGGCAACGGCAATTGTCGATGTGAATGCGGAAAGCAAATTTACCCCCAGTTGCACCTTGCCCGGTTCAGACATGGCTCTACTCCACGGTTCGGAAAGGCAAAAAGCCGGTCACCGGGACAGCGGAGACGGCTTCTCGCCGCACACTCGTTTCCAGAAGGGACGACGCAGGGTGCGCCGACATGGTTAATGGAGGGTTAACGGCGCGGGATGGGCACGGAAAATGCCGGCACGGCCACCTCGGGGCTGAGAACAGCGGGCACCATCGCTGGAACGTAGTCGGCTACAGAACCAGCTGTTACCTGGGGAACAGCGCGCCGTTTCACCTTCAGGCATTCTCCCAATCACAGGACGCGAACGGTCGCGCCCGACTCAACAGCAGAGAGAGCCATGAACACGCAGACCCAGCAGATTGCAGCCCCTGACGTGCTGACCGATGAAGCGCTTGCAGCTGTGTACGGCGGCGCGAAGCAGCAAGTTACGAAAGCGGAATATGAGCGCATCCTTGCCAAGATGATCGCTGACAGTAAGCCCAAAACTTTTTTTGGATTGTTCTAGATAGATCTCGAGCCCTGAGGTTGTCGGAATGATCTTGGTACTCCGCAAGACGCCTCGGACTCGTCGGAAAGCTGGTGCCGCAAACAGGACTCGAACCTGTTCCCCGCCATTGCTTGGGATGGTGCAGCAGTTCGCCTAAGGCCCGTCAAACCGCAAAAGCTGGTGCCACAGGGTCCCCTCGGCCAGTTAGCTAATAGTATCTTGGCGGGTCTTCGCCGGTCCCCGCGTCCCCGCGACAAGTCGTGTACCGGGCCTGGCTTTGATTCACCATTCGTAATCTGGGCGCATGAAGCGCGGCTTATTACAGAACGATTTGTGCCTGCACGAGTGAGAGAATCTAGGGACGGCGCCCATCAGGGAAACCCTAAGCGCCGAGATTTGACACTCTCTTCAATTGCGGTTCCAATCAAAACAATGATCTGGGCAAACTGTCGGAAGCAGTCCCAGAAGTACGTAAATCCCGCCAATAGTGGTCGACACGAATGCAAATTTCCGTAGTAGTCCCGGCTCATAATGAGCAAGAGAACTTGCCGGTATTGCTTGATCAGATTCTCAACGCTATTCCGACGGGGTTGCATGAAATAATTGTCGTGGATGATGGAAGCACCGACGACTCTCTTGCCCTTGTCAAGGCGGCGTCTCACTCAGATCAACGGATAAAATATATCGGGTTCTCGCGAAATTTCGGGCACCAGACTGCTCTCCGCGCCGGATTGAGGGCCGCGACTGGCGACTGCGTCATCACCATGGATGCCGACCTTCAACATCCTCCGCGCCTGCTTCCTGACTTGGTGTCGAAGTGGCGTGAAGGTTTCAAGATTGTTTTGACCATACGAAAGGATGTCGAAAATCTTTCTGGCTTTAAGCGTCTAACTTCCTCCCTCTTTTATAAGCTCATGAATTCTGTCTCGGACGTTTCAATCGATCCAGGGAGTGCTGATTTCCGTTTGCTCGATCGCAAAGTAGTGGACGTTATCAATAACCTTTCCGAACATGATTTTTTCCTTCGAGGCATCATTCCGTGGGTCGGATTTCCCGTTACGAAAATTGATTATACACCGGATCAGAGGCTATACGGTTCGACCAAGTATTCCCTGCGAAAGATGATCTCGTTCGCGATCACCGGTGTTATTGCAAATAGCGTTCAGCCCCTGAGGCTGGCTACAATTCTAGCTCTCATTATCGCAAGTCTTAGTGCTCTCTACGCGATGTACGCGATGATGATATTCCTGACTTATGGCCGAGTCGTTCCTGGCTGGACATCAGTTGCATTGGTGGTCTCGGTCATCGGGGCTCTCCAGCTGTTTGTGCTCGGAGTGGTGGGAGAGTATGTGGGAAGAATTCTTCGGGAGACCCGGAACCGACCTGGATATGTGATTTCGCAATCAAACATTGATCGAGCAGGAGAATGATGGCGGTCTTTCGACACGAGGATGTCTATACCATCCATACAGACCTCGGAGGTCGCGCACATGGACGATAAAAAAGTGCAGCTGCTGGAACGGCAACGAGAGCATTTCAATTCGATTGCCGATCGTTACCATGAAGGACGGCAAGCCTCCAATCATCGCTTCCTAAAAGATCTGATGTGGAGTGATATTTTCTCCAGTTTTCAGAATCTAAAGGGCTCGCATCTTGATGTTCTCGAGCCGATGTGTGGATTTTGCGACGGGTATGATATCGTCCGAAATCACCTTTCAGCAGATATCAGCTACCAGGGATTCGATTATAGCGACGCGGTTGTTGAGTCGATCAAGAAGACCAATCCCGGAATTCAAGTATGGCAAGCCGATGCAACCAAGTATTTGCCTGCAGTCGATAGTTATGACCTGATCATCTTGATTGGCGGCCTCCATCACACCCCCCTGGACGCACAAGACATTGTTAGAAACCTCACAACAGGTTTACGAACTGGCGGTCTGTTTGTCAGCTATGAGCCGACGCACGGCAACCCGCTTTTTCGAATGGTGCGCGAAGGCATCTATAAGAACAACTCTTTGTTCGATGAACAAACCGAACGTGCGTTTCCTGTAAGTGAGCTCTGCAAATTGTTTGTTGACGCTGGATTAAGGCGAGAGCTCATCCGATATCCAGGCCTGCTTTCCTACATTCTCTACTACAATCCCGACGCATTTCCTGCCCTGAACATTGGTGGGAAATCGTTTGTGAGTTTGTTGTACTCGTTCGATAAGCTCTTTTATAAAAATGCATTGGGACGGGCGCTCTCGTTTGCAACGCTTTCAGTTTGGCAAAAACCATAGGGCATCTAGAGCCCATCCCAATCGCCGATCTGGACGTTCCAATCAGCTGGAACTTGCTCGGCGCCGGGTGCCCGAAAATAGAGCGACTGACGTTTTGGCAGTAGAACTTGCGGAAGTCGCAGATATCTTCTTCTTAAGCTGGGGTACAACGGCGGGCTGGTCATAATGAAATTCGCTTGCATGCCCTTGCCCGCACCGACGCTTTCTGATTCCTTTATCAGATCAGCAAGTGCCCTTTCGCTGCGAGCTGCGACTTCCATGACTATGCCGACCTTGCGTCCAAAGATATTGAACGATCTTTGCACGCAATACCCTTCTTCTCTCTGAATGATGTCGTATCGACAAGCCGGATTTTTCTTGTATCTCCATTCAAGATATTCTCGGCTTCTGAAGAACGAGTAACTGCCATCGCGATCAACTGGATTGAAATCTCCAAAGGTGATCCGACTATTTCCAGGATCATCAAGCCTCGATCTTGTCGCAAAGGGATTTAGAGGCCTTACAAACGTCAGCACATCAGCGGCGAGCCCGAAGCCTTGGCTCTCGATCCCCCGCCTTGAGTTTTCGTTGGGGAAACAGACAAGGAGTTGGCTCCCTAGTTTTTCAACCAATGCGCTCAGGCATGTGCGATAATGCCCCTTGCTTCGTTGTGAAGGGAGCGTTGCGATGTCCCCTACTTGCCATCCGTTTTTTACACCAGAGGGCGTGCGGAATAATGTTGGAATCGCAGAGACGCTGGAAACGATCGTTCCCTTGTCCCGAACGCTGGAAATTACGGTCTCACCAACGGGCGAGAAATACTTCCAGAGATAGAACTCCCGAGTTAGTGTCGCCCCGATTTGGTTCGCCCAAGTAGACCGTTCGAATGCCTCGCGTAGCAATCGAATGTGACGATCAATATCCAGTTCGCGGGCGTTGACGACTGTGACTTGCATTTTCGTGCTCGACTCGGTCAATCGAAAGGAGGGCCAACAATGGCAATATTGGTGACTGGTGGCGCCGGCTATATCGGCGCTCACACAGTTTTGGCGCTGCTGGAACGAGGGCTTTGTCCAATCGTTTTAGATGATCTTTCCGCCGGATTCAGTGACTTTGTGCCAAAGAATGTTGAACTCGTCGTCGGAGATATCGGCAATAGAGATCTGGCAATCGACGTCATTCAGAAGAATAAAATAGATACCATTATTCATTTTGCGGGAAAGGTGGATGTTGCGGAGTCGATCGCGAATCCAATGGAATATTATCTAACCAATACGATCAAGGCTCAATCGATCATCAAAGCCGCTGCGGATAGCGGAGTCAAAACGTTCATTTTTTCCTCAACTGCAGCTGTGTACGGGCGATCGGAATCCTCTTTAGTACATGAGGCGTCCCCGCTAGCTCCGATCTCTCCCTACGGTCGGTCAAAGCTGATGACAGAGCAAATCCTTAGCGATGCCCACGCTGCTCACGGCTTAAACTATGCGATCCTTAGGTATTTTAATGTGGCGGGCGCTGATCCTGGCGGACGATGTGGACAGGTTACACGAAACGCTACTCATCTCATCAAGACGGCATTGTCGGTCATAATCGGGCGCAGGCCGTTCATCGAGATTTACGGCGATGATTATTCGACGCGAGATGGCACCTGCATCCGTGATTTCATCCATGTTTCGGACGTTGCCAGCGCACATATCTTCGCGCTCGAACATCTACAAACTGCGGGGGAAAGCATCACCTTGAATTGCGGCTACGGCAGAGGCTATTCCGTAAAGGAGGTCTTGAAGGCGGTAGAGACCGTGACGGGTAAAACAATTCCAAAGCGTATCGCCAGCAGGAGGATCGGTGATCCTGTGTCACTCGTCTCAGATAGTTCACGCTTACGCGGTCTAGGATGGAAGCCAAAGTTCGACAATTTGTCCACGATCATCGAACACGCTTACAGTTGGGAAATGACTTTGGCTAATTACGACCCGGAGTAATCTCGTTCGATGGGGGTCAGTTCATTTTCGTTGGAATCGCTGCCGCTTACGATAGCGAGTTAGTTGGCCATCGGCGTGACCCATCGGGTCATGGACGATATCAAAGCCATCCGAACCGCGACCCTCGCTCAGCCCACTTCAGTGATGGCAAGATAGGGCGGCACTGTGGTAGCAACTGAATCGATGTCGACCCCCGCCCCTCTCGCTTCTTGCCGTTTAAACGTATGACTTTATCGGACGATACCTTATGAGCTCCCAATATTATGCGACTGCGATAAGCCTTTTTAGACGCAGTTGGCATGCAACGCGACGAGTGCGGCTATTTTTACAGCAGCATTATGTGGAAATACTCGCGTTTATCTGGCCAGTCATCTTCTTGCATCGCTATTTGATCGGGAGCGTCGGCGGCCGCTATTCCCTGACGATCAGCAACGATTTCCTATTATACTACGTGTACAAGCCTTATTTGCTGGATTTCTATGCGCAACTTCGCATGCCGATTTGGTCGCCGACTGAGGCAGCCGGCTTTTCCCTGATTGGAAGTGCGCTCGCCCAACCATTCTATCCGCCGACTATCCTTCTCGTTGGTTTCTACCGCGTGGTCGGTGGGTTCAGCAGCTTTGACTATCATTGGTACACCATACTCCATGTCTGCCTCTTCAGTTTGGGAATCGTAATTTGGCTACGCCGCCAACTGGGCCTTTCAGCACGAGCCGCGTTGTTTGCTGCGCTCATTATCGCAGTCAGCTTCAAGATGACCGACATTCTGCGGTTCCCAAACGCAGTGTTCAGCGTAGCCTGGTATCCGTGGATACTCATTGGATTGACGTTATGCACGCGTAAGGGCTTCGCATTGGTCGGATGGCTTGTCACGATTGCCTCGACCTTGAATCTTTGCACCGCTGGCTATCCATACTTCATAATCTACGCCCTATTTCTAATCGGACCCTACTTGTTGATCGTGAGCTACGGCCCGACGCGAGGTGTCATCTCCTTGAACGAAGGAGTTCCAGGAGGGGGATTTCTCAAAAATCTGGTGGTGGGTACCTCCGCCCTGACAATTGGCGGTCTGGCAAGCTTGCCTTGGCTGTTGGAAGTGCGCCAGATCTTGAGCTTTACCGCCGCGCGCTCAACTGCTGACTATGACTTCGCCACCAAATACTCTTACTCGCCACTTCAGACTCTCGGTGCCTACGTCTTCCCGCCCGTGGGAAATCCAGAGGGGTGGGTCTATTTCGGTACGCTCAGCCTCTTCATCATTTCATTCTTCGTTGTGATTGTGCTGCACAGGCCCAAGACGCGAAGCGAGGACTTTTGGCTCATTGTACTCAGCGCATGCTGGATCGCGACCGTAACTGGCATGACACTCGGGCGGTATTCATATTTGTTTGACATGGTCTGGAGCACATTTCCTTTTCTGCAAGGTCTGCGAATTTGGGGCCGCCTGAATATCGTATTGCTTCCGGTCTTCGCGCTCCTTCTTGCTCGCGCTTGGCAAGTCTTCGAAACACAGCTGATTTCGCCAAGCGATCTATCTCGGTCGTGTAAGTTCGCTCTGTATTCATTCATGGCACTCGTGGTCGCAGTTCAACTCGGCCTTTTGTTCGGTGCAACGTTTGATTACTACTGGCTCCATTATGCCGTAGCTCAGCTTGGGCCCGCTTGGTGGTACCCGCTCATGGGCGTCGTTTCTGCGCTGACGATGGCATTCTTCATGTCTACAGCCGTTCGCCGCAAAATCTCCATACGGCCAGCGGCATTCTTGATTGTTTGCGTCGGCGTTATCACCGTTGATATTTGGCCGGAGTCCAGCACGCAGTGGGCAGCTCGTTATCCCGACCGATACAGCACCCGCGTAACGCACCCTATCGCGGATCAGGTCTCCGCCGGATTTACCGCTCCACGTCGGAGTGTTTATGGAGCAATTTGGCCGGAGTATCTCCCATCGTTTAACCTCGGAGTCGTCTCCGCTTGGTACAGTGAGGGTTATGTCCGCTTTTATAATCGTTACTTCAATGGGGATGCTAGCGTACGGCCGGACCTGCCGGCGGAGGAACGCGCGGCGCTAGAAACTTTCCTCGGCATCCGTGATGGCTCAAGGCTGTTCTTGACCCGAACTCTCGACCACCCCACTATCGCTAGCTTCCTGGCTGATGCGCGTGAAGTGGAGCAGAGCAGCCGCATAACTGTTGAGCGCTATGATGGGACCGAACTCCGCGTCCGCATCACCGCAGGCGAGCCGCTGATCTTAAGCTTTGTTGACAATTGGCTCCCTGGCTGGAACGCGACTGTGAACGACAAGCGAAGGACTATCGAACTGTTGTTCGGAACCTTCAAAGCCTTACGTGTCGATCCAGGGGAAAATGAAGTTCGGTTCACATATCGTCCGGAGATGTTGAAGTATTTCTCGGCGACCCCTTAGCTTCGCTTTCATCTATCTCGGCAACACAGTGCCCGAATTGCTTGTCTGTCAGTCATAGCTTCTTCGCGAAAGTCGCTTTCGGGGTAGGAGACTTACTCGTCGGATATTTTGACCGGAATCTGCAGTGGTCTTCCCGTTACTCCGAAATACGCTCGGGTCCGCTTTCGCCCATTAGGCGAAGTGGTGCCGCAAACAGGACTCGAACCTGTGACCCCGTCATTACGAATGACGTGCTCTACCAACTGAGCTATTGCGGCGGACCAGACGCAGCGTTCGACAACTGGGCCGAAAACGCGTGCCACCTGATATCGGGCAGCGCCCGCCTTGGCAAGAAAAACGCAAGCCCCCGGGCCTACTCCCCGCCCCAGCGTGACAAAAATCCCCGCCAGCCGCCGGCCTGGGCCTTGGGCGGGCCGATTTGCTGGGCGAATTCGTCCGGAGGGCCGTCCTCGTCGATTCCCGGGTCATCCGGCGCCCGAACAATGGGAATCACGGCCGGAATCGGCGCCGGAACCGCCTTCGGAATGTCCTGGCGGGCGCGAAACAGCGGCGCGGCAACGGCGGGCGCGGGTTGGGCGGGCGCCGGTGCGGGTGACGGCTCAGGCTCTGCGGCTGGGGTCGGTTCCGGTTCGACGCTGGCGGCCGGCGGCGCGTTGTCCTGGGCGGCCGCAGCTGCGGGCGCGACAACAGGCTCGGGCGCGACGGGGGCTGCCGGTTCCGCCGGCTCGCTTTCGACCGGGGCTGGAGCCGGCGGCTCGAGCACGACCGCGCGGCGCGGCGTCGCCAGCATCGCCTCTTCGAACGGCGAGGATTCGATGGCGGGGCCCTTGTCGGACGGCAAGGCCGCGACCGGGGTCTGCCACTGGAAGGCGTCGAGGCGGCCGGTGACCGGCGAGACCGGCCGCCAGCGATCGCTGACATAGCCATCCGCGGTCCAGGCCGGATCGTGCAGCGCGCGCACCGCGCGCAAGGTCCACGCCCGCGCCCGGCCGCTGTCGCCATGTTCGGTGCGCTCGATCTCCGCCATAAGCAGCGCCACGCGCTGCGTCGGCGCTGTGATGAACGGCGCCAGCGCTTCGCGCGCTTTCGTAAATTCGGAGGCGTCGATCGCGGCGCGCGCGATCGCGAGCGCGCCCTCGATATGGCCGGGCGCTTTGGCCGCAAGCGTTTCGACGCGCACCAGCCGCTGGCGCGCGGAATCGCCGAGCTTCACATGGGCATAGGCATCGGCGAGATCAGGATGCGGCTGCGCCAGCCACGCGGTTTCGACCAGGCGCATCGAACGCCGCACCTGATGTGCCTCGCTTTCAAACTTGCTCGCGAGCACCGCGGCCGGCACCAGCGTCGGCGCCAGCTTGACCGCCTCCATCACGCTCTGACGCGCGAGATCGCGATCGACCTTCTCGAGCTCGAGCGCGCGTGCCGTCAGCAACACGCCGCGGTGACGGCGATAGGTCGCCTTGTCGATCAGCCCCGAGGACTGGTTGTTGTCGAGAATGCGGAGCGCGCCGGTCCAGTCGCTCTTGGCGCAGCAGAACCCGAGCACGGCATGCGACGCCCATGACGAAGACGGCGACAGTTTCAGCGCTTCCTCGGCGACCATCACGGCGGCGACGGGATCATCCGCGCGCTGCGCCTCGATGAACAGGCCGCGCAGGCCGAGCAGCCGCGTATCCGCGCGCTCGGCCATGGCGTGGAAGGCGCGCTGCGCGCCTTCGCGATCGCCATCGAGCTGCGCCGATTGCGCTTCCAGCAGCAGCGCCAGCGGATCCTCTGCCGCATGGCGGCGCGCGACGTCTGCATGCGCGCGGGCGGCGGTGGAATCGCCGTGACCGATCGCGAGTAATCCTTGCGTGATCGCATGGCGGCCGCGGGCGTGGCGCTTCTCGCGCCGATTACGACGCAGACGCGCCGGCGTGCGCCACAATCCGCGCAGGATCGCCCAGATCAACATGGCCGCGACGATGACAATGCCGAGCCCCAGCACGAATACCGGCAGCGTGGTCGCGATCTTCAGATTGCCCGACGACAGCACGACCTCGCCGGTCTGTTCGGCAACCCAGGCCGCGCCGGCTGCACCAAGCGCGATCAACAGCAGAAACAGAATGATCCGGACCATCGGATTCCTTATTGCGCTGGTTTGGAGAGCACGGCCATGGCGTCGGCCGCAAATTGACGGGAGGCGGCCAGCGCGGCATCACGCGCGTCGGCCTTGTCGAGCCAGGCTTGCGCCGGGGCGCGATCGGCCGGCGCCAACGTTTTCAATTCGCGCCGCGCTTCATTGGCATCGTTGCGCAACGCCGCCGCGGTCGCCCGCGCCACCACTGCGCCGCGGTCATTGCCTGCGGTATCGGTGCGTTCGATGCGGACTAGTTTGGCGGCGCCGGCCTGCAAACGCTCGACGATGCCCGAGCCAGTCGTGGCGGTGTCCTGCGGCACCGCCGGCGACAATTTCGGCACCAGCGTCAGCAATTCGCCCGAGAGCTTGCCGGCGCTCGGCACGCCCGTTGCCGCGAACGGCTCGAGCGCCTTCAGCGCGTCGGCGTTGGGCGCCAGCGCCTTCGCGGTGGTCAGCGCCGCCGGATAGGGATCACCGGTTCGAACGAGAACATCGAGCAACGCCGCCGCCACCACGCGGCGCAGCGGCAGATCGTCGGCAGGTTTCGTATCGACCGGCTTATCGGCGATCTTGCTGCCTTGCTGCGCGATCTCCGCGGCCTGCGCCTGCATGGCGGTTTCGATCTTCGCGATTTGTTCGTTGATCCCGGAGAGATCGGGTGCGGGTGCGCCGTCGGCGCGCGGCGCGGATTTCACCTCGTTAAGCGCGGAGGCAAGTTTTTCGTTCTGCGTGCGCGCGGTTGTGAGTTCGCCGCGCAGCGCGGCGAGCGATTTTTCCAGCGTATCAATCCGCGCCAGGGAAGCGGGATCGGCGACCGGCGCGGCGGGCTTGCTGGTTTTGGTTTCGAGTCCCGCGACGCGGGCGGTAAGGCCGTCGATCGCAGCAGCACTAGGCTGCGGCGCGGGAGGCGCTGCCGCCGGCTGAACGGCGGGCCAGCCCAGCATCCAGCCGACGCCGATCACGAGCGCAGCCGCCACCGCGCCGGAGACGGGTGCAACGATCCAGGGGGAAACCGGCGCCGGCGCAGGCGCCGGTTGCGGCGCCGGTTCCGCCGCAGCCGCCTCGGTTGCAGTCTCGGTCTCGGCCGCCGCAGCCTCAGACGCAGCAGTCTCGGGTGCTGCGGTATCCGACCTCGTTGTATCGCCTGCTTTCGCGGTCTCGCTGGTCACTTCGGTGGCATCGAGATCGATCGTCGGCGGCTCGCGCTTGGGCCGCTCCGATTCGGGCAGTGATCCCTGATTTTCGGGCCTGTCGTCGACCATCGCAGCGGTTCCCTTAGCGTGAGTTGCCCTGAACCTATCAGAATCGGGCGGGGTTAGGCCAATCGGGTCCGCAAAGCACGGCTCAAAGCCTCGAACAAGGCATTTTCGTCGGCCTGGGCGGCCGCCGTGACCTGCGTTGCGCCGGCATCGCGCAAGACGGCGGCAACGGCAGCGGAAATGCAGCATTGTGGCAGCGCCAGCGCCGAAATTTCGACGCCGCCCGACCGCGCCGCGTTCAGAAAGGCGCGCGCGCTGCGGCGTGAATAATGCAGCACCGCCTCGACCTGGTTCGCCACGAAAGCGTCACATACTTCCTGCGGCAGGCTGGACGCTGGAATCATCCGGTAGGTCGTGTGCGTCACGACGGTAAATCCCTTCTCGCCCAATTCGCCCGCAAGATCGCGCGCGAGATCGGCGCCGGCCAGATAGAGCAGCGTGCTGGCTTTCTTGAGTTGCTTCGATTTCACAGCTCCCAGCACCAGATCGCGCAGCGCACCGGCGTCGCCCCTGGCCGCGATCACCTGGCTGAAACCAGCGTCCCGGGCAGCCGAGGCGGTGTGTTCGCCGACCGCGAACAGCGGCAATTTCAACAGCCGGCTATCGGCCAGATGCGGCGCGATGGCGCGTAGCGCGTTGGCTGACGTGACGATGATGGCGCCGTAACGGGCATCGGCGTCGTCATGGAACGGCACCGCCTCAAATCGCAGCATCGGCGCCCGAAGCACTTCAAAACCCCTGGCGCGAAGGGCTGTGGCGGTGGCCTCATCGTCCGGATGCGGGCGCGTGACGAGAACGGCCATGCCTCAGACCTCCAAAAATGTCTTGCCGCAACCCTTGGCACAACCCTTGGCGCAAGAAAAAGCCTTGGCGTAAGAAAAAGCCTTGGCGCAAAATATTTCGGCTTTAGCCGGCGATTGCACCGAGCGACCTCGTAATGCTACCGGGTTACGGAAGCGTTGTTTTGACCTGATACGCAAGGGATCAAATTGGATAACGACACGCCGATGCTGGTGCTGGGTATCGAGACCACCTGCGACGAGACCGCGGCGGCGGTGATCGAGCGGGCGAGCGACGGCAGCGGCCGGATCCTGTCCAATATCGTGCGGTCGCAGACCGACGAGCACGCTCGCTTCGGCGGCGTGGTGCCGGAGATCGCGGCGCGCGCCCATGTCGATCTGCTCGACGGCATTGTCGATAGCGCGATGAAAGAGGCCGGAGTCGGCTTCGCGCAATTGTCGGCGGTCGCGGCCGCCGCGGGTCCCGGCCTGATCGGCGGGGTAATCGTCGGCCTCACCACCGCAAAGGCGATCGCGATGGTGCACGACACGCCGCTGATCGCGGTCAACCATCTCGAGGCCCACGCGCTGACGCCGCGGCTTACTTGCGCGCTGGCGTTTCCCTATTGCCTGTTCCTTGCCTCGGGTGGTCACACCCAGATCGTCGCGGTGGTCGGCGTCGGCAAATATGTCCGGCTCGGCACCACCGTCGACGACGCCATGGGCGAAGCCTTCGACAAGGTCGCAAAGATGCTGTCGCTGCCTTATCCAGGCGGACCGGAGGTCGAGCGCGCGGCCACCGGCGGCGATCCAAAGCGATTTGCGTTTCCGCGCCCGATGCTCGGGCGGCCGGATGCGAATTTCTCGCTGTCGGGACTGAAGACCGCCGTACGCAACGAGGCCAGCCGGATGATGCCGTTGGAGCCGCAGGATGTCAGCGATCTCTGCGCCAGTTTCCAGGCCGCGGTGCTGGAATCCACCGCCGATCGATTGAGCGTCGGCCTGCGGCTGTTCCACGAGCAGTTCGGTCCGCCCCGCGCGCTGGTCGCGGCCGGCGGCGTCGCCGCCAATCACGCGATCCGCGACGCCCTGCAGGATGTGGCGGCGAAAGCGCAGACCACGCTGATCATTCCGCCGCCGGCGCTCTGCACGGATAATGGCGCGATGATCGCCTGGGCCGGCGCCGAGCGGATGGCGCTCGGGCTGACCGATACGATGGATGCGCCGCCCCGCGCGCGCTGGCTGCTCGATGCCAATGCCGCGGCGCCGGCGGGCTACGCCAACACCAGGGCGGGATTTTAGCGATGCCGTCTGAGAACACCGTGGCGGTGATCGGCGCGGGCGCCTGGGGCACCGCGCTTGCGGCCGTCGCGGCGCGCGCGGGCCGCGATGTCATCCTCTATGCACGCAACGCCGAAAACGCCGCGCAAATGAAGATGGCGCATGCCAATCCGCGGCTGCCGGGCATGCGCCTCGACCAGCGCATCGAAATCACCAACCGCATCGCGGCCGCGGCCGGCGCCCACATCATCCTGATCGCAACGCCCGCGCAGAATTTGCGTGAAGCGGCCCTGGCGCTGGCCCCGCATCTGAAGAAGGCGACGCCGGTTATCGCCGCCGCCAAGGGCATCGAGCGCGGCACACATAAATTCATGACCGAAGTGATCGCGGAAGCCGCCCCCGACGCGATACCTGCGATCCTGTCGGGACCGAGCTTCGCCGACGATGTCGCGCGCGGACTTCCGACCGCCGTGACGCTGGCGGCAAAGGACGAGGCGCTGGCAAGCGCGCTGGTGCAGGCGCTCGGCTCATCCACCTTCCGGCCCTATCACACCACGGATATCCGCGGCGTCGAGATCGGCGGGGCGGCGAAGAACGTGCTGGCGATCGCGGCCGGCATCGTTGAAGGACGCAAGCTCGGCGCCTCGGCGCTGGCTGCCTTGACCACGCGCGGCTTCAGCGAGCTGGCACGGCTCGGTCGCGCCTGCGGCGCGCGCGCGGAAACGCTTGCGGGGCTTTCCGGACTGGGCGATCTGATCCTGAGCTGCTCCAGCCTGCAATCGCGCAATTTCGCGCTCGGCATCGCGCTCGGGCGCGGCGAGCAACCGGCGCGCGACAAGCTTGCGGAGGGCGCATTCACCGCGCCCGTGCTGATCGAGCTGGCGGCTTCGCAAAATGTCGACATGCCGGTATCAAAAGCGGTCGCGGCGATACTGGCCGGCAAGGTGACGATCGATGCCGCGATCGAAGGCTTGCTGACGCGGCCGTTCAAGGCGGAGGAATAGATGGCGTACTGGCTGGTGAAGTCCGAGCCCTCGGTGTGGTCGTGGGATATGCAGGTCGCGAAGGGCGCCAAGGGGGAAGCCTGGACCGGCGTGCGCAATTTCACCGCGCGGCAGAATCTCGTGGCGATGAAGAAGGGCGACCTCGCGTTCTTCTACCACTCCAACGAGGGCAAGGAGATCGTCGGCATCGCGGAGATTATCAAGGAGGCCTATCCCGACCCGACCGACAAGACGGGCAAGTTCGTCTGCGTCGACATCAAGGCCGACAAGCCGCTGAAGACCCCGGTGACGATGGCCGCGATCAAGGCCGACAAGAAGCTCGCCGCGATGGCGCTGGTGAAATATTCGCGGCTGTCGGTCCAGCCGGTCACCTCGGACGAATGGAAGATGGTCTGCAAGATGGGCGGATCATAGGGCATCGTGGAGGCATCGCAGCGCCGACGCGCTGTGGGTGGAACCTGGCGGGGCCAGATACAAAATCGCGAAAACAACCCCATGCAAAGTATCAGGATCCCTACTGGAAGGTAATAAAGCACCGCGCCCTGGGCCCTTAACCATTCCTTATCCCGTAATACTCCCCGATCCCTTTTGCAGGAGAAATTTAGCATTTCGGGCGCTAACTCCTGGACGTGCGGCAAGCACGCCAGCGGGAGAGATACGCCTTGAGATCGGGTGCCAGCAGCCTGAACGCGACGCCGCACGACGATGCGGCGGACGTGCTCGTGACGCCTGCGCTCGAAGCCGAGACCGAGCGGCTGCTGTCACAGCGCACGCGCGACATCCAGTTCTCTCCCGAAATGATCCGCGCCTACCGCAAGAAGGACTGGCCGCAACGCAGCAAGATTGCGCGCGCCTGGATGGTCTGGGTCGCCGCCATCAGCGTGGCCTTTGTGCCGCTCAGCTACCTTCTCGCTCCCGATTTCCTCACCCTCACCACCGCCATCAGCGGATTGCTGGTTCCGGCGCTGCACGCCTGCGCCTATCTGGTCTGGCGCAAGCCCCGCAGCGCCACGGTCGAAGGCCTGTCGCTGCTGCTCTTGATGACCAGCGTCATGATGGCGTACGGCGTCATCGCCGTCGCGGCCGGTGGCAGCAATTATGAGCGCTTCCTTATCTGCATCATGTACGTGAACACGATCGCGATCGTGGTGTTCAGCGTCGACTATATCTGGACGCTGGCCCTGATGATCTGCTCCACCGCGATCTTCTTTGGCTTTGAGATCTTCAATCCCGCGATCGAACTCCAGGAAGCGGTCGGGACGTCGATCTTTTATGCGATGGGAATCTTTGCGGCGACGATCGCGCGGAAGACCCAGTCGATCCTCGGTCAAAAAGCCTTCCTGTTGTCCTTGCGCAACCAGTATCGCAGCGACGCCCTGAGGCGCGCCAACCATCAATTGGAAATACTGGCGACGCGCGATCCGCTCACCGGCCTCGGCAACCGCCGTTCGGCGACCGATCTGATCGACCGGCTCTGGCGCGACCCGACAGTTCCGAAAGCCAGTATCGCGTTCATCATGGCCGATATCGACTTGTTCAAGCACTTGAACGATACCGCCGGCCACGCCGCTGGCGACGCCTGCATCAGGCGGGTAGCGGATACGATCGAGGACTCGGTCCGGTTGGGCCTGGATGCGGTGTTCCGCTATGGCGGCGAGGAATTCCTCGTCGTTCTCGCGCATGCCACCCCCGATCTGGCCTGGACGATCGCGCAACGCATCCGCAGCGCGGTGGAGACGCTCGGCATCGTCAATCCCGGAATCCATCCCGCAAATGATTCTGCCAGCGTGGTGACGATCAGCCTCGGCGTCGCGTTCGCGCAGGAGAACGCCGCGCCGGAGATGGTCGCCAAATGGGCTGACGACGCCCTCTACGACGCCAAGCGCGGCGGCAGGAATATTGTGTTCCTGTCGAATGCGCACGTTGCCGGGGAGGAGGATTCGCGTGGTACGCAGCCGGTCAGCGCGGATGAACGGAAGATGTCCTCAAGGGTGGGCGGGCAGTAGCGCTCGCAATCTGTCATTGCCGGGCATAGCCGTCCGAAGGACGGCGTCGCTTCCGCTCGCCTATGACCCGGCAATCCATCACTTTTCAAAAATTCACTTTGTAGATGGATGCGCGGGTCAAGCCCGCGCATGACAAGCGGAAATTACGCCGCAGCAGCCGCCGTCACGACCTGCGCCAACAGCGCTTCGCGCTTCGACTGCGAGCGATAGCCCTTCATCGTCGCGGCGAAGCGCTCGAGGATGCCGTCCTCGAAGGCGGTGACGATGGTGTCGTGGACGTAGCTCTTGCGGCAGATCGCCGGCGTGTTCGACAGCTCGTCGGCAGCGGCCCGAACCGCCTCCAGCACCTGCTTCTTGCGGCCACGGGCGCTGGCCGCCGGGGAAATCCGCGACAGCGATTCCAGCACCACGGCCGAGGCCATCAGGGTGCGGAAATCCTTCAGCGAAATCTTGATGCCGGCGATCTCGCGCAGGAAGCCGTTCACGGTCGTCGTCGAGACGGTACGCACGGTGCCGGAATTGTCGCGATACTGGAACATGCGCTTGCCCGGCACGCTACGCAGGATGCCGATCGCGCGCACGAGCTTGGCCGCGTCGCATTCCTTGCGCACGGCCTTGCCGCCCTTGGCCTTGAAGGTCAGGACCAGATTGTCGTCTTCCAGCGTGACGTTTGACTTCAGCAGCGTGGTGGCGCCGCGCGTGCCGTTCAATCGCGCGTAGGATTCATTGCCCGGCCGGATCGCGGTGCGCGCGATCAGTTCGATCACCGCCGAGAGCGCGAACTCGCGCGTCGGCTCGTCGCCGGACAGATGCATCGAGACGTTGCGGCGGATCTTCGGCAAGGCCGCGACCAGGCGCGCCAGGCGATGGGCCTTGCGCTGCTCGCGGACCTTTTCCCAATCGGCGTGGTAGCGGTATTGCAGCCGGCCGGCGGCGTCGACGCCGACCGCCTGCAGGTGCGAGGTCGGATCGGGCGAATAACGCACCTGCTGATAGGCCGGCGGCACCGCCATCGAGTTCAGGCGCCGGATGGTACCGGCGTGGCGTATCGCCGTGCCGTTGGCGCGAACAAATGAATAGTTCTTGCCACGCTTGATGCGGCGGATCGTCAGCTCGTTCTGGTCGCCGAGCTTGAGGCCGAGTTCCTGCGCCAGCGACTCGACCGTAATCTTCGGCTCATGCTTGGCGAGCTTTTCCTTCGGCGAGGGGATTTTGGCGGGCGCCTTCAGCGGCGTTTTCGGCAACTGGCCAAGCGCTTCTGCCAAAGCGACGGCAGGATCAGCGGAATTGGGCCGCGTAGCCTCGAAATTCACCTGATCCATCATGACCGTCGTTGTCCTGCTCCGCCTGTTCTTCCGGTAATGCCGCTTGCTGCGGCTTGGTTCCGGCGGGGCCCTGTCACCCCGGAAACGCCATTTAGGGGGTAACGAACCCCTTTGCGAGTCCCGATTCCGCGATTATCGGTTATTAGATACCGGTCATGGGAGCCATTCGCGCGATAACGTTGATTTTGGGTCGCATCAAAACGCGAAAGTGATGGCCGGACCGGGCCGGCCGGGCCGTCCGGAAGCGCGGGAACCGACCAAGGTCGCAGATGTTTCCGCCTTGTCCGGGCCCCCTGCGACGCCTAATCATCGTAATAATCAAGACGGCTTGCGACCGCTTACGGGTAGGGCTCGCAATCAGCGGAGGGGAAGATGTCCGAGAAGATTTACGACGTGTCGGCAGACTGGTCGAAGCGCGCTTTGATCGACGACGCCAAGTATCGCGAGATGTATGCAAGATCGGTCGCCGACCCCAATGCCTTCTGGGCCGAACAGGGCAAGCGGATCGGCTGGATCAAGCCGTTCCACAAGGTCGAGAACGCCTCCTTCGCTCCCGGCAATATTTCGATCAAATGGTTCGAGGACGGTGTCCTGAACGTCGCCTGGAACTGCATCGACCGCCATCTCGACAAGCGCGGCGACCAGACCGCGATCATCTGGGAGGGCGACGATCCCAATGAGTCCAAACACATCACCTACCGCCAGCTGCACGACGAAGTCTGCAAGATGGCCAACATCCTGCGCACCAGGAACGTCAAGAAGGGCGACCGCGTCACCATCTACCTGCCGATGATCCCGGAAGCGGCGTATGCGATGCTGGCCTGCGCGCGGATCGGCGCCATTCATTCGGTGGTGTTCGGCGGTTTCTCGCCTGACAGCCTCGCCCAACGCATCACCGATTGCCAGTCCAAGGTCGTCATCACCGCCGACGAAGGCCTGCGCGGCGGCAAGAAGGTGCCGCTGAAGGCCAATGTCGATGCCGCGATTGCCAAGAGCGGCGGCGTCGACTGGGTCGTCGTGGTCAAGCGCACCGGCGGCGCCGTCGACATGAACCCGACCCGCGACTTCTGGTATCACGACGCCGCCAAGATGGTGACGACGGAATGCCCGTGCGAGCCGATGCACGCCGAAGATCCGCTGTTCATCCTCTATACGTCCGGCTCCACCGGCCAGCCCAAGGGCGTGCTGCACACTTCGGGCGGCTATCTCGTCTTCGCGTCGATGACGCATCAATACGTGTTCGACTATCACGACGGCGACATCTACTGGTGCACCGCCGACGTCGGCTGGGTTACCGGCCACAGCTACATCCTCTATGGCCCGCTGGCGAACGGCGCGACCACGCTGATGTTCGAAGGTGTGCCGAACTATCCGGACAATTCGCGGTTCTGGAACGTCATCGACAAGCACAAGGTCAACATCTTCTACACCGCGCCGACCGCGATCCGCGCGCTGATGCAGGGCGGCGACCAGCCGGTGAAGAAAACCTCGCGCAAGAGCCTGCGTCTGCTCGGCTCGGTCGGCGAGCCGATCAATCCGGAAGCCTGGGAATGGTATCACCGCGTGGTCGGCGACGAGCGTTGCCCGATCGTCGACACCTGGTGGCAGACCGAGACCGGCGGCATTTTGATCACGCCGCTGCCGGGCGCGACAAAACTTAAACCCGGTTCGGCGACGCGGCCGTTCTTCGGCGTGGTGCCCGAGATCGTCGATGCCGACGGCAAGGTGCTGGACGGCGAAACATCAGGCAATCTCTGCCTCGCCAAATCCTGGCCGGGCCAGATGCGCACGGTCTATGGCGACCACGCCCGCTTCGAGCAGACCTATTTCTCGACCTACAAGAACAAGTACTTCACCGGCGACGGCTGCCGCCGCGACGCCGACGGCTATTACTGGATCACCGGCCGGGTCGACGACGTCATCAACGTATCAGGCCATCGCATGGGCACCGCCGAAGTCGAAAGCTCGCTGGTGGCGCATGAGGCGGTCTCGGAAGCCGCCGTGGTCGGCTATCCCCACGACATCAAGGGCCAGGGCATCTATGCCTACGTGACGCTGATGACCGGCAAGGAGCCGACCGAAGCGCTGCGCAAGGAACTGGTGGCGTGGGTGCGCAAGGACATCGGCCCGATCGCCTCGCCTGATTTGATCCAGTTCGCCCCGGGCCTGCCGAAGACGCGCTCCGGCAAGATCATGCGCCGCATCCTGCGCAAGATCGCCGAGGACGAACCGTCAAGCCTCGGCGACACCTCGACGCTGGCCGATCCCGCCGTGGTCGACGATCTCGTGCACAATCGGCAGAACAAGAAGGGCGCGGGGGCTTAGCGTGCAATAGGGTTGCCATCACTGCAAAGGGCTCCGAGATAACCGGAGCCCTTTTTGTTTCGCCTCAACCGCCGCTCACCGCGTGAGTGTCTTCCTCTCCGGCACGGTCACCGGCAGCGGCCGGGCCGCGGTCGGCGGTGCAGCGCCGACCGTCGTCTTGTTGAGGCCGCCGCCGCTCGGTGCCATGACCACCGGACTGGGATTCGGCCGCATCGGCGCTGAGATCGGCGGCGGCGGACGGTTCAGCAACTGCACCGGCTCCTTGATCCGCACATTGTCACCCGAGCCGTTGGGACGGATCACGTTCGGAATCCGCCCATCGGGTTTGCCTGCCCCGGATGCCCCGCCAACCGGGTTGTGCCCGGTATGGCCGCCGTTCGACGACGGTGGATTGCCGACCGGCCGGCCGTCGCCGGTACCTGTAACCGGACCCGTCACCGGCGGTTTGTCGTCGCCGCCATGTGGCCGGTGCGCGTGGAGGCAGCGCCGCAGCGCAATGCCACTGAGCCCGGCGCAGGGATTTTCGGTCACCGGCGGCTTCGGCAACGGATCGGGCCTCGTCGGGAATACGCACAGATTGCCCACCCGCACCATTCCCGGGCGGCAGAAGTCCGGCAAGCGGCATACGCCATGGTCCATGAAAGTGCCGCGCGGACACACTGGCGGGACCACGACGACGACCGGCGGACCATTGTCGATCGGCTGATCAAGACGCGGCGGCAGCGGCGACACAGGGTTGTGGACCGGCAACGGTTTGTATCCGCCGCCCTGCTTTGGGCCTACCTGTGGGCAGTCCGGAGCCACCGCACTCATGACGGCGAGGTTGTTCCAGATGAAATTCCAGTCGATCAAATTCTGCGCCAGGAACCAGGCCGGCCACGGCGAGAAGAAGATGTCGATGTCGATCCACGGGCCGACCACGTATCCCGGCAACACGATCACAGTGATTCCATACACGAGCTTGATGTCGGTAACGTAGGTCGTCTGCGTCAGCAGCACCGGGATCTGCTGCGGCGGCGCCGCGCCGTTGCAGCCTTGCGCGAACTTCTGCGTCTCGACAAAGATCCAGTAAGCGGCACTGTTGAAGTCGGCGGTGGAAACCGTCTGAACATCTTGGTCGGGCAGCATCGGCGCCCAGCCGACCCATTCCGGCGACGTGCGCCAGACAACCCAACCCGGGCTGAACTCCGCACCTGGCGTCCATATCCATCCCATCTGTGCGTCAGACACCCAGCGGCCGTAGTGATGGACGATCGCGCCCCACGGCGTCTTGTCGTCGTAGTACCAGCCATATTTTGGGGTCTTGACCCAGTTGCAGGGCGGATAGGGACGCCAGCCCTGCGGCGTCACCGTGGGAATCCACACCTCTCCGTATTTGGCGTGCTGGACAAAGCGGCCGTATTTCGTGAGCACGCCGCGGAATTCCTCCTGCAGCTTCGCAACGCCTTGCTGCGGCACGACGCTGACAGAGCCTTGGGCAGATTCTTGCGCAGGCGCTTGCGCGAAAGCTGACGGCGTTGATGCTGACAGCACGAGGACGGCAAGCGCTGCGGCGAACATCGCCGTGAGCATCGTCCTGGTCTTGATCGAGATGTTCCGGGCAAGGGTCATGATGATTGCTCCCTCACTTCGCGTTCGACGGCGTGCAGACATTCGCGACGTTGGAGTTCAACGTCTTCTGCCACACGAAATTGGAATTCTTCATCATCTGGACCATGAACCACGCCGGCCACGGACCGAATCCGATCTGCACATTGACGAACGGCCCGATCAGGTAGGGCGGCAGCACGATGACGACGATGCCGTCGACGAATTCGAGCGCGGTGATCCATTTGGTCTGCCGCAGAATTACCGGAATGCGTTCGACCGGAGCCGTCTGCGTCGCGTCGCAACCGGCGTTGAACTTCGCGGTCTCGACGAATATCCACTGGTCGCTGATGTTGAACTGGTCGGACGAAATGCTGGTGAAGGCCTGGTCCGGCGGCATCGGCGCCCAGCCCGTCCATTCGGGGCTAGACCGCCACACCACCCATCCGGGGCTGAACTCCGAACCGGGATCCCAGGCCCAGCCGATCTGCTGATCCCAGAACCAGCGGCCATAGTGGTGCACGATCTGGCCCCACGGCGTCTTGTCGTCGTAGTACCAGCCATATTGTTTGGTCTTGACCCACTGGCACGGCGGATAGGGATGCCAGCCTTGCGGCGTCACCGTCGGCACCCACACCTCGCCGAAGCGGGCGTGCTGGACGAAGCGTCCATACTGCGACAGCACCGCGCGGGCTTCGGCCTGCACCGGTTCGTCGCGAACCTCCTCCCTGACATCGTAGGAGGGTTGCGCCACGGCGGTTGCCGAAAGCGCGAACAGGCCCAGCAGCAATGCGGCCAGTATTGCTGTGAGGCGGCCGCCGCCGGCGCGGACGGCTCGGCGCAGCAAAACAATCTCAACCAATGCTCGCATGAGACGAACTCCTGCGCCCCGGAATTGGGCCGCAGCCAGTAGCCGCGTCGTCACGACGCCGAGTTCGGGGCTTCCGGTTTAATTTTTCGTCATGTTCGGGGCCTGGTACCGCCCGGCGCCCTTGCTGCCGCTCCTTTGGGCGAGGCCCCCGCCGCCTGGACCTGACGGCCTCACGCAATCGTCAGGGCGGCGACCGCTGCCCGGGACGTTTCCGGACGAGTGTTGTTTTCAAGTCATTTACTTTAATTCGAACATTTCCTTTTGTTCCGCCATCGAAACGGGTCTCACGGCCGGCTTGGAAACCATCCGGTTAAGACACGCGGTTAAAAATGCGTGGGTGAGACGGCAAACCACTATTTCTGATAGGTTTGCGTTGGCATTTGAGGACCCCCTGACGGGGGCGAGCGGGCGGGAGAAATTGATGTCGATGAGGATTGCGGTGGCGCTGGCCGCCACCATCGGGGTGGGCGTTTTGATGTCGTCGGCGGCAGAAGCGCGGCCCGAAATGGTCGGTATCCGCGGCGATTACACGCCGGGTACGATCGTCGTGAAGACCAACGAGCGCCGCCTCTATCTCATTCTCGAACAAGGCCGCGCCGTGCGCTATCCGGTCGGCGTCGGCCGCGCCGGCAAGCAGTGGGCCGGCACCACCCGCATCGACGGCAAGTATCAGAACCCGGCATGGTCGCCGCCCGCCGAAGTGAAGCGCGACAAGCCGAACATGCCCAACGTCATTCCCGGCGGCTCGCCGAGCAACCCGATGGGCGTCGCGGCAATGACGCTCGCCGGCGGTGAATACGCCATCCACGGCACCAATGCGCCGGGCTCGGTCGGCGGTTTTGTCTCCTATGGCTGCATCCGCATGCTCAACGCCGATATTACCGACCTTTACCAGCGCGTTTCGGTCGGCACGCAAGTGACGGTGACGCGCTGATCGGCATTCTCTGTTTTGAAATTTGAGAGAGCCGCGCATCGAGCGCGGCTTTTTCTATTTCCCGGCGTTCGCGCACCAGCCGTTGCGATGACCGCCGCTGTACCTGCGCCCATGGCCACCGGCAAGCAACGCAGCCGAGACGCTGGTGGTCTTCCTCGTCGCCACGTCGGCCACCACCCGGCCGGCATACTTGTCCGGCCCGATATTCGAGATCGTGACCGCGCCTTCGCGGAGCAGGCCGCGCAGGGCGTCGCTCGCGGCTTCCGCCATCTGCAATTCCTGCGGACAGGCCGCCTTCAATTCCGGCGTGTCGATTCCGCGCAGGCGGACCCGCGTGTTCAGCGCGAGTCCATCCGGCAATTGCACCCGTGCCTCGAACGTGTCGCCATCGACGGTGCGGATCACGTCGACGGCGTGACGCACATCGGGACTGCCAGCGCTCTTCCAGATTGTCTCGGCGTCGCGCGCCGCCTGGCTGTCGGCCGCGGGCGGCAACGGCCAATGCACCCAATGGCGCAGCGGCAGCATCGTCCCCGCGACAACCCCAATCACGAATACCCAGGGCAAGGCCGCTGCGAACCGGCGCCGCCAAGGACTTCGGTGCGGCGTCCGATAAGTATTTATTCTTTTATATGGGGACATATTCCCAATATGGTGGAATGAGTCGGCTATTCCGGCAAGTTACCGCATCGCCTCAAAAATCCGAGGCGATGCCTTTGCGCTCCCAGTCGCCGTAACGGGTCGGCTCCGGCCCCTTCGGACCCTGCAATTCCTTCTGTGCCGCCGGAGCGGTGGTGGCTTCGGCAGCTTTCCGGCGCGCTTCGGCTTCGGCCAGCGCACGCCGGGCGGCCGGCGTCAGCAACTTGCCGGGGGCGGCGCCGGGAAGAGCTGCAGACGGTGATCGGGGATCGTCGGTCATGGCGAAATTTCCGGCAAAACTTTCCTGCGGCCCATCTCATTAGCAAACGGATGAACGCAATGCCGGCATCACAATCGTGAAACCCGCGCAGCGATTCTTACATTTGGCATATTCGCATGCCAAAGGAGTTTTTCATTTCCAAGTTCTTCACTTCAATGGCATGCGCCGAAACCCTGTTCAGCACTTTCCGAGATATTCCTTCTCCATGCCCCCTTCAAGATTCGCAGTTCCTGCCGAAGTTCCCGGTCTCGCGGCGCGGCGTATAGCGGCCGACATTCTCGACGGCGTGCTGCACAAGCACCGCACCCTCGACGAGCAGCTCGACGGCGCCGGCGCCCATCCCGGATTGAAATCGCTCGCCGATCGCGACCGCGCGCTGATGCGGCGGCTGGTTGCAACGATTCTGCGGCGGCTCGGCACCCTCGGTCATTTGTTGTCGCGCCTGCTCGACCGCGGCGTTCCGACCGACGCGCCGCGCGCGCAAAGCGCGCTGTTGATCGGCGCTGCGCAGATTCTCTGGATGGACGTGCCCGATCATGCCGCCGTCGACCTTTCAGTGCGGCTGGTGCAATCGGACCGACGCGCCGCGAAATATGCCGGCCTCGTCAATGCCGTGCTGCGGCGTTGTGCGCGCGAAGGCCAGCCGCTGATCGACGAAGTCAAGGCGCAGACGCTGGACATTCCGCCGTGGCTGCTGGCGCGCTGGATCGCGGCCTATGGCGAGACCACCGCGCGTGAGATGGCAATTGCGATCGGCCATGAACCGTCGCTCGACATCACCGTCAAGTCGGACGCGCCGCAATGGGCGACCCGCCTGCACGGCGAAACGCTGCCGACCGGGACGGTGCGCACCCTGTTGCAGGGTTCCGTGACGATGCTGCCCGGTTTCACCGAAGGTCAGTGGTGGGTACAGGACGCCGCCGCTGCACTGCCGGCGCGGCTGTTCGGCGACCTCAATGGCAAGAGCATCGTTGATCTCTGCGCCGCGCCCGGCGGCAAGACCGCCCAGCTCGCGCAAGCCGGCGCACGCGTCACCGCGGTCGATCGTTCGGCGCCGCGGATGACGCGGCTGCGCGACAATCTTTCGCGGCTGTCGCTGCAGGCCAATGACGTCGTGGCCGATGGCGCCGAATGGCCGGGCGGCGACGGCACATTCGACGGCGTCCTGGTCGACGCGCCCTGCACCTCGACCGGCACCATCCGGCGCCACCCGGATGTGGCCTGGCTGCGCCAGGAAACCGACATCGCCGCGCTGAGCGCGCTGCAGCTCCGGTTGCTGAAAAAGGCGATCGCCCTGCTCAAGCCGGGCGGGACGCTGGTCTATTGCACCTGTTCGCTGGAACCGGAAGAAGGCGAGCAGGCGGTGGCGGCGCTGCTCGCGACCGAATCAGGCGTGCGCCGCGCGCCGGTGGACGCCGGCGAAGTCGCAGGCCTTGCCGAGATCGTAACAGCGGACGGCGATTTGCGTACCCTGCCCTGCCATCTGCCCCACGACGACCCGCGGCTTGGCGGGCTGGATGGATTTTACGCCGCGCGGCTGGTTAAATCCTGATTTTGCACCTGTTTTTCGCGACCTCCGGGTGATTCGCGCACTTTCAAGATGGTGTCTTGGGCGCGTTTCCGGATTAAAAGGATTCGCCACAAGATCTCCTCCCATCAAGGTTAGGCGTGTCGGTCGCTCAACGCAGACGCATTACGACGCTGGTCGCGAGCCGCTTTGCGCGGGGCGTGATGGCGCGCGCCAGCGGCGGTACCGTCGGGCTGTCGCGGCTGTGGCCGGGCCGCGCCGACCGGCTGATCATCGCGCCGCATGATCTGCGCACCGCCGACGCCACCCGCGCCGCCGAAATCTACGCCGGCCGTTTCGTGTTCGCCGGCAAGATCGTGACCTGCCACGGCCGCTCGATCTTCGATCTCGAACCGCCGTCGGAAGATTGGGAAGTGGCGCTGCTCGGTTTCGGCTGGCTGCGCCATCTGCGCGCGGCCGATACCGCGCTGACCCGCGCCAACGCCCGTTCGCTGGTCGACGACTGGATTTCGAATCCCGGCCGCAAGCGGCCGCTCGAGCGCCGCGCCGATGTGCTGGCGCGCCGCGTCATCTCGCTGTTGTCGCAGGCCCCGCTGGTGCTCGGCGATACCGACGGCAAGTTCTATCGCAAATATCTGCGCGGGCTGACCCGCGAGATCCGCTATCTGCGCTACACCATGCTCGACATCGCCGACGGCGTGCCGCGGGTGCAGGTGCTGATCGCGCTTTGCTACGCCTCGCTGTGCCTCGCCAACCAGGCAAAACATATCCGCTCCGCGAGCCGGCGGCTGTCCGACGAATTGCAGCGGCAGATCCTGCCCGACGGCGGGCACATCTCGCGCAATCCCGGCGCGCTGGTCGAACTGCTCAGCGATATGCTGCCGCTGCGCCAGACCTTTGCCGCGCGCAATATCGCGCCGCCGCCGGCGCTGCTCAACGCGATCGACCGCATGATGCCGATGCTGCGCTTCTTCCGCCATGGCGACGGCGCCTTTGCGCTGTTCAACGGCATGAGCAACGCGCCGAACGATCTGGTGGCGACGCTGCTGGCCTATGACGACACCCACGGCGTGCCGATGGCGCACATGCCGCATACCGGCTTTCAGCGCCTCGATGCCGGCACCACCACCGTCATCATGGACACCGGCCCGCCGCCGCCGCCAAATATCAGCCAGGACGCGCATGCCGGCTGCCTTGCGTTCGAATTGTCCTCCGGGCCGAGCCGGATCGTCGTCAATTGCGGCATGCCCTCGACCGGCCGCGACAATTGGCGCGCCTTTGCGCGCAGCACCGCGGCGCATTCGACCCTGACCTATCACGAGACGTCGTCGTGCCAGTTCGTCGAGATATCGGCGATGAAGCGGCTGTTGCAGGGGGCGCCGGTGACTAGCGGCCCGGCCAATGTGGAAAGCTATCGCGAAGCGGTGGAGAGCGGCGATCTTCTGACCACATCGCATGACGGCTACCTGCCGCGATTTGGCGTCGTGCACCGCCGCGTGCTGATGATAGCGCCTGATGGCGCGCGGCTCGACGGCGAGGATACGCTGTCGCCGGCGCCGGGCTCGCGCTTCAAGGGCAGCGGCACCGACTTTGCCTTGCGGTTTCACCTGCACCCGTCCGTGAAGGCGAGCCGGCTTTCCGACGCCCGCGGCGTCATGCTGGTGCTGCCCAACCGCGACGTCTGGACCTTCGAGGCGCTCGACGACAAGGTCGACCTCGAGGACAGCGTTTTCCTGGCCGGCAATGACGGCCCCCGCCGCACCGCCCAGATCGTGATCCGGCAGGATTCGCGGCAGGCAACCTCGATCCGCTGGAATTTTGTGCGCTCCTCGACCTCAGCCGCCGCCACCAACGCCCGCCGCAACGCCAGGCGCGAACCGGAATTGCCGTTGTAGAAACAACCGATCCTGCCGTTGTGAAACCCGCCGAAAACTGCTAACCGAGCCCTGCTCGCGCGACTGGCGACCTTGGATGGAGTACCATCGGGAAGCGCGGGACTAGCTGCCGCGCGCCTGGGCACCCCCTTTAACCGAGGATCTTGCCCATGACTGACCATCCCCGCCGCGTCACCCGCGCTCTGTTGTCCGTTTCCGACAAAACCGGCCTGATTGAATTCGCCCGCGCGCTTGCAGGCTACGGCGTCGATCTCGTCTCCACCGGCGGCACCGCGAAGGCAATCGCGGCCGCGGGGCTGAAGGTGACGGACGTCTCCGACCTCACCGGTTTCCCCGAAATGATGGACGGCCGGGTCAAGACGCTGCATCCGAAGGTGCATGGCGGCCTGCTCGCGATCCGCGACAACAAGGAACACACTGATGCGATGCAGGCGCACGGCATCGCGCCGATCGATCTGCTGGTGGTCAACCTCTATCCGTTCGAGGCGACCGTCGACAAAGGCGCCGGATACGAGGACTGCATCGAGAATATCGACATCGGCGGTCCGGCGATGATCCGCGCCGCGGCGAAGAACCACGACGATGTCGCGGTCGTCGTCGAAGCCAGCGACTATCAATCCGTGCTCGACGAGCTCGCCGCCAATAACGGCGCGACCTCGCTGAAACTGCGCCGCCGCCTCGCGGCAAAGGCCTACGCCCGCACCGCTGCGTATGACGCTGCGATCTCGAACTGGTTTGCGCTTCAGCTGAAAGACGACGCGCCGGATTTCCGCGCCTTTGGCGGCAAACTGATCCAGTCGCTGCGCTACGGCGAGAACCCGCATCAGACCGCGGCGTTCTATGCGACGCCCGACAAGCGGCCGGGCGTTTCGACCTTGCGCCAGCTTCAGGGCAAGGAGCTGTCGTACAACAACATCAACGACACCGACGCGGCCTATGAATGCGTCGCCGAGTTCGACCCGGCCCGCACCGCGGCCTGTGTCATCGTCAAGCACGCCAACCCCTGCGGCGTTGCCGAAGGCAGCGATCTGCTCGGCGCCTACAAGAAGGCGCTGGCCTGCGATTCGACGTCGGCCTTCGGCGGTATCGTCGCGGTCAACCGCACGCTCGACGCAGAGGCTGCGCGCGCCATCACCGAAATCTTCACCGAGGTCATCATCGCACCCGATGCCACGGAAGAAGCCATCGCTGTCGTCGCCGCAAAGAAGAATCTACGGCTGTTGCTGGTCGGCGGCCTGCCAGATCCGCGCAAGCCGGGCCTCACCGCCAAGACGGTGTCCGGCGGTCTGTTGGTGCAAAGCCGCGACAACGCCGTGATCGAAGACATGGCGCTGAAGGTCGCGACCAAGCGCGCGCCCACGGACGCCGAACTGCGCGATCTCAAATTCGCCTTCCGCGTCGCCAAGCACGTCAAGTCCAACACGATCATTTACGCCAAGGATCTCGCCACCGTCGGCATCGGCGCCGGCCAGATGAGCCGCGTCGATTCCGCCCGCATCGCCGCCCGCAAGGCGCTGGATGCCGCGGCTGAAATGAAACTCGCCGAACCGCTGACCAAGGGTTCGGTGGTCGCGTCAGACGCGTTCTTCCCGTTCGCCGACGGCATGCTGGCCTGCATCGAAGCCGGGGCCACCGCGGTGATCCAGCCCGGCGGCTCCATGCGCGACGATGAAGTGATCAAGGCCGCCGACGACCACGGTATCGCCATGGTGTTCACCGGCGTGCGGCATTTCCGGCATTGATTACTGTCGCCCCGGCGAACGCCGGGGCCCATACCGCGTGATCTCACGATGAAGCCTCGGTAGCAGAGACCTTTCGCAAAACTTCTCCCTGCGGCTATGGGTCCCGGCTCAAGGCCGGGACGACGTGGTGAGGGAGATGGGCAATCTCACCTCTCCCTCACCCGCAACAGCAGCGCCAGCCCGACAACAAAAAACACCACCAGCAGCGCCATGCCGGCCTTCTGACTCGCAGTCACCGCCGTAACAACGCCGATCAGCAGCGGTCCGACGAACGAGGTGACCTTTCCGGTCAGCGCGAACAGCCCGAAACACTGCGCGATGCGATCTTGCGGCGCGAGACGAATCAGCAGCGTGCGCGACGCCGCCTGCAGCGGACCGCCGGCGCCGCCGATCAGGCATCCGAGGATGAGATAGGCGCGCTCGGCCGCACCCGAGAACAGCGGTCCGCCGGGCACGGGGGGCGCCACCTTCACGAACAGGATCGAATCCTTGTCGACCAGCAGGATGGCGGCGAGCGCCAGCAGCAGCACCAAGAGGCTGATCGCGATCACGCGCTTCGGCCCCACGCGATCATCGAGCTTGCCGCCGAGCCAGGCCCCGAACACGCCCGCGATCGCCGCGACAATGCCGAAGGTACCGATCTGGATCGTGTGCCAGCCGAACGTGCCCGCCGCATAGATGCCGCCGAAGGCAAACAGCGACACCAGCCCGTCGGTATAGATCATGTTGGCGAGCAGGAACGTCGCCAGCGATTTCTGCTTCGGCAATTCGCGCAGCGTCTGCTTCAGCTCGCTCAAACCTTCGCGCAACGCCGCCCGCATCGGAAGCTTTGCCGGATAGTCCGGCGTCAGCAAAAACATCGGCAGCGTGAACAGCATGAACCACAGCGCCGTCAGCGGTCCGGTGATGCGGTCGCCCGCATGCGTCACCGGGTCGAGGCCGAACAGCGGCATGAACCCGAACAGCGTGCGTCCGGTCTGCGGATTGGCGGCGAGAAAACCAAGCACCAGGATCAGGCTGAGGATACCACCGACATAGCCGGTGGCCCAGCCGGTGCCAGACAGCCGTCCGATCTTGTCCGGCGGCACCAGCGTGGGCATCATCGCGTTGTTGAACACGGTGGCGAATTCGACGCCGACACTTGCGATCGCATAACACAGCAGCAGTGTCGGGATAATGCTGGGATCGCCGGGCTTTCCGAACCACATCAGGCTCGAGCCGATCACCAGCAACAAGCCGAATCCTGCGATCCACGGCTTGCGACGGCCGCTGGCGTCGGCAATCGCGCCCAGGATCGGGGACATCAGCGCAATCATCAGCCCCGCGGCCGCGGTGGCAAATCCCCACAGCGCCTGCCCGGTCGCCGGATCCGGCGCGACGAAGCCTGCGAAATACGGCGCGAACACGAAGGTGGTGATCAACGTGAAATAAGGCTGCGCGGCCCAGTCGAAGAAGATCCAGCTGACGACGGCGGCGCGGGGCGGATATTTTCTTGAAGTATCAGCGCCAGATGCCTGAGGAGCAGTCACCGTCATACCCAGGAATTTCCTTCATCGATCACGACAAGGCGTTTTGCCCGCCGAATTCGAACCCATATAGCATGCGATTATCATGCGTGTGCTATTGCCAGGCATCACACCGGCTCCAACTGCGGCGGATTTTGGATGATTTTCTGCACGAATAAGTGGCGTAGCGCGCTGGTGACCATCACGCTCGTCGTTGCGTCAGGCACAACGGCCTATGCGCAGGAGCAACGCCGCCTCTATACACCGCCGGACCTTGCCACGGTTCGCGCCGTATCCGCCCAACAGGGCATGGTGGTGGCGCAGGAAAAACTCGCGGCCCGCATCGGCGCCGACATTTTGCGGCAGGGCGGCAACGCTGTCGACGCCGCGGTCGCGACCGGCTTTGCGCTGGCCGTGACCTATCCGCGCGCCGGCAATATCGGCGGCGGCGGTTTCATGGTGATTCATTCCGCCGAGCGCAACGAAGACGTCGCGATCGATTATCGCGAGACCGCCCCATCCGCTGCCACGCGCGACATGTATCTCGGCGCCGACGGCAAACCCGACACTGACAAATCGCGCAATTCGGCGCTCGGCATCGGCGTGCCCGGCACCGTGGCGGGCCTGGCGCTCGCGCTGGAGAAATACGGCTCCGGCAAATTCACCCTCGCGCAAATCATCCAGCCATCGATCGAACTGGCGCGCGACGGTTTTATCGTCGCCGACGACATGGCCGACACACTCTCCGACATGTATCGCCGGATGGCGCGCTGGCCGAATTCCGCCAAATCTTTCTCCCGTGCCGATGGTGAGCAGCTGCGTGACGGCGACCGGCTGATCCAGCCTGATCTGGCGGCCACACTGACCGCGATCGCCGAACAGGGCCCGCGTGGCTTCTATGAAGGACCGGTCGCCGAAAAACTGGCGAAGGCGGTGAGCAGTGCCGGCGGCATCATGACGCCGGACGATCTGAAATCATATCAGGCGCTGCTCCGCGCGCCGGTGCGCGGCAATTACCGCGGCTACGACATCGTCTCGATGCCGCTGCCGTCGTCGGGCGGCACGGTGTTGCTGGAAACGCTGAACATCCTCGAAGGCTTTCCGATGTCCGACATGAAGCAGGGCTCGGCCCCCTCGCTGCATGTCATGATCGAGGCGATGAAGCGTGCCTATGCCGACCGCGCCCGCTATCTAGGTGACCCCGATTTCGTCAACGCACCGATGCAAGTCCTGCTCGCCAAGGATTACGCCGCCAGGCAACGCGCCAGCATCGATCCGGAACGCGCAACGCCATCGGCCGATGTCTTGAAAATTACCCCGCAACGCGAGGGCAGCAACACCACGCATTATTCGGTTGTCGACAGCCGTGGCAACGCCGTCAGCAACACCTACACCCTGAACTTCCCCTATGGCGTCGGCCTGGTCGCCGACGGCACCGGCATACTGCTCAACAACGAGCTCGACGATTTCACCGCGGCGCCCGGCGCCTCCAACGCCTTCGGGCTGGTGGGTTTTGAGGCCAATCTGCCCGGCCCCGGCAAGCGGCCGCTATCGTCGATGTCACCGACCATCGTGCTGAAGGACGGCAAGCCGGTGCTGGTGACGGGAACGCCCGGCGGCAGCCGCATCATCTCGGCGGTGCTGCAGATCGTCGTGAACGCGCTGGATTACAAGATGGATGTTGCGGCTGCCGTCGCCGCGCCGCGCGTGCACCATCAATGGATGCCCGACGAAGTGCGGGCGGAACGCGGCTTTCCGCAAGAGACGCTCGACGCCCTGAAAGCCAGAGGGCATCAGGTGATCGTGCCGCTCGGCCAGACCTCGGCCAATTCCATCGCCGTGACGCCCACCGGCCTGCTCGGCGCGCCCGATCCGCGCACCCGCGGCGCGGAAGCGGCGGGGCAATAGGTTTCGATTCGCTGTTGCCGGTTTGCCTGACGAACGCATCGGCGTAGGATTGTTCTTCAATCTTGCTCGGTCGTTCCCTCCCCCCTTGCGGGGGAGGGTTAGGGAGAGGGGTCCACACGGGTAGTCCCGATGACGCCACCCCTCTCCCCGACCCTTCCCCGCAAGGGGGGAGGGAGCATAACCATTTGTGCGTCCCTAACCTGGAGTCGTCCCATGACATCCCTCAAAGGCAAGACGCTGTTCGTATCCGGAGGCAGCCGGGGCATCGGGCTGGCGATCGCGCTGCGCGCCGCGCGCGATGGCGCCAATGTTGCGATCGCGGCCAAGACCGCGGAGCCGCACCCAAAACTCAAGGGCACGATCTACACCGCCGCCGACGAGGTTCGCGCTGCCGGCGGCAAGGCGCTGCCGGTGCTCTGCGACATCCGCGACGAAGCGCAGGTGATCGCGGCGATCGAAAAGACCGTCGCCGAGTTCGGCGGCATCGACATCTGCGTCAACAATGCAAGCGCCATCAGCCTGACCAATTCGCAGATGACCGACATGAAGCGGTTCGACCTTATGATGGGTATCAATACGCGAGGCACCTTCCTGGTGTCGAAATATTGCATCCCGCATCTGAAGAAGGCCGCCAACCCTCACATCCTGATGCTGTCGCCGCCGCTCGACATGAAGACGAAATGGTTCGAGCATTCCACCGCCTATACGATGGCCAAATTCGGCATGAGCATGTGCGTGCTCGGGCTGTCAGGTGAATTGAGATCCGCAGGCGTCGCCGTCAACGCGCTGTGGCCGCGCACCACGATCGCGACCGCCGCGGTAGGCAATCTCCTCGGCGGCGACGCGATGATGCGTGCCAGCCGCACGCCTGAAATCATGGGCGACGCCGCTTACGTCATCTTCACCAAACCCTCCCGCGAATTCACAGGCCAGTTCTGCATCGACGACAAGGTGCTCCATGCCAGCGGCGTGCGTGACTTCGAGCCTTACCGTGTCGACAAATCGGTGCCGCTGATGTCGGACTTCTTCGTGCCCGATGACGACGTCCCGCCACCCGGCGTCACCGTCCAGGCGCTGCCTTCGGTTGGCGCGGCCCAGAAGTCGGGCTAGAACGCTTGCGCCGTCGGGTCGGCTGCGGAGAGGCGCGTGGGCTGGCGTAAATGGGTCGTTGTCGGGTTGGTGTTGGCCGTGCCGGCGGCGGCTTGCATCATCCTCCGTCCCGATCGCGCGATCCGCATCGCCACCGGCGTGGTGGCGCACAATATCTGCGCCAAGACCTTCGTCTCCGGCCTCGATCCGCAAACCGTGTTTTCGGAAACTATCGAGCGTCCCGGACTGCGCCGCCTGCGCACGGCGCTGCGATTTTACGTTGATCACACTGCGATGAGTGTTGATGCGTCGGCGGCGTGGATGTTTGGCAGCCGCGCTGTCTATCATGAAGGGCTCGGCTGTGTGCTGCGGCACGGAACGAAGGAGCCGTATATCCTCAAGAGCGACATTGACGCATTGAAGGTACCGAAATCGCCGCCGCTGCTGGGCGAGATTGCCGGCCCCGATGTCGTGGCGCCGTCCAATCCCGCATTGAAGGCCGCGCTTGAGCACGCCTTCGAGGAGCGGGCTGAGCCGCCGTTCCGTCGTACCAAGGCGGTGGTCGTAGTGCACGACGGCAAGGTGATCGCCGAGCGCTACGCCAGCGGCATCGGCGTCAACACGCCGCTGCTCGGCTTTTCCATGACCAAGTCGGTGATCAATGCCTTGATCGGGGTGCTGACCCAGCAAGGGCTTGTCACGCCCTCGATGCCCGCGCCGATTCCGGAATGGCGCGGGGATCTCAGGCGCGAGATCGAGGTCGAGCATCTCTTGCGCATGACCACCGGGCTGGCGCTCGACGAAACCAACAGCTTCAGCGAGATGGTCTATCTGCAGGACGACATGGCCGGCTTCGCGGTCAAAGCTGCGCTTGTCGCGCCGCCGGGCACGCGCTGGGCCTATTCCAGCCCGACGACGCAGCTATTGGCGCGGATCATTCGCGATGCCGCCGGCGGACCGGAGCAGAGCCTGGCGTTTGCGTGGCGCGAATTGTTCAATCCACTCGGCATGCGCGACGTCACGCTGGAATTCGACGCGACAGGCACGCTGCAGGGATCGACCAACATGCTGGCGAGCGCGCGGGACTGGGCGCGGTTCGGGCTGCTGTTTGTCAATGACGGTGTTGTCGGCGGCAAGCGCCTGCTGCACGAGGACTGGGTGGATTTCTCGGCCGCGGCGACCCTCGACACCGACTATGGCGCCGGGTTCTGGACCAATCGCAGCGAGCGAGAAAGCGCCAGGAGCCGCGTGCGATCAGGCATTCCCCGCGACGCGTTCTTTGCGGCCGGCGATCTCGGCCAGCGCATTATGATCATGCCGTCACAGCGTCTCGTCGTCGTCCGCCTCGGCGACAGCGTCGATCCGACCGGCGATATCGGCGGGCTCGCGCGATTGGTGAAGGAAGTGATCGCGGTGGTGGGGCCGTGAATCTTCCCCCTCTCCCGCGCTTGCGGGGGAGCGCCGGGGTGGGGGTGTCTCCGCGATTCAGACTGTTCGTGTGGAGAGAGCCCCCACCCGCCGCGCTTCGCGCGTCGACCTAAGAGCGAGCTTCGCTCGTCTCGACCCCGCAAGCGCGGGAGTGGTTAGCGTCCCACCACATACGGCCCGCCCTTTTCCAGCGCGCGCGCATAGGCCGGACGGGCGTGGATGCGTTCGAGGAACGCCATTGCCTTGGGGTGACCGACCTCCAGCCCGCCGCGCGCGGCGGCGGCTTCCAGCGGAAAGCTCATCTGGATGTCGGCGCCGGAGAATTCGCTGCCGGCGAACCATTCGCTTTTCGCCAGTTCGCCTTCCCAGTAATCCATGTGCTGCTTGAGCTGCGGATTGACCAGTGTGGTCAGCGCCGTATTGCAGACCTTGCGCACCAATGGCCGAAGCAAGGCCGGCGCGCGCTTGGGCATCAGCGTGAACAACAGTTTCAGCAGCAGCGGCGACATCGCGGATCCTTCCGCATAGTGCAGCCAATAGGTGTAGCGCAGCCGCTCCGGTGTATTTGCTGCGGGGATCAGCTTGCCGTTACCATAAGTGCCTATGATGTATTCGGCGATCGCGCCTGACTCCGCGATGGTGTTGCCGTTGTCGGTGATCACGGGTGACTTGCCGAGCGGGTGAATGGCGAGCAGCTCTTTCGGCGCGCGCATGTCGCCCTGGCGCTGATAGCGCACGATCTCGTAGGGCACGGCGAGCTCTTCGAGCAGCCACAGCACGCGCTGCGAGCGGGAATTGTTGAGATGGTGCACCGTCAGCATAGCCGCTCCCCAAATTGACCGCCGCGTTGGTGCCAGCCGGGCACGGGAAAGTCGAGATGGCTTCAAGGCGGGGTATGGGCTTTGACAGACCTAATTTACCCGGGTAATATCCAAGGTAGAATCGAGGAACAGCCGTGAATCCCACATCTGATGCCGCCTACATCGCTTTTGAAGGAGACAGCTGCGTCGGATCGGGCGATCTGCGCGAGGTCGCCCGTTCCGCCAGGCAGGCGCTCGGGCGGCAGCCGCAGGCCTCGATCCTGATTTTCAACGGCAGGACCAGCGCGCTGGTCGATGTCGACTTCCGCGGCTCGGTCGACGACGTCGTGGCGCGGATTCCGCTGCCGGAGCCACCGTCCACGGATGAAGATACCGCCCTCGCCGCCCCGCGCGGTCCCGGCCGCCCGAAACTCGGCGTGGTCGCGCGCGAGATCACGTTGTTACCGCGGCATTGGGACTGGCTGGCGCAGCAAAAAGGGGGCGCCTCGGTCGCAATCCGGAAACTGGTCGACGAGGCGCGCCGCAACAACGAGGGCAGCGATAGCATCCGCCTTGCGCAGGAGGCCGCCTATCGTTTCATGTCGACCATGGCCGGCAACCGGCCGCATTTCGAGGAAGCGATCCGCGCACTGTTCGCGAGCGACGCCAAACGTTTCGAGCAGTTAATCGCCGAATGGCCCGCGGATGTGCGGGACCATGCTGCAAGGCTGGCAGTTCCGGCATTTCACCGTGAAGCTTGAGACGAAGTCCGGTTGATCCGGCTGATCGGACCCGCTAGGTTGATTGAAATGATAGGGATCATATAAGAACCGTCCGAGGGAGACCGCCGTGAGCCTAAATCCGCAATTCTTGTTTGATTTCGGCAGCCCCAACGCCTTCCTCAGCCATGAGGCGATCCCGGCGATCGAAAAGCGCACCGGCGCGAAATTCGAATATGTTCCGGTGCTGCTCGGCGGCATCTTCAAGGCCACCAACAACAAGTCGCCGGCCGAGACGCTCGCCGGCGTCAAGAACAAGCGCGAGTTCCACGCGATCGAGACCGAACGCTTCGTCAAGCGCTTTGGCGTCAAGCCCTACACCTGGAATCCGTTCTTTCCCGTCAATACGCTGAACCTGATGCGATCAGCAGTCGCCGCGCAATTGGAAGGCGTGTTCGAGAAGTATGTCGAAGCTGCATTTCATCACATGTGGGTCGAGCCGAAGAAGATGGACGATCCGGAAGTCGCGGCGAAGGCACTGGCCTCCTCCGGCCTCGATGCCGCCAAACTTCTGGCCCGCTCACAGGACGCGGATGTAAAGGCAAAGCTGATCGAGAACACGCAAGCCGCGGTCGAGCGCGGTGCATTCGGCTCGCCGACGTTCTTTGTCGGCAAGGAGATGTTCTTCGGCAAGGAGCAGTTGCGCGAAGTCGAGGAGATGATTTCGGGGAAATGACGACGCAGTCGTCATCCCGGGGCGCGAAGCGAACCCGGGATCTCGAGATTCCCCGATGCGCAATTGCGCACCTGAGGTCTGGTCCTTCGGACCATCCCGGAATGACGGCGACACAGAATCAGCGGAGTTCACCAATGCAAAAACGAAACGCCACCGTCGCGGTGATCGGTGCCGGCGACTACATCGGCGGCGAAATTGCCAAGAAATTCGCTTCCGAAGGCTTCACCGTGTTCGCCGGCCGGCGCGACGGCGCCAAGCTGGAGCCGTTGAAGAAGGAGATCGAGGCAGCAGGCGGGTCGATCGTGGCGCGCTCGCTCGATGCGCGCAAGGAGGACGAGGTCGCCGCCTTCCTCAACGACGCCGACGCGCACGCGCCGCTGGAGGTCTGCATTTTCAATGTCGGCGCCAACGTCAATTTCCCGATTCTTGAGACCACCGACCGCGTGTTTCGAAAGGTCTGGGAGATGGCCTGCTGGGCCGGCTTCCTGGCGGGCCGGGAATCGGCGCGGCTGATGCTGCCGCGCGGCCAGGGCAACATCTTCTTCACCGGCGCCACCGCTAGCCTGCGCGGCGGCAGTGGTTTTGCTGCCTTTGCCAGCGCGAAATTCGGCCTGCGCGCGGTGGCGCAATCGATGGCGCGGGAGCTCGGGCCAAAGAACATCCATGTTGCGCATCTGATCATCGATTCCGGCGTCGATACCGCCTGGGTGCGCGAGCGCCGCGAACAGCTCTGGGGCAAGGAAGCCCTCGACAATCCGGATCTGCTGATGCCGCCGGCCTCGGTCGCGGCGTCCTATTGGCAGCTCTACCAGCAGCCGCGCAGCGCCTGGACGTTCGAGCTGGAGATTCGCCCGTTCGGGGAGAAGTGGTAGGACGCTCTTTCCGTCATGGCCGGGCTTGACCCGGCCATCCACGTCTTGCTTGCTGCTGCGGTGTTAAGACGTGGATGCCCGGCACACCTAGCGCGAAGACGCGCTTCGCGCTACTGGCCGGGCATGACGAGGACCGTGATATCTCCGGCTCTCTGGATGAAGTAAGCTAGAACAAAACGGAGTTGAACGATGCGCATTCTCGTGGTCGGCGCCGGCGCCATCGGCGGATATTTCGGCGGTAGGTTGCTTCAGGCCGGGCGCGACGTGACGTTTCTGGTGCGGCCGAAGCGGGCCTCTGAACTCGCCTCCGCCGGCCTCGTCATCAAGAGCCCTGCCGGCGACGTCACGCTGAAGAATCCGCCGACGGTGCAGGCCGACAAGCTCAGCGAAAAATTCGACGTGGTGCTGCTGAGCTGCAAGGCGTTCGACCTCGAGGACGCGATCAAGTCCTTTGCGCCGGCGGTTGGCCCAAATACCGCGATCATCCCGCTGCTCAATGGCATGCTGCACCTGAATGTGCTCGACGAAAGATTTGGCGCGGAGCGCGTGCTGGGCGGCCTCTGTGCGATTGCCGCGACGCTCAACGAGGCGCGCGAGGTGGTGCAGCTGGAGCCGATGCAGTCGCTCAATTTCGGCGAACGCGACGGCAAGATGTCGGATCGCGTCCGTGCGATCTCTGAAATCTTCACCAGCGGCAACATTGGCGCTGTTGCCAGCGAACACATCATGCAGGACATGTGGGAGAAGTGGGTATTCCTGGCCTCATTGGCGGCCTCGACCTGCCTGATGCGCACTTCAGTGGGCAACATCCTGGCGGTGACGGGCGGCAAGGATTTCCTGCTCGGCATGCTCGATGAATGCAGCGCGGTCGCATCAGCGGAAGGCTTTGCGCCCGGTGGGCCGTTCTTCCAGCGCACCCGTGGTTTGTTGACCGCGGAAGGCTCGCCCATGACCGCCTCGATGTTCCGCGACGTCAAGGCGGGATTCCCGGTCGAAGCCGATCACGTCATCGGCGATCTCGTCGCCCGTGCCGACGCCGCGAAAATTCCGGTGCCGAAACTGCGCATCACCTACACCCATCTCAAGGCGTATGAAAAGCAGCGGGGGTGAGGTTTTATTCGTTGTCGTCCCGGCGAACGCCGGGACGACAGCAATTACAAATGCGCCAGATAATGCGCCAGCGCCTCGATCTCCTCTTCGCTGAGGGAATAGGCGACACTCGCCATCGCCGCCATGCCGCCGCCGGACCGCACCCCTGACTTGTAGTCGTGCAGCGCCTTGATGAGATAATCCTGACGCTGCCCGGCGACGCGGGCGACCGCCTTGGTGCCGGCGTAGTCCGGCAGGTGGCAAGACGCGCAACGCCCGCCCACGGCCGCCTGCGCGCCCTTCTTCGACAGATCCGGCTTGTCGTCGGCCGGCGCCTTCGGCGGCGATAGCTGCGCGAAATAGGCGCCGAGATTGCGGATGTCCTCGTTGTTGAGCTGCTCGACGACCGGCTGCATCTGCTCGTTCTTGCGGGCACCGGCGCGGTAGAACACCAGCTGCCACTGGATGAACATGTCCGGCTGCGCCGCGAGCGAGGGAATGTTCTCCATCTGCGAAATGCCGTTTTCGCCGTGACACCCGACGCACAATTCGGCCTTCGCCTTGCCGGCGGCGATATCCGCGGCATGGGTGGGGCCGCAGATCATCGCTGCTGCTAGTAGGATCCCGGTAAACGCAAGTCGCATCATAGCTCTCCCGTCGTCATGGCCGGGCTTGACCCGGCCATCCATCTCTCTTCAAGAAATTTTGCGTTGATGGATGCCCGGATCAAGTCCGGGCATGACGAGCATGTTCCATTCCAAAACGCGAAGCTGCGGCCACTCGATCCCGAGTAACCGCAGCCTCGCCTGTTCGTTTGCGCCTTACTTCTTGGCGTAGCTGATGCGATAGATCGCACCGGCCCAGTCGTCGGACACCAGGATCGAGCCGTCCTTGTCGATGATGATGTCGTTGGGACGGCCGAGATAGCCCTGGTCGCCTTCGAGCCAGCCGGAAGCAAAGATCTCCTGCTTGGCGTTCTTGCCGTCGGGACCGACGATGACGCGCTTGATCCGGGCGCCCTGGTACTTTTTCCGGTTCCAGGAGCCGTGTTCGGCGATCAGGATGTTGTTCTTGTACTCGGCGGGGAATTGGCTGCCGGTATAGAACTTCATGCCGAGCGGCGCCACATGCGCGCCGAGATTGAGCACGGGCGGGGTGAATTCCGAGCACTTGTGACCCATCGCGAATTTCGGATCCGGCATATTGCCCTGGTGGCAGTAGGGATAGCCGAAATGCTCGCCGATCTTCGAGATCATGTTGAGCTTGTCGCTCGGCAAGTCGTCGCTGATCCAGTCCCGCGCGTTCTCCGTGAACCAGTATCGCCCCGAGCGTGGATCGACGTCGCCGCCGACGCTGTTGCGGACGCCGAGCGCCCAGATTTCCGCGTTGCCTGTCTTGGGATCGACGCGGCGGATCTGCGAGAGGCTGGTGGGCGGGAGGCCGATGTTGAAGGGAGGTCCGAACGGCAGGTAGAACCAGCCTTCCTTGTCGACCGCGATGTATTTCCAGCCATGCGCGACGTAGGACGGCATGTCGTCATACACCACCTTGCCGGCGCCGAGATTGTCGAGATTGGCTTCGGCGTTTTCGTATTTGATCAGCTTGTTGATCGCGACGACGTAGAGCGCGCCATCGACGAAGGCGAGGCCGGTCGGCATGGTGAGGCCCTTGAGGACAGTCTTGACCTCTCTCTTGCCGCCATTGTCCTTGATCGCGTAGACATTGCCGAGGCTGAAGGAGCCGACAAACAGCGTGCCCTTGTCACCCCTGGCCATCTGCCGCGCCTCCAGAACGTTGGAGGCGTAGACCTCGATCTTGAAGCCCGCCGGCAATTTGATCTTCGGGATCAGCTTGGCGAGTTCGGCCTCCGATGCGCCGGTCGGCGGGCCGGAAGGCGGCGCCTGCCCCTTCTGCGCCTCGGTCTCGTCGCCGAGAAACCAGTCGGGCGGCGGGTTGGTCCAGAACTCCTTGGTGCCGGATTCGTATTTCTTCAGCGGCTTCTGTTGCGCGTTGGCCTGGCTGGCCGCCGCGACAACTAGGATCGCCGTGAGCGCAAGAATAGATCGATGGAAAGCCGATTTCATCGCGTCACTCCCTATGCAGCCTTGGAGGCTGCGCCTGTTATTATTTTGAACGTTCGAGAGGCGAACTTGGTCAGGTGAGGTGGAATAGACCGTAAAATGGTAGCACATCTATTTCAGGAGAAAAGCGTGGGCTGCGCTACCCTGTCAGACGAAATTAGATTGAGTGCAAAATTTTCTTCGTCGGGTTTTGTTTTTGGACTCTTTGCGGGAGTGCGCGCTGCACCGCAATATTTGTTGCAAGCGAACGTAACGCCCGGATCGAACGATGCGCGTCCGATGGGCGGGCTTCCACAAAAGCTGCAGGTCGTGCGTGTGTTCGTTCTCGCTGGGACAGGCCTTGATCGGCTCTGCCGTGGCGCGGCTGTTCGTTGGGCGTGGGCATCAATTGTTCGGGCGCGCCCGCGACGACGCTTGGTCAATTTAGCGTGACGCCCGATTGCCGGCGACGTCGGATCGACGGAATCGCGGCCCGCCTCGCGCAAGACCGTCCCGTTACCTTCTTCGCGTTACCGACAGCACGGCGGTGCCGTGGTTGTTGCGGTAGAGCAAATCATAGAGACCGGGAATGCCGATCACGGCGTCGTTGACGAAGACGAACAATTCTTCCTTGCCGTTGGGCGCAATCGTCGGCGTGATATTGAACTGGATGATGTCGTCATAGGGATCGGGCTCGTAGGAGTCCTCCTCGCCGCCGACATTGCCAAAACGCAGCACGATGCGGAACCAGTCCTTGGATATTTCCCGCCGCATCGGCAGCAATAGCCAGAGATAGACACGCTCGTACCATTGCGGCCGCTCCTTGCTGGAAAAGCCCCCGACCGGCGTGCCGATGCGGGCAAGGCCATTGAACCATTGCTTGTCTTCGCCGCTTTTGGCGCCGGGTTGAATGGTCACATAATAGCGGCCGCGATGCTGCAGCAGGATGCCGGTCGCCTTGCACAAATCCGACGTCTTGAATTCGACGCGCGCGGTCTGGTTGACGGCCAGCACCGCAGGTTTTGGATCGGTATCTCGACGCACGCAGGTTAGTCCGGCCGTGTCCAAGCCGTCGTAAGCGAGATGGCTGACAAACGCCAATCCGAGATAGATGAACATCACCGCGAACAGGAAAGGCGCGATCCTGGTCTTCAATTTGTCGTGGAAATGGATGTAAAGCGGACTGCTGCGCAGACCGTAAATCCCGTTGTCGGGAAGGCCTGTCGGCGCTTGCGGCGATTTTCGCCAGATCGAAGCCATCAAGCGCGAGGTCCGGCCTGCGATCCACGAGTTCACATACAACAGCGCCGAGACCAGGCCCACCATGACCAGAAACCAGGCTGGCGCGCGTGCATAACCGTCGGCCCAGGTCGATGCGAGGGTTGGAAGAAGTCCCAACGCAAAGCGCACGAAGTCCGACACCCACCGGATCGGACTGGTATATTCATCGTAGCGTGGCGCACTGGAGACCAGGGGGAAGATCACCAGCCACAGCGTCGCGCCGACGGTAGCGAAATAGGCGATACGGCGTGCCCAGACCCAGTTCCAGACATGCTCCTGCGCCAGTGCGCGCTGCGCCGCGGCCGCACTGGTCTCGAACGGTTGTGTCGACGGCGCGATGCTGAAAGTGTCGGGTGAGACGATCTCGCCATCTTCCTTGACGACTTCGTAGTACGGCGGCAGGCCAACCGGCGCGTAGGCATGCGCGTTGTTCTCGATGCGCCGGAACACAGTCTCGTGAATCTTGGCGCTGATGACGTCGACCTCGTCTTCTTCCAGTTTCTTCGGATAGAAGGCCGGCACCAGCTTGCGCGGTCCGTAGCGGTAATAGCCGCCAACGCCTTTGCGCGGATCGTACAGCCGTCCGTCCTTGTCGCGCTTCGAGATCGCGTTCTTGAACGTGTCGGGATCGGCAATCATGTGGTCGGGGCTCGGCGGCTGGCCCGCATAATCCGACTTGAATTTCAGCCCGCAGCGTTTCGCCTCGGTGATCATCCAGACGAAGGGGATGTGAGCCAGCGCATCGTCGGGATAGCCGCCGCCGACATTGGTGTGCACGCCGGCGAACCAGACCTGGCTGATGCGTTCGTTCTTGATGAAGCGCTTCCCGCCGGGTTCGGCCGGCGATGCCGCACCATGGATACCAGCGGTTTCATCCCAGAGCTGGGGGTGGAAGGTGGTGCGTTCCTCGTCGAGCGCCAGCGCCTGACAGGCGCGCATGACGCTCGGCGACAAATGCTTGTTCGGCAGTTCAAGCGGCCAGATATAGTCATGAATGCCGCGGGTCATTTCGTCGACAGGCATGCCGTAGGCGGCAACCGTGTCCCAGACCCCGATGAACCTGATCTTGACGTTCCTGCGAACCTCTCTCGGCGGGTAGTGCGGGCCGAACTTGTTGCGGATCCACTGGTACGGCCGTTCAAATCTCAGTTTGGGGTAGCGGTCCTTGCGATAGGCACGGTAGGCCGCACTCGCCAGGCTGTGCAGTTCAACCTCGTTATCGGCTTTGACGAGCCCCTGGCTGTCGATCATCCCCATCACGATCCGGATGGTGAAGGCACCGCGGCTGAAGCCAAAGCCGAACAGTTCGTCGTCCTTGTCGCGATAGTTCCGGCAGGCGAATTTGTAGAGCGCGATGACGTTGCGGCGCAGGCCGAGACCGAACGCACCACCTAGGATCGCCATCGGCTTGAACGACGAGGTGCCGACGCCGTCGTCATACAATGCGACCTGGTCGTTGCCGGAGAGATCCAGCGCCTCGAAGGTGCGCCAGACATTGGTGCGCCAGACTTTTGCCGAGGAATTGCCGGTGCCGTCGGACAGCAGGATGATTTTTCGGCTCATGGGACATGCCTCGCCCGCGGCATGAAATGAGTATGCAACCTAGGGTATCAGAGCATGACACGTTCTGACCGAATAGAGAAGCACACCGCGGGCAGGGCGGCCGCCCGTCAATACGGCGGCTCGTCATAGACGGGCTTGCCGTCGATCAGCAGGCGCTTGATCGCCGCCTGGCCGGAAGCCGTCACGGCCGCGACCACCTCCAGCCGTGCCTTTTCGGTCGTCTCGATTTTCTTGCCCTCGCCCTGCGGCACGAAATAGCTCTCGAGCCCGTATTTCACGAGCGCGGCGCGGATTCCGGGCTTGCAGACCCTGAGCCCCGCCTCGTTAGGCGGACAGACCGATCCCGCGCTCACCGTGCCCAGAATGACGATATCGGCGCCGGACACCGCCGGCCGCTCGGATGAGATCGCGACCGCCCTCGCCTTGCCGTTCTCGTCGGGCCGCAGGGTCACGAATACTTTTTGCCCCCGTTTGAACTCACTCGTTGAGTCCTTCGGCAGGTCAACCGCCGAGATTCGATAGTCGAGAATGACGTAATCGCCGCGAAACAGGTCGCGCGGGTCGACGGGCACGATCTCGAGCCGGACTTCCTGGCCGTTTCGCAATATTTCCGCCCGTTGATAGACCATCGCGAGGATCAGTCCGCAGAGCAGCAGCGCGGCGAGGATGTAGCGCGGAAGCAGCGGGACGCGCGCAAGGAAAGTATCGATCGTACCCATCAGGCCGCACTCCCCGAGGATTGTTCATTGGCACGCCTCGACCAGCTCGCGAGCTTGTGCGCCCCCAGGGCGAGCCCCAGCAGCACGACACCGGCGGCAAGGAAGAACAGGGACTGGTCGAGCAATGTGCCGACCGTGCGCCAGAGCAGGATCAATATCGAAACGCCGAACACCGCGTAGCCGACCACGACAAATGTCCGCAGGCCGACCAGCAGGCCGCCTGCGATCAAGGCCACCGCGCTGACGAGCACGGCGATGGGAATCAGCACGCGGCTCGGAATTGCGGGGCCGCCCGCCAGCATCAGCGGAATCGTCAAGCCAATGGCGCAGGCCGCGATGATCACAAGCCGCCCGTTGTCCCTGTGCCGTGCCAGTACCGCGAGGGCCGCAAGCGCGAGCGCCGCCGCGACATAAGCAAGGCCGAGATGCGCATCGATGGCGTGCGCGGAGCGGACTGATTTTTCCAGAACGAGTTCGATTTCAAAGCAGAGAAACACGCCGAAGGCCCAGCCACCCCATGGCAGGAGCGCCCGGAACTCGGCGGGCCAGTCCCGGTCCAGCGCCAGCAGCCCGATCGCGATGTAGGCTACCGAGAACGCAATGCCGCCATGGATCAGGCGATCCGCTGGCGCCCACGTCAGTGTGGCCAGCCAGACGCCCAGCGCCAGAGCTGCAGCATGCGCCACCAGGCGATTGTCGCGGCCCAGCGCCAACGCAAATGCCGGTACGAACAGCAGGAAAAACGGCCAATGGATTTCGTGCCATTGCGCGTCGTCGAACCTTCCGAACGACCAGGCCGTCATCGCCGCAAAGGCAATCACGAGCGGGCCGCTCTTGCCCGTCAGCGCGACCGCGATGAGCGCGCCGATCGCCACCAGCATCGCTCCCGCCGGCCAGTCGCCCGGCAGATGATACATCTGGCCGACCAGCGCCACGCCCGCGCCGAAGCTAAGCGTGGCGAATGTCACGGCGGCATCGGCGCCCCATGGGATCGCGCGCCGGCCGAGCAGAAGGGCGATCGGAAAACAGGCCGCAATCAGCGAGAGGATGCCGACCAGCCTGACCAGGCGCGGAATCTCCTGCCAGTTCGCGGCAACAAAGGCGCTGACGCTGGCCGCCAGCATCAGGGCGCCGAGCATCGCGAAGATGGCGGGCAGGCGCGAGGTCGCCTCTTCGCCAAATCGCGCCTTGCGGATGGAATGGGCCGCGTCGCCCGAAATCACGCCCTCTGCGACCCATTTGACCAGGTCCGCCTCAAGGCGCTGCCGATATCCACGTTCGAACAATTGCCAGCCTCGCTTGTGTCACGATCCTTGCGGCGCGGCACAAGACGACGCTGCAATCCTTGGTATCAGAAGATGGCATGCAGGTTCGGGAGAAAGAAAAGCGCGGCGGCGGCAGGTCGCCCGCCACCACAAACGACAAAGCCGCCTGACGGCGGCTTGTCGTTCAATCATTGCTTGGGCATGCGAGAAATCTTGGAGCGGGCGAAGGGGCTCGAACCCTCGACCCCGACCTTGGCAAGGTCGTGCTCTACCACTGAGCTACACCCGCATCCGAGATGTCGGCGATCGCTCGCCGGCAACGGCAGAGCTATGCCAAATGCAGGCCGTGAATGCAACAGCCAGCACACGGCCGAAACCACCCCGACAGGCGGATTTTCTTAATAAATTGGCGCGAATCGGTCCGAAACAACGCCCAAACCGCATTAATCGGTTCCCCGGCCTGGGGGGTGGCAACCCCAGGGTCAAATTGCCCTCCTATCTCGTCGCGATTCGGACTTCCTCTCGGACACGCCGATCCGCCGGCCGGTCAATTCGCCGCGCCGGCCGGGCCGCTGATGGGAGGCCGCCCACCCCCTGGGCCCCTTGGGACGAGGCCCGGTTGCGGCCGGGGCCGATTGAATTTTGTGACCAAGCCGCCATCTAGCGGATGAGAACTTCGCGCCCTTCCGTGCTAGAAGGGCGCCAATCTCTGGGACAGCTTTCGAGACCAATTCTCAAGACATCAGGCGAGGATACATCGTGACGATAATTGAGCAGGGCGGCGGCCCCGCGCCGCAGGCCGTACCCGATCTGATCAAGGATACCACCACCCAGACCTTCGTGAAGGACGTCATCGAGGAATCGAAGCGCCAGCCGGTGCTGATCGACTTCTGGGCGGAGTGGTGCGGTCCGTGCCGTCAGTTGACGCCGATCATCGAAAAGGCCGTCCGCGCCGCCAAGGGCAAAGTCAAGCTGGTCAAGATGAACATCGACCAGCATCCGCAGATCCCCGGCCAGATGGGAATCCAGTCGATCCCGGCCGTGATCGCCTTCGTCAACGGCCAGCCCGCCGATGGCTTCATGGGCGCGGTGCCGGAGAGCCAGGTCACCGCCTTCATCGACAAGCTCACCAAGGGCATGGCCGCACCGGGCGAACCGAACATTGCCGAAATTCTGCAGGAGGCCGAGGCCGTGCTGGCGGAAGGCGATGCGGCTGCCGCGGCGCAGATCTATGCCGAGGTGCTGTCGATCGATTCCACCAATATCGCCGCGTTGGCCGGTCTCGCGAAATGCTACGTGACGACCGGCGCCATCGAGCAGGCCAAGCAGACCATCGCGATGGTGCCGGAATCCAAACGCAATGACGCCGCCGTCAAGGCCGTGCAGGTCTCGATCGATCTCGCCGAACAGGCGCAATCCGTCGGCCCGGTCACCGAGCTGGAACAGAAAGTCGCCGCAAACCCGCTCGATCATCAGGCTAGGTTCGATCTGGCGACCGCGCTCAACGCCCAAGGCAACCGTGCCGAAGCGACCAACCAGCTGCTCGAAATCGTCAAGCGGGACCGCAAGTGGAACGAGGATGGCGCGCGCAAGCAGCTGGTGCAGTTCTTCGAGGCGTGGGGCGGTGCCGATGAAGCGACCGTGGATGGACGCAGGCGGCTGTCGACGATCCTGTTCTCGTGAGTTGCGTATTCCGCAACCGTGGACACCGGTTTTGCGATAAGAATACGCACAAGACATAGACATCTCATGCAGTAGAGCCGGGGCCGCAGATGCCGATCAATGCCGAATACCGCGGACCCGGCGAGCTTCCCGAAATCATTCCGGTGTTTCCGCTGCCGGGTGCACTGCTGCTGCCGCGCGGCCAGATGCCGCTCAACATCTTCGAGCCGCGCTATCTGGCGATGGTCGACGACACGCTGCGCGACGGCCACCGCCTGATCGGGATGATCCAGCCGGATATTTCCCACAGCAAGGACGAGGCGCGGCCGATGCTGTTCAAGGTCGGCTGCGTCGGCCGCATCACCCAGCTCGCTGAATCCGGCGACGGCCGCTACATCCTCGAACTCACCGGCGTCTCGCGCTTTCGGGTGGTCGAAGAGCTGACGGTGCTGACCGCGTACCGGCAATGCAAGGTGGATTTCTTCCCCTTTGTTGACGACTTCACCGCGCGCAAGGGCGAAGAGGCCGTCGACCGCGAGGCGCTGCTCGAGGTGCTGACCGATTTTCTCAACGCCAACAATTTGAAAGTGGATTGGGAAGGCATCGAGAGCGCGCCCAACGAGGCGCTGGTCAATGCGCTGGCGATGATGTCGCCCTATGGCCCCGCCGAAAAGCAGGCGATGCTGGAAGCGCCCGATTTGAAGACGCGCGCGGAAATCCTGGTCGCGGTGACCGAGATGGACCTCGCCAAGAAGCGCACCAGCGGCGGCGATACGGGACTGCAGTAAACCGCGCCGGCTACGCCGCGTTCGCGGCTGCCTTGACCCGCGAGCGCACCATTTTCGCAACTTCGGCGCTCGTTACCGGCGGACTGAAATAATAGCCTTGCGATTCGACGCAGTCCTCTCCGCGGAGGATGTCCCATTGTTCCTGGGTTTCCACGCCTTCGGCCGTGGTGGTCTTGCCGAGGCTTACGGCAAATCGAACCACCGCACGCGCGATGACGCGGGACTCTTCCTGCGGGCTGGTCAGCTCGCTGACGAAGCTGCGGTCAATTTTGATCTTGTCGAACGAGAACTTTTGCAAAAAGCTCAGCGATGAGTAGCCCGTGCCGAAATCATCCAGTGCAACTCGCACGCCCAGTTCGTGCAGCTGACCGAGCGCAGCGAACACGGCTTCGCTGTCGTGCATGATGGCCGTTTCGGTCACCTCGAGCTCAAGTCTTGGTGGCGCAATTCCCGAACTCGCCAGGGCGCTGACAATGACCCGAACCAGGTCCTTGCTTCTGAATTGAGCCGGAGACAGATTTATCGCGATCTTGAGATGGGCAGGCCATTTTGCCGCCTCCACGCACGCCGTCCGCAGTACCCACTCTCCGATCGGCACGATCAAGCCGGTTTCTTCCGCAAGCGGGATAAAGTCGCCGGGCATCACCCAGCCGCGCTGGGGATGATGCCAACGCAGCAACGCCTCAAAGCCGCTGATCTTGCCGTTCTTGAAATTGACGATCGGCTGGTAGCGCAGTTCGAACTCATCATTGGCAAGCGCGCTGCGCATATCCCGTTCGAGGTTGCGGCGGGCATGCATGAGTTCGTCGAGTTCCGGCTCGAAGAAGCGGAAGGAACCACGCCCGCCATTCTTGGCGGAATACAAGGCGAGGTCCGCTTTCTTGAGAATTTCATCGGAATCGGTTCCGTCGCGTGGCGCGACGGCAATGCCGATGCTCGTTCCGACGGTGACCCGGTGATCGCCAAGATCGAAAGGTTCGCAAAGCTCGGCCTTGATTCGTTCGGCGAGCGCCACGGCTTCCACCAGCGGATTTTCCACGCACTCAATGACGGCGAACTCGTCGCCGCCCAGCCGCGCGACCATCGCCGTTTCCCTGACGCACGCCAGCAGCCGCGCGGCAACGGCTTGCAACAGCGCGTCTCCGGTGGGGTGCCCCAGCGTGTCGTTGACTTCCTTGAAGCGGTCAAGATCAAGCATGAGCACCGCGAGATCGGCGCCTCCCCTGCGCGTGATGGAAAGGGCGAGCTCCAATCGCTTCCTCAAGAGGACGCGATTTGGCAGGTCGGTCAGCGCGTCGTGATGGGCCATATGCGTGATCTTGGCCTCGGACCTGCGCTGCTCGGTAACGTCCTGGTGCGTCGCCACCCAGCCGCCGCCGGGCATCGGTTGCCTCGTAACGCAGATCAATCGACCATCGGCAAGCTCGTCGACGCGACTTGCCGGGACGTTGCTTGGCAGCGCATTCAGGGCCGACAGCACCTGCTTTGCGGTGCTGTCATTGGTGCCACCCTTGAGGATGCCGTTGCTGATGCGATGCTCGATGATTTCGCGGTGTGGTGTCCCCGCCAGCAACAGTTCCGGCGGCAGCTGATACATTTTGGCGTAACGATCGTTGCAGACGACAAGCCGCTTCTCCGCATCGAACATGCAGAGACCTTCGCCCATGTTGTTGATCGCCGAATCCAGCCTGAGCTTCTGCTCCTGCAATTCCTTTTGGGAGCCTTCGACCTGTTGCCGCGCGAGCGAGAGCTGATCGATGATTTCCTCGAATTTGCGCGTCCGGTTGGCGAGGCGGCGATCCGCCAGCACGCCGACCAGGCTCATCCCGAGCACCGACAGAGCCACGCCCGCAATCGCCACCGCGAGAAACGCGGGAGAAAGTGACATCTCGTCAGGTCCCCGCGTCGGATCGGGGACAATTTCTACCGCGCCCATCGCCGTGAAATGATGCGAAACAATTGCGAGCGTCAGGAAAATCGCAGCGACAAATGTTCCCCACAGATCCTTGTAGCGGACCGCGAACGCGAGCGCCGCATAACCGAACATCATGCCCACAATGATGGAGGCGAACACGAGATCGAGCGACCAGGTGACCCGGCCCGGGACTTCGAGCGCCCACATACCGAGATAGTGCATGCTGGCAATGCCCGCGCCGATGATTCCGCCGCCGATCGGCGCTCGCCACCGGCCGGGCGCATTGGCGGAGAAGCCGAACCCGCCGGAAGTCAATATCATGGCCGCGGCGAGCGACAGCCCGGTCAAGGCCACGCCGTATCCGGTCGTGACACCGGGCTCGTAGGCGAGCATCGCGATAAAGTGCGTCGCCCAGATCCCGTACCCGATCGCGGCGCCCGCAATTGCAATCCAGATCAGCCGCGTCCTGGCATGCGACGAGATCGCCCGATGAAAGATATGGATGGCGACAACGCTTGCGACGAAGCAAACGAGACCGGCGAGGAGAACCAGTCGCCAGTCGTGTTCGACTGTAAGGCAGCTAAGAACGCGGAACATGTCATTCGGCCATGGTTGTTTGTCACCATGGTTACCCGCGCTGGTTCTTTACTTCCTAATTTCTTTGCAGCTTTCGAGGGCGTAGTTATCCGCGCGTAAAGAACGAATGTATAATGGTTGAATACATCAGGGTTTCTACGGAAAATCTCGATCTATCTGCCCGCTAATGTGCATTTGATTGATTGAACCGCCCGATCCGGAACCGCGCGCGGAACTGCTTATCGCGCAGCGAAATGGAACTCGCGACGGTGCGCATCCGTAGCGGTACGGAACTTGCTGCGTAGTGATACGGGACCGCGGTAGCGGGCCCTGGATGCGTTCGCTGCGCTCATTAACATTTGCCCGGGCCGCTTCCACTTGATTGGCGCTGCCGAGCAAAGCCTTCTGCTCCGTCGTTTCGGCGGTGGGTCCTTCGCAGGCGTCACGCGCGACGGTTTGATTGAGCAGCCGCTTGGCGGCGCGGAGGCTTCCGTCTTGCTTGAGGCACGCGCCGGCTTCAGCAATCGCCGTAAGCATCGCCGCATCAAGCGCATTCATCTTGCCCGTGGCCCTTCTCCTTGCTCCCACCCAGACCATGGGCATCTCCGTTTTCACGGCGGCGCAGGAAGGTGCCTAGTATCCCGCGACCGCCAGTGCGACGACGGCGGTGAGCGCCTTCCATCCAAAGCCGCGTCCGCGCGACCACCACGCATTCGCCGCGGCCGCAAAGGCGTAGATCGCGATCACGGTAATGACGATCCAGTGCCGGGCGCTCTCTGAGCCGAAGGAAGGAGCTGCGATCAGCAGCACTGCGCCGCCGATCCAAGCCACGGTGCCGGCCTGCCACACCAGCCGGATCAGGGTCCGCAAGCTCTCGGGCTGGATGGTCGCTTTGGCGAACACCTTGGTTTCCCCGAGCACGCCGTGAATCAGGGACACCGCTATTCCGGCGACGCCGGCGCATTGCAGAATGATATCGCGCATCGGATAAGTCTCCATACAGTCATGTATGGTTATGACTTGCCGCCTGGCGGCTGTCAATACAGTAGTGTATGGTGGATGTCGCAGGACGGGAACATGGGCGATCAACTCTCGGGGCAGGATTGGGTCGACCAGGGTCTGAAGACGCTGGCGAAAAGCGGCTTCACGGCGCTGAAGGCGGAACCGCTGGCCAAGGCGATGGGGGTGTCGCGCGGCAGTTTCTACTGGCATTTCGCGGATATTTCCGCGTTCCATGCCGCGATCCTCAAGCAATGGCGCGAAATCGCCGCCGAACAGATCATCGCCGGGGTCGAGGCCGCATCAAAGAACGAGAATCCGCTCGAGGTGCTGCTGCGCCGGGTGTTCGGCGCAAGACTGGCGCTGGAAAACGCGGTCCGCACCTGGGCCAGCGTCGACTCCGCGGCGCGGGCGGCGGTGCAGGCGATCGACCGCCGCAGGCTCGGCTATGTCGAGAGCCTGTTGGCGCAGTCCGGATTATCCGCGGAGGTGGCCCGCGCCCGCGCGCAAATCCTCTATTGGGCGTTTCTCGGTTTTGCCCTGTCGGACCAGCCACTGCCGAAGGCGCAGCAACAGGCCATGCTCGACGAAATGCTGCGGATAGCCACCTCGCGATGACAAGTTTGGTGTGCTAAGGGACCGGCCAAGCTGGAGATCACAAATGAATTCGCCCGAACGCCTCGACAGCACCGTCGATCCGAAATTGCTGGAAATCCTGGTGTGCCCGATCACCAAGGGCCCGCTGGAGTTCGACGCCTCCACGCAGGAGCTGATCTCGCGCTCCGCCAAGCTCGCCTACCCGATCCGCGACGGCATCCCGATCATGCTGCCGGAAGAGGCCAGGAAGATCGATTGAAGAGAACACCGGCGCTTCCGCGTCATTGCGAGGAGCGCAGCGACGAAGCAATCCATCTATCCGTTATGCCGTGCTATGGATTGCTTCGCTTCGCTCGCAATGACGGCCTCGTAGAGCCACCTACAGCGCCTCGCCCTTCAGCAGCCGCGGCACTTCGCCTGATAATCCCGCGGCCTGGCGGATGAACAGGCTTTTCAGCGGCGGCGCGCGATCGACCAGGCCCAATCCGATGTCGCGCACCGTGCGCAGCAGCGTCGATTCGTTCGAGAACAGGAAGTTCAGCGAGTTGGTCGCAACTCCCATCGCCATGGTGTCGAACCGGCGCCAGCGCTGGTACCGTTCGAGCACGTCGGCCTGGCCGAGATCCATGCCGAGCCGCGCGGCGTCGACCACGACTTCGGCCAAGGCTGCGACATCCTTCAGCCCCATGTTGAGTCCCTGCCCTGCGATGGGGTGGATCACATGCGCGGCGTCGCCGATCAGCGCCAGACGTTCGCCGATGAAGGAGCGCGCGACGAAATAGCCGAGCGGAAACGCGCGCGGCTTGTCGAGCGCCTTGACCTCGCCGAGATGCAGGCCGAATCGCTGTTCGAGCTCGCCGTGAAATTCGTCTTCGCCGAGCGCGGTGATGCGCGCGGCTTCGGTGCGGTTCTCGGTCCACACCAGCGATGAGCGCTTTCCGGTCAGCGGCAGGATCGCGAACGGGCCCGCGGGCAAAAAATGTTCTTCGGCACGGCCACCATGATCGCGCTCATGGCCGACGGTGACGACGATGCCGGATTGATCATAGTCCCAGCCATGGGTGGCGATCCCGGCGCGTTCGCGCAGCTTTGAGCGCGCGCCGTCGGCGGCGACCAGCAGGCTGGCTTCGATGATCGTGCCGTCGGCGAGCGTCACGTCGACGCCGTCAGTGCGTGAATCGAACGAGGCAATGGCGGTCGCGCGCAGCTCGATGCCCTCGGCCTCGGTGCGCGCCACCAGCGCATCGATCAGATATCGGTTCTCGACCATATGCGCGAAGGGCTCGCCGGGCTCGACATTGCCGGCGAAAGTGAGGAACACCGGACGGGTGGCGTCATCAAGCTTGGAATCGGTCACGACCATGTCGAGAATCGGCTGCGCGGTGGGCGCGATCTGGCCCCAGACGCCGAGCGCCTCGAACAGCCGCCGGCAGGCGGCGACGATCGCGGTGGCGCGCGGATCGCGGCTCGGCTTTGAGGCCAGCGCCGGATCGGCCACGATGACAGGAATATCGCGGCCCAGGCCCTGACGGAGCGCCAGCGCCAGCGCCAGCCCCGCAAAGGCGCCGCCGCAGATGACAATACTTCGCTGTGCCGGCATAGGGACCTGCTTCATTCATACTCTTGCTACCGGAGTATAGCTGGGTGAAACAGAGGTGAGAAACAAGGCTTTATCCCGTCATTCCGGGGCGATGCGCAGCATCGAACCGGGAATCTCGAGATTCCGGGTTCAAGCGACGACGCGTGCCCCGGAATGACCCGAAAAACCGAAAGTGCCGCCATGTCCGCAAGCGTGACCGACCTGATTTCGATCCTCGACATCGAACCGATCGAGGTGAATCTGTTTCGCGGCAACAGCCCGAAAACCGCGTGGCAGCGGGTGTTCGGCGGCCAGGTGATCGGACAGGCGATGGTGGCGGCGTGCCGCACCGTCGAAGGCCGGCTGCCGCATTCGCTGCACTGCTATTTCATCCTGCCGGGCGACCCGCAGGTCCCGATTATCTACCAGGTCGAACGCTTACGCGACGGCAAGAGCTATTCGACCCGCCGCGTCACCGCCATTCAACATGGCAACGCGATCTTCTCGATCATGGTCTCGTTCCACGCCGAGGAGGATGGCGCCTTCAACCACCAGGACAAGATGCCGGACGTGCCGCCTCCGGAAAAACTCTCCGCCGAGGAAGTCGCCAAGCAGCCGGTGTTCAAGGAGATGCCGGAGTTCATCCAGCGCTATTACGAGATGGACCGGCCGATCGAGTTGCGCCCGGTCGAACTCGGCCGCTATTTCGGCGAGCAGATCGACGACGGCCGCATCAATGTCTGGATCCGCACCGCGGCAAAACTCCCCGACGATCCGGCGCTGCATATGTGCGCGCTGGCCTATGCGTCGGATTTCTCGCTGCTCGACGCCGTGATGGCGCGCTACGGCCGCACGCTGTTCGACAGCAACGTGATGCCGGCCAGCCTCGATCACGCGATGTGGTTTCACCGGCCATTCCGCGCCGACGAATGGCTGCTTTATTCGCAGGATTCACCGAGCGCACAGGGCGGCCGCGGGTTGGCCCGCGGCCTGATCTTCAAGCCCGACGGCACGCTGGTGGCGTCGGTGGCCCAGGAAGGCTCGATCCGCCAGCGCAGGGCATAGCGTTTTCTACCCGTTCGGCTGCGCGCCTCGCTCGGCCAACACTGTCTGCGACGCCAGCCACTGCCACATCCATCGATACACCCATGGAATCGGGATGATGAAGATCGAGGCAATTCCGGCCACGATCGCGCGCCACAGGAATTCCAGCCCGGTGCCGATGAACAGGACTTCACGCTGCGTGCCCTGGATATTGCGACAAGCCCAACGCATCATCGCGGTATAAACCCACGCCCAGCCGATGATGGTGAAGATGGCGAGCACCCCGAGGATCGAGTATCCCAGATAGGCCCAGATCGAACCTGTGAAGCTGAGCCCGAGCGGCTGCCCGTCGGACGCGAGGTTCGCGATGAACCATTTCAGGAAAAGCCAGTAGAGAACAAACTGGACGAGGTTCGCCAGATTGCTGAGCACATCACTGCCGAGGAAGGTTACCGCAACGAGAAGCACGATAGCCCCGAAATACCAGGGAACGATGGTCATCGCATTGCCGGTGAAGCTGAGGTTCGGCCGGCCCGGCACCTTGATGCACGGCACGAGCCAGTTGAGGTACCAGACCAGGACCCACGGCGCCGGGATCACCAACACCATTCCGATAATCATCACGAGGCTGCGCCAGACAAACTCCAGGATGCCGAAATCGATCGACAGCGGGCCACCCCCGTAACCGCCTCCGCCCGCATAACCGCCAGCGCCGCTGCTCATCGGCGGCGGGCCGCCCGGTTGCGCAACCGGCGGCGGGGCGCCACCCGCCGGCATCAGGCCGGGAATTTCGCCCGCGCGCTGCCAGCCGGACATTCCCTCTGACCAGACCAGCGTATCGGCCCTGACCGTGCCCCTTGTGATGAGATCGCGCAGCTGGGCTTCCGGAAAGGGCCCCTGTTGCTGGCCATTCGCTGCATAAAACCACGATCGGTTCGACATTTTTAATCCCTTGGGTCGTGGAAACGGGGGAAGCCGGCGGGGCGGCTGGCGAAAAACCCATTGTGTCCGAGGATCATATTCCCTGTACAGTGACAGGGGTCACCAGCTGCAAATGTTTTCCCCTTAAACCTGCAACTTTTTTGTGCCATTTGCATAGAAAGATGCCAGATTTGCATTTCGGCAGCGAGCCGCCGGGGGCGGCCAGCCTGCCGAACACGCCGAAAGAACGTCAAAGACAACGTCTAAAAAGACCGCCCAAGCGAACTTCCAATAGAGCATCCCAAGAGACATGAAGGCCTGACCATGAAACTCGTCGTCGCGATCATCAAACCATTCAAGCTTGACGAGGTGCGCCAGGCGCTGACCGCCATCGGCGTGCACGGCATGACCGTCACCGAGGTCAAGGGGTACGGCCGTCAGAAGGGCCACACCGAAATCTATCGCGGCGCCGAATATGTCGTGAACTTCCTGCCCAAGCTGCGCATCGAAATCGCGGTCGCCTCCGACGTCGCGGACAAGGCGGTCGAGGTCATCACCGCGCATGCGCGCACCGGCCAGATCGGCGACGGCAAGATTTTCGTGACGCCGATCGATCACGCACTTCGCATTCGCACCGGCGAGACCGACAGCGACGCGCTCTGAAGTTTTCATTTCAGTTCAACGCGCGCGGGCAACGACGCCTGACGCGCGAACAAAAAACGACAACAGAACGACAACAGGCCGGGGAAATTCCATGGGGGCACTCTCGATTCGTGCAGCGAAGATCGCTGCGCTCAGCATTCTTGCGATGAACGTCTCGCCGGCGACGCCGGCCTTTGCGCAGACATCGACCATCAACGCCGCCGACACCGCGTGGATGATCGTCGCCACCGCGCTCGTCCTGATGATGACGATACCGGGCCTAGCCCTGTTCTATTCCGGCATGGTGCGCAAGAAGAACGTGCTGGCGACGATGGCGCAGAGTCTCGCTGCGGTCGCGATCATCTCCATTCTCTGGGTGTGTTTCGGCTATTCGCTGGCGTTCGTCGGCGACGGTCCCTGGATCGGCACGCTGGACCGCTGGTTCCTCATCGGCATTACCATGGACAGCGTCAACCCGGCGGCGAAGACGATCCCGGAAGCGCTTTTCATGCTGTACCAGATGACGTTTGCGATCATCACGGTCGCGCTGGTGGCGGGCGCGGTAGCCGACCGGATGCGGTTCTCGGCCTATCTGCTGTTCTCGATCGGCTGGTTCATGTTCGTCTATGTGCCGCTGGCGCATTGGGTGTGGGGCGGCGGCTTCCTCGCCGCCATGGGCGTGCTGGATTTTGCCGGCGGTCTCGTCGTGCATCTGTCCGCCGGCATCGGCGGTCTGGTTGCCGCCAAGGTGATGGGACAGCGTCACGGCTATGGCAGCGACAATCTCTCCCCGTTCGACCTGTCGCTCGCCGTCATCGGCACCGGATTGCTGTGGGTCGGCTGGTTCGGATTCAACGGCGGCTCGGCGCTGGCGGCGAACTCGCGCGCCGTCATGGCCATCACCGCAACGCATCTGGCTGCCTGCGCCGGCGCGCTGACCTGGGGCGCGATCGAATGGGCAACGCGGCGCAAGCCCTCCGTGCTCGGCATGATCTCCGGCGCGATCGCAGGCCTCGGCACGATTACGCCGGCCTCCGGTTACGTCGCACCGTGGCACGGAATCATCATCGGTCTGGTGGCGGGTTTGGTTTGCTTCTGGGCCTGCACCTGGCTCAAGCACCGCTTCAAGTATGACGATTCGCTCGACGTGTTCGGCGTCCACGGCATCGGCGGCATGACCGGCACCCTGCTCGCCGGCGTTTTTGCCACCGCCGCCATCGGCGGCACCGGCGGCCTGATCGAAGGCCATCCGCAGCAGGTGCTGATCCAGCTCTACGGCATCGGCGTCACCCTGGTGTGGTCGGGCGGCGTCACCTTCGTGCTGCTCAAGCTGGTGAGCGCGTTCGTGCCGCTGCGGGTGTCACTGCAGCAGGAGCTCGAAGGCCTCGATATTTCGCAGCACGGCGAGGCGCTTCAGTAAGCCGCCGCGTCGGGCTTGCACAACACATAAGTGTGTGCTTATGTGTTGACATGATCGAAACCGACATCTTCAAGGCGCTGGCGGATCCCACCCGCCGCAAGGTCTTTGAGAAGCTCGCCGGCGGAAGCCTCAACGCCAGCGCCTTGCGCGATGGAATGGAGATCAGCCAACCGGCGGTGTCGCAGCATCTCGCGGTGCTGCGCGCGGCCGGACTCGTGCGCGAACAGCGGCACGGCCGCTTCGTGAACTACGAAGTCGATCCGGACGGTATCGCCAGCATCGGGACGTGGCTTGCGCGCTACCGCGCCTACTGGCCGAAGCGCATCGAGGCGCTCTCCGACCTCTTGAAGGACATGGATCAATGAGCGATGCCGTCGAGCCTGATCACACTGAGGCCCTCGAGCTCGAATACGAACTCGATGCGCCGCCCGAGAAAGTCTGGCGCGCGGTGACCATTCCTGCGCTGCGCGAACGCTGGCTTCCCGATTGCGATCTTTCCGGAGCCGAACCGGAATCGTCAGTCACGGGCGAGGAGGTCCGCTATCGTCTGCGCGAGCAAGAACCGCCGTTCCGCGAAAGCCACGTCACCTTCAAGATCGCGCCAAACGAGGCCGGCGGCACCCGCTTCCGCATCATTCAAGAGGCCTGCGATATCCGCAGAATTCAGCCGCGGCCAGCCAACAGCAACAGCGGCTGCATGATGCGCGCGGCTTGATCGCAGACACCATCACCTTCTGAGACTTCATCAACCTACTGAAACGGAGGTCGCCGATGCGCGACATGATGCAACTCGTCCCGATGGTCGTTGAACAGTCCACCCGCGGCGAACGCTCCTTCGACATCTATTCCAGACTCTTGCGCGAACGCATCATCTTCCTGAACGGCGAGGTCAATGATGCCATGTCCGGACTTGTTTGCGCGCAGCTGCTGTTCCTCGAGGCCGAGAACCCGAACAAGCCGATCAATCTCTACATCAACTCCTATGGCGGCGTGATCACCAGCGGGCTTGCGATGTACGACACCATGCAGTTCATCAAGGCACCGGTTCATACACTGTGCATGGGCACCGCGCGCTCCATGGGATCGTTCCTGCTGATGGCGGGTGAGCCCGGTCACCGCGCCGCCTTGCCCAACGCCAGCCTTCACGTGCACCAGCCGCTCGGCGGCTTCCAAGGCCAGGCGTCCGACGTCCTGATCCATGCCACTGAAATGCAGGAGACCAAGCGGCGCATCACCCGGCTCTATGCGCAGCATTGCGGACGTCCTGGAGAGGAGGTGGAACGGACGCTGGACCGCGATCACTTTATGACCGCCCAGCAGGCGCTCGCGTGGGGACTGATCGACAAGGTTCTCGCGGAACGCGATGCCGCCTGACGGGTCCGCGTCTGGGTCTCGGTGCAGCAGAAGCTAAAGTGCTTGGAGATTTCGCAGCACGGCGAGGCGCTTCAGTAGAACTACCCATCTGGATACCGCCTTCCTGCCCTCGCACTGGGCAGGATTATGTCCGGAGTCTGGCGTGCCCGCGCCTTGACCAGACGTGCCTATTTTTTGAGCGCGACGGAATAGCGCAGTTTGGTTCCCCTCCCCGAAAGGTCGAAAAGGCCCGGATTCATAAACCGTTAGGGAAATCCGCCGTTCTGGCACGGCATTTGATTCTATGGGTCCTGGCTGTGCCCGCGAAGTGAACTTCTCCGCGTGGTGAACCTCAGTCGAGAACGCCCGGTATGTCTGAACCGGGCCAAGCGGGGATAGGACCCATGAAAATTGTTATGGCGATCATCAAGCCATTCAAACTCGAAGAAGTCCGGGACGCCCTGACCGCCATTGGCGTTCACGGTCTCACGGTGACGGAAGTCAAAGGCTATGGTCGGCAGAAAGGCCACACGGAAATCTATCGCGGCGCTGAATACGCGGTGAGCTTCCTGCCCAAGATCAAGATCGAGGTCGCTGTGGCCTCGGATCAGGTCGACAAGACCATCGACGCCATCACCTCGGCAGCAAAAACCGGACAAATCGGCGACGGCAAGATCTTCGTCATCAACCTCGACCATGCGGTTCGTATCCGCACCGGTGAGGCGGATGCCGCGGCCCTCTGATTTCGCGCTCAATCATACCACTCAGGAGTACAACAAATGACGTTCAAACGTCCCTATAGCGCGGGATTGACGGCCCTCGCCGTCGGCATGTTCGCCGCGACCTCCGCTTACGCGGAAGCCACTGTCAACAAGGGCGACAACGCCTGGATGCTCACGTCGACGGTGCTGGTGCTGTTGATGACGATCCCCGGCCTTGCACTGTTCTATGGTGGTCTGGTCCGCTCCAAGAACATGCTCTCGGTCCTGATGCAGGTTTTCTACACCGTCTGCATCGTCACCCTGATCTGGGCGGTCTACGGCTACAGCCTCGCCTTCACCGGCGGATCGGACTTCATCGGCGGCTTCTCCAAGGCGTTCCTGAAGATCGCGCCGGAAGGCAAGACGATTCTCGACGCTCAGGCGGCGACCTTCTCCGCCGACGTCAACATCACGGAGCTGATTTATATCTGCTTCCAGATGACCTTCGCGTGCATCACCCCCGCACTCATCGTCGGCGCCTTCGCCGAACGCATGAAGTTCTCGGCTGTCGCGCTGTTCGTGCCGCTCTGGGTAACGCTGATCTATCTGCCGATCGCGCACATGGTTTGGTACTGGGCCGGACCGGACGCGATCTCTGCGGCGCTCAAGACGTTCGAAGCCGCGACGGACAAGGCAGCTGCGCAGGCCGCCTTCGATGCGGCGAAGACCGCGTTCGGAGACGACCAGGGCTGGATCTTCAAGAAGGGCGCGATCGACTTCGCGGGTGGCACCGTGGTGCACATCAACGCCGGCATCGCCGGTCTCGTCGGTGCGCTCCTGATCGGCAAGCGCGTCGGTTACGGCAAGGAGCTGATGGCTCCGCACTCGCTGACCATGACCATGATCGGCGCTTCGCTGCTCTGGGTCGGCTGGTTCGGCTTCAATGCCGGATCGAACCTCGAAGCCTCCGGCGGCGCCGCGCTCGCCATGACCAACTCCTTCGTTGCAACCGCAGCGGCGGCGATGGCCTGGATGTTCGCGGAATGGATCGTCAAGGGTCACCCCTCGGTGCTCGGCGCGTTGTCGGGTGCGGTGGCGGGCCTGGTGGCGGTTACGCCTGCGGCCGGTTACGCCGGTCCGATGGGCGCGATCGTGCTCGGTCTCGTGGTCGGAATCGTCTGCCTGTTCTTCTGCACCGTAGTGAAGAATGCGCTCGGCTATGACGACTCGCTCGACGTGTTCGGCGTCCACTGCGTCGGCGGCATCGTCGGCGCGCTCGGCACCGGCATCCTGGTGAACCCGGCCCTCGGCGGTACCGGCGTCATGGACTACACCATCGGCAAGGTCGCCGAATACGACTTCGCAGCGCAGATGGTCTCGCAGTTCTGGGGCGTCTGCACCACGCTGGTGTGGTCGGGCATCGGTTCTGCCATCCTCTTCAAGGTCGTCGATGTCATCGTCGGCCTGCGCGTCAACGTCGAGACCGAACGTGAAGGCCTCGATGTCACCGAGCACACGGAGCGCGCTTACAATATGTGAGTTCTCCCGGGGTGCGATCCCTTGGGGTCGCACCCACAACTCCGGTTCGGGCGCATACCCGGCAATGCCCTGACCGTTGAGGGGCTCCAGCGCAAGTTGGAGCCCCTTTCTTTTTGTTCGGGCCGCTGGACAAGAATCGTAGGATGGGTGGAGCGCAGCGATACTCATCCTTCCATTGCGCGGGTGAGGAGATGGGTATCCCGCCTGTCATCGGACGCGAATTCGCGCGACCCGTTGGCTCCACCCATCCTGCGGACCATCACCCGAACTTCGCGCTGAGTTTCGGAAACAGGTCGTATACCTCGTCTTCCTGCCACTCGGTTCCGGATGGCTGAGCCGGCGCACTCCGCTGCGGTGGATTGCCGGCAACCGCTTCGACACCATCGGTGACGGCGTATTGATAGCCTTCGTAGAACCAGTCCAATTCATCAAAACCGTCGTCCGCCAGTGAGTCCGGATCCGACAGCGCGCGCTTGAATGCCTGACGTCCCCTGGAGATCAACGCAGCGCGAAAATCGGAGAAGGTATCGTCGCTGCAACCGCCATTGATGATGTAGGCGGCGCCCCACAGCGGCCAGCAATAGGCCTTGTCCATCATCCCATCGAAGTGCTGCGCAAATTCAAGCGCCTCGTCCTTCGGCAGCGCTGCGATTTGCTGGCGCAGCCCTTCGCATTTTTGATCCATGTCGCCGCCCGAATTATCGTGCGCGCGCTGCACGATCTTCCAGAAACCGTCCTCGTCCATCACATGCTCCTGCCATCGAGCTCGCCTTCCCGCGTCATGCACAGACTAATCCGGGAACGGCAGAGATCACGATGGAACAGAAACCAGAGCTAAAAAAGCATTGCCAAATCCTGCGCGCGGAGCAGAATTGACCACAACAATAACCGGGAGGACGTCATGAAACTCGAAGGCGGATGCTATTGCGGCGCTGTGCGCTATCAGGCCGAGGGCGAGCCGATGATGCAGGCGCAATGTCATTGCCGCGAATGCCAGTACGTTACCGGCGGCTCGCCCAATATGTTCGTTGTGATGCCGCCCGACGGCTTCAAATACACCAAAGGTGGGCCGAAGCAGTTTTCACGCAAGGACCTTGAGAAGCCGGTGACACGCGAATTCTGCGCCGAATGCGGCACGCATATGGTGACCCGGCCGCAGCGGCCGGTCGTGGTGGTGAAGGTCGGAACCCTCGATAACCCCGCTATGATCACGCCGCAGATCGCCATCTACACAGTCGACAAGCAGCCCTTCCACCACATTCCCGAGGGCATGCCGAGTTTCGAGCGGTTGCCGCAGCGGTAGGTGTTCCGGCATCGTCATTGCGAGCGAAGCGAAGCAAATCCATAGCGCGGCATAGCGATTGTGGATTGCTTCGTCGCTTCGCTCCTCGCAATGACGCTTAGCTGTGACATAAACAACACGACGGGCAAATCAATTCTGATTTACGGAAGTTGTGTCAAGCCCTGAAATAAAAAATATTTCTGTTTACCAGAACACAAATCAGGGGCATATATTCGCCCATCCCGTCCTACTCAGAAGGGCGTCGGCCGTCGTCACGGACGTTGGACGGGTTGCGGTGGACGCTGGTTTGCGCTGAGACGACGGCGCGGACTAAGCGTACGGCAAAACCGTGTGGTCCTGGCGCCCGTTGCAGGCGTCAAGCTGTCGGAGAAGCGCAAGCGGGAACGG
>NZ_JAFCMA010000026.1:0-133515 GCF_018130125.1 Bradyrhizobium sp. AUGA SZCCT0177 | reverse complement strand
GTGCCAGGACCACACGGTTTTGCCGTACGCTTATCCACGCCGTCGTCGAGGCGTAAACCAGCGTCCACCGCAACCCGTCCAACGTCCGTGACGACGGCCGACGCCCTTCTGAGTAGGACGGGATGGCGGGAACATGCTCCTGATTTGCCTTCTGGTAAACAGAAATATTTTTTATTTCGAGGCTTGACATGATTTCCGATAATCGGAACTGATTTGCCTGTCGGGCTATTTTGTCGCACCTCCCTCCGTCATTCCGGGCGCTGCAACGCGGCGAGCCCGGAATCCATTGGGCGGCGGCGCATGCGGCTTGATGGATTCCAGGTTCGCGCTTGGCGCGCCCCGGAATGACGGAGAGAAAATGTCACAGGGATGCCACTGGACAGTATTTATCCAACGGGTTAATTTCTCGCCGACAAGAACCTGATCAGGGAGCGAGACGTGGCCGAACCGAAGGGCCCCAGCGGCGTGACCAAAGCGCTCAACGCGGCGTGGGTGCGGCCGTTTTTGTTCCTGATTTTCATCGTCGTGATCTGGGACCTGACCATCCGCGTGTTCCGGATTCCCGCCTACCAGATCCCGGCGCCCGGCGATGTCGTCGCCGTGTTGTGGACCGATTGGCCGGAACTGCTGCGGCAGGCTTGGCCTACCACCTACGCCACGATCTGCGGGTTCCTGCTCTCGGCCGTGTTCGGCATTCCCGTCGCCATGCTGATCGCGGGATCGAAGACGGTGGAAAGCTACGTCTATCCGCTGCTGGTGTTCTCCCAGTCCGTGCCCAAGATCGCGATCGCGCCGCTGTTCGTGGTCTGGTTCGGCTTCGGCATCATCCCGAAAGTGATCTCGGCGTTTCTGCTGGGCTTCTTCCCGGTCGTGGTGTCGGCGGTGCAGGGCTTCAAATCGGTCGATCCTGACATGGTCGATCTGGCGCGCGCGATGCAGGGCAGCCGCTTTAGGGTATTTTGCGCCGTCAACCTGCCGCATGCGATGCCGGCGATCTTCTCCGGATTGAAAGTGTCGATCACGCTGGCTGTGGTCGGCGCGGTGGTCGGCGAATTCGTCGGTTCCAATTCCGGCATTGGCTATGTGCTGCAGCGCTCGATCGGCACCTTCGATTTGCCGACGATGTTCGCCGCGCTGGTGATTCTCGCGCTGCTGGGCGTGATCCTGTTCTGGATCGTCGACCGGATCGAAAGCCTCGTCATTCCCTGGCATGTCAGCCAGCGCGAGGACATCATCTTTGCTTCGTAAACTGTAACCCAAAAAAAGGCGGTTCACCCAAGGACCGCAAGCCAACACCAACGGGAGGACGACAATGATACGAGCGATGACAGCGGTTTCGGCCGCGCTGATCTGGGCTGCGCTGGCAGTCCCCGCATCTGCCGCCGACAAGGTGGTGCTGATGCTGAACTGGTACGTCTATGGCGAGCATGCGCCGTTCTATTACGGCAAGGCCAAGGGCATCTATGCCGCCGAAGGCATCGATCTCGAAATCCAGGAAGGCCGCGGTTCGGCAGCGACCACACAGGCGGTTGCGGCCAAGACCGCCAATTTCGGCTATGTCGACGTGCCAACCATGATGCGCGCGGCGGTCAAGGGCGCGCCGATCGTCGCTACCGGCGTGCTGCTGCAGACCAGCCCGATGTCGGCGATGGGTTTCGTCGAGAAGAACATCAAGAAGCCCGAAGACATCAAGGGCAAGACGGTGGCGATCACGCCCGCCGATTCCATGACCCAGATCTGGCCGCTGTTCCTGAAGAAGACCGGCCTGAAGGAAAGCGATTTCCAGACCGTGGCTGGCGACGGCCAGACCAAGCTCAACGCCGTCATCAACGGCCAGGCTGACCTCCTGCTCGGTTACGTCATGGACCAGTCGATGAAGATCAAGGACGCCACCGGCAAGGACGTCAACGCGATCAAGTTCGCCGACTACGGCATCAACATGGTCTGCTCGGGCGTCGTCGCCAACACCGAGTTCGTCAAGGCCAATGCCGACCTCGTCAAGCGCTTCATGTCGGCGACGACCAAGGCCGTCGAAGCCGCCGAGAAGGAGCCGAAGGCCGCGGCGCAATCGATCCTCGACGCCAACCCCAAGGGCGGCAAGATCGAAACGCTGACCCAGGGCTTTGAGCTGACGATCCCGCTCTATCGGACCGCGGAAACCAAGGGCAAGCGGCCGTTCGAGGTCACCGACCAGAACATGACCGACACGGTCAATCTGATGGTCGAGTATGGCGGCCTCGAAGCCAAGGCCAAGGACAATCCGAAGGCGTTTTATACCAATGATTATCTGCCGAAGGGTGGATCTTGAGCCATTGATGACACATCGATCGTCGTCCCTGCCGAGTGCGCGGTTGCGCACGGAGCAGGGACCCATAGCCACCGGCCTGCGTTGTTGCAGAAGGTCTCTACCTCCGTGCCCGAACGAAAGGGCACGGCGTATGGGTCCCTGCGTTCGCAGGGACGACGGGTGGAGGGAAACTGAATGAGCGCAGCGACCAAAGCAACCAACCCCGATCAGCCCGCCGCGCATCTGCGCCTGGTGTCCGATCGGGCAGGCGCCGGCACGCCGGGGATCACGCTGTCGGGTGTGTCGAAGACCTATCGCTCGCGCGACGGCGATGTGCCGTCGCTGAAGCCGCTGGATTTTCATATCAACGAGGGCGAGTTCTTTGTCGTCGTCGGCCCGTCCGGCTGCGGCAAGTCCACGCTGCTCAAGATGATTTCGGGCCTGCTGGCGCCCTCGACCGGTGAAATCCTGGTCGAAGGCGAACAGGTGACAAAACCGCACGGCAATGTCGGCATCGTGTTCCAGAACGCGCTGCTGCTGCCATGGCGCAATATCCTCGGCAATGTGATGCTGCCGATCGACATGAAGCAGCTGCCGCGCGAGGAATATCTCGTGCGCGCCAAGGTGCTGCTCAAGATGGTCGGGCTCGAAGGCTTTGAGAAGAAGCTGCCCTGGCAGCTTTCGGGCGGCATGCAGCAGCGGGCCTCGATCTGCCGGGCGCTGGTGCATGATCCAAAAATCATGCTGATGGACGAGCCGTTCGGCGCGCTCGACGCCATGACGCGCGAGAAGATGAATGTCGAGCTGATGCGGATCCAGCGCGAGACCGGCAAGACCGTGCTGCTGATTACGCATTCAATACCGGAAGCGGTGTTTTTGGCCGACCGCGTGCTGGTCATGACCGAGCGCCCCGGCGCGATCGCGGCGATCTACGACGTGCCGCTGCCGCGCCCGCGTTCGCTTGACGCGATGGCCGATCCCGCCTTCACCGAACTTGTGCAGCGAATTCGAAAGCACTTCTTCACCCAAAGCGCGCTGGATTGAGCCGGGCTGATGCCGCCACGTCTGACCGTCCGAGATATCGCTTTCTTTGAACGCCCGGTGACTTTTGCCCGGCCGTTCCGGTTCGGCGCCGTCGTCATCAACGCGACGCCGCAGATGTTCGTGCGGGTCGAGATCGAGGTTGAGGGAAAAGGCAAGGCGACAGGTGCGAGTGCCGAGTTTCTCGTGGCAAAATGGTTCGACAAGCGGCCGCATCTCTCACCACAGGAGACGATCGAGGAGCTGCGGCGCTCGCTGCTGATCGCGCGCGAACTCTATCTGGCGCAGTCCGGCTACGAGACCGCGTTCGGCCTGCATGCGGCCTGCATCGGTTCGCAGATCGCCGCTTGCGCCAAGGAAGACATCCCGCCGCTTGCGGCCGCCTATGGCCCTGCCGAAATCGACAAGGCGATCCTCGACGCGCTGCTGCGCGCGACCGGCGCCAACTTCTTTGACGGCATGGCTGATAATATCGCCGGCGTCGATGCGCGGCTGTCGCGCGACCTCGGCGATGAAGATGTTTCGCGCTTCCTTGTCCGCCGTCAGCGGCTGGCGCGCGTCGCGATCCGGCATACGGTCGGCATGGATGATCATGTCGAAGGCGAGGGCGGTGTTGCCGATGTCAGGGAAAATTCCGGCGCACGATACTTCAAGCTCAAGCTCAATGGCGATCCCGTCCATGATGCGGAGCGCCTGACCCGCATCGGCAGAGAACTTGCCACGCTGCCGTATGATTACAGCGTCACGCTGGATGCCAACGAACAATATGCCGATCTCAGCGTGCTGGGCGCGCTGGTCGAGCGCCTCGACCGCGACGGTGCCCTGAAGCCGATCGCATCAAGACTGCTCTATATCGAGCAGCCGATGCCGCGCGATATCACGCGGCAGTCGCCGCTCGGCGCGCTCGCCAGCCGCGACTTCATCGTCGATGAGGCCGATGATTCCTATGACGCGTTCCCCGCGGCGCGCGCGCTGGGCTATCGCGGCATCTCCTCGAAATCCTGCAAGGGCGTCTACAAATCGGTCATCAACGCGACCCGCGCCGCCAAATGGAGCGCGGACGGCGACAAGGCCTTTATCGCCGGCGAGGACCTGACCTGTCAGGCCGGGCTAGCCGTGCAGCAGGATCTGGCGCTTGGCGCGCTGATCGGCGTCACCCACGCCGAGCGCAACGGCCATCATTATGTTGATGGGTTTGGTGATACGCCCGCTCCTGAGGCGGAAGCGTTTCTAACCGCCCATCCTGATCTCTATTTCCGCGACGGCAAGAAAATCCGCCTCGCGATCCATGACGGCGATCTCCTGACGGGATCGCTGACGACACCAGGCTTTGCCACGTCAGTGCATCCGGACTGGTCCGCGATGTCGCCGCTGGAGCGGCCAAAGCCACGCATTCCAAGGGAGCAAGCGATATGACGACCAAACGCCTCGGCCTGATCATGAACGGTGTGACCGGCCGCATGGGGCTCAACCAGCATCTGATCCGCTCCATCGTCGCGATCCGCGACCAGGGCGGCGTGGTGCTTGGCAATGGCGACCGCATGATGCCGGACCCGATCCTGATCGGCCGTGACGCAGATAAAGTGGAACGTCTCGCCAAGCGCTTCAACGTCGAGCGCTGGTCGACCGACCTCGACAAGGCGCTGGCCGACAAGAATGACACCATCTTCTTCGATGCCGCGACCACGCAGGCGCGGCCCACGCTGCTGACCAAGGCGATCAATGCCGGCAAGCACGTCTATTGCGAGAAGCCGATCGCGACCAATCTGGACGAAGCGGTGGCGGTGCTGCGGCTCGCCGATGCCAAGGGCGTCAAGCACGGCACGGTGCAGGACAAGCTGTTCCTGCCGGGCCTGAAGAAGCTCGCCTTCCTGCGCGACTCCGGCTTCTTCGGCCGCATGCTCTCGGTGCGCGGCGAGTTCGGCTATTGGGTGTTCGAAGGCGGCTGGCAGGAGGCGCAGCGGCCGTCCTGGAATTACCGCAGCGAGGATGGCGGCGGCATCATCCTCGACATGGTCTGCCACTGGCGTTACGTGCTCGACAATCTCTTCGGCGAGGTCGAGAGCGTGAGCTGCACCGGCACCACGGACATTCCCGAACGTTTCGACGAGAAGAACAAGCAATACAAGGCGACTGCCGACGATTCCGCCTACGCCACCTTCCGCCTCAAGGGCGGGGTGATCGCGCACATCAACATGTCCTGGGTGACGCGGGTCTATCGCGACGATCTCGTCACCTTCCAGGTCGACGGCACCCATGGCTCGGCGGTCGCGGGGCTGACCGATTGCGTCATTCAGGCGCGGCAGGCGACGCCACGGCCGGTGTGGAATCCGGACGAGAAGCGTACGCATGATTTCTACGCCGACTGGCAGACGCTCCCCGAGAATGTCGTCTACGACAACGGATTCAAGGAACAGTGGGAAATGTTCATTCGGCACGTTTGCGAGGACGCACCCTACAAGTATACGCTGCTGGAAGGCGCCAAGGGCGTGCAACTCGCCGAATGCGCACTTCAGAGCTGGCGCGAACGACGCTGGATCGACGTCGCTCCGATCAAGGTGTGAGGTGAAGCCATGAACAAGCCGGTCATGCCTGTCTCGTCGCTGTCGCTGAAACTGCCGACCGCGAACCGCAGCATCGAAACTTATCGCCTGGCGGCGTCGCGGGTTTTCCCGGCGAAGCTCGAAGGCACGCTGAACCGCGTCGCGTTCTCGGCGGCGCATGTGGTCGCCGATCCCTTTGCCGACAATGATCCGTGGCTGACGGCGGCGATCGATTGGGACAAGACCATCGCGTTCCGCGAACACATCTGGGACCTCGGTCTCGGCGTTGCCGAGTCGATGGACACCGCGCAGCGCGGCATGGGGCTGGACTGGCCGACCTCGCTGGAATTGATCCAGCGCTCGGTGAGGGCTGCCAGGGCGAGGAGCAATGCGCTGGTGTTCTCCGGCGCCGGCACCGACCACCTCGCGGTCGAGGATGCTGAGAGTATCGATGACGTGATCCGCGCCTATGAAGAGCAGATCGCCGCGGTCGAAAAGGCCGGCGGGCGCATCATCCTGATGGCTTCGCGCGCATTGGCGAAGATCGGTCGCAATGCCGACGATTACGCCAAGGTGTATAATCGCGTGCTGTCGCAGGTCCGCGAGCCCGTGATCATTCATTGGCTCGGCGACATGTTCGACCCGGCGCTGGCAAATTATTGGGGCACCTCGAGCCTCGATGAGGCCATGGACATCGCGGTCGGCATCATCAACGCCAACGCCGCCAAGGTTGATGGCGTCAAGGTTTCGCTGCTCGACAAGCAGCGCGAGATCGACATGCGCCGCCGGCTCGACAAGAATGTAAAAATGTATACCGGCGACGATTTCAACTATGCCGAACTGATCGCCGGCGACGACAAGGGCTTTTCGCACGCGCTGCTCGGCATCTTCGATGCGATTGCGCCGGCGGCGTCCTACGCATTGTCGCGGCTGGCGGCCGGCGATGAGGCCGGCTTTCACGACGTGCTCGGGCCGACGGTGCCGCTGTCGCGGCATATCTTCAAGGCGCCGACCCGGTTCTACAAAACGGGAATCGTGTTCATGGCCTATCTCAACGGCCACCAGGACCATTTCACCATGGTGGGTGGGCAGGAGAGCACGCGCTCGACGCTGCATCTGGCCGAACTGTTCAGGTTGGCCGACCAGGCGGGCCTGCTCGCCAATCCGGAACTGGCAACACGGCGGATGAAGACCGTGCTCGCGACACGCGGCGTTGAGGCCTGATGCGGGATTTTTCGAAAGACCATCGCTGGCTGTCGCTGAACACGGCAACGGTCCGCAAGCAGGGCGACCTCATCGCGATCATCGAGGCCTGCGCGCGGCATGGCATCCGCGCCATCGATCCGTGGCGCGATCAGGTCGCCGCCGTCGGCCTCGAGCGTGCCGCGCGGGCGGTGCGCGATGCCGGGCTGGAATTGACCGGCTATTGCCGCGGCGGCATGTTCACGGCGGATGCTGCCCGTCGCATCGAGGCGCGCGACGACAACCGCCGCGCCGTCGACGAGGCCAAGGCGCTGGGCGCGCCCTGCATCGTGCTGGTCGTCGGCGGACTACCGCAATATTCGCGGCCGGGCAGTGCGGTCTCAAAGGATATCCTGGCAGCCCGCAGCCAGGTGCAGGACGGCATCGCCGAGATGTTGGACTATGCGAGAAGCGCAAACATGCCGCTGGCGATCGAGCCGCTGCATCCCGCCTATGCTGGCGACCGAGCCTGCGTCAATACGACAAAGCAGGCGCTCGATATTTGCGACGCGCTCGATCCGAAACGATCAGGCGCGCTCGGCGTCGCGCTCGACGTCTATCACATCTGGTGGGATCCGGAATTGCTGCCGCAGATCGCGCGCGCCGGCAAGGACCGCCTGTTGGCGTTCCACGTCTGCGACTGGCTGGTGCCGACCAAGGACATCCTCAACGACCGCGGCATGATGGGTGACGGCGTCATCGACATCAAATCGGTGCGTGCAGCCGTCGAGGCGCAGGGCTTTGAAGGGTATTCCGAGATCGAGATTTTTTCGGAGGAGTGGTGGCGCAAGCCGATGGATGAGGTGCTGCTGACCTGCATCGAACGGCATCGGTCGGTGGTTTAGGTTTATGTCGTCCCGGCCTAGTGCGCAATCGCGCACGGGGGCCGGGACCCATAGCCACCGAAGTTGATTGTTGAGGAGGGTGGCTGGAGCGCCAGCTGGTCTAACCACGAAAGCCTGTGGTTATGGGTCCCGGCCTTCGCCGGGACGACGGCGGAGAGTATCTCAAACAAGCCGCTTGCGGATCATGTCCTCGATGGCGGCGAGTTCGCGGTTGGCTTTGTGAAGCTGGGCCTCGGCGGCCTGCGCGCGGAACTCGGCTCCGATCGCATGATCCTCGGCGCTTACGATACGCTTTTCGGCCCGCTGCATGGCTTTCGCCATTTCCTCGAGCCGGGCATTGAAATCATTGATCAGTTCGCGTCGCGCGCGCTCGGAAGCGTCGCGTTGCTTTTCGGCCAGCCGCAGCCGCTCGGTGGCGCTCTTGCACAACGACTGGGCGCGGGCTTCGGTCTCGCGGGCCTGGTTTTCGATGCCTTCGAACATCTCAGTGGCCTGCTGCATCAGGCTGAGCGCGGTGGTGCCGGGTCCTTTCGCGGGTTGCCGGGCAAAACTGACGACTTTCTCTTCTTCGTCGGGCAGCGGGGCGGGCGCGGAGGGGTAGCGGTAATCCCAGATGTCCTCACGAAGCTGCTGATTTGCGCGGTACGCCATACGGGAGGCCCTTTTTCGAAACGCCGGTGCGAAAAAGGTACGCAAACATGGTAAACCGGGGGTTAATTACCGGCCCAGGACAAAGACGGTGGAGGCCGGAATCGCTGATCGGGGCGGCGCAAACCCCGACGCCGGTGCAGGTGAGGAAGATCGGTCCAACATCGAAGCTTGTCAGACAGCCTTGCTGACTATTTCTTTTTGCCCGAGCCAAAACCCGACTGCAGGCTTCCGACGCCCTTCTGGCTCGGCGCCGCCGCGATCGTCTTGATCTTTTCCTTCTTGGGCTTCTTCGCCTCGCGATTGTTCTTTTGCTCGCCCTTGGCCATGCCGGTCACTCCCTGGAGTTGATGCTTCGAAAGCATCGTGCCGGGCGAGGGTAGCAACTTGGCGAAGGATAGATACAGGACGATCGTCCGAAAGCTGATTTAATTTGGGTCCATTGGCCTTGCCATGCCCTATGGTCACGCCGCGAATCCTTGGCAGAGCCTGATACAGCTAACAGCAAAGCGAGCCCGCATGAGCGACCGACTGGACAATTTGAAGAAGGCGCGGGATCGCATGCTCGAAGACCGCGATGCGCACGCCAAGGTGCTCGCGGCGCCGTTCGACCGCGACAAGGCCGAGCGGGCGCGCGCCAAATTCCTGGAGATGCAGGTGCTGATCGATGCGATCGACCGCGCGATCGCCGGCGAGCCGGCGACGGCGTAAGCAGGCTGCCGCCTACGATGCCCGCGTGGTTTCGCCGACCTGGCACGGCACGCTCAGAAATCCGCGGAAGCGGACGCGGCCGCCGCGCACCGGCTCGCCGTTCAGCGCATAGTCCGGAAACCGCGCCAGGAAGCGCGAGATCGCGATTGCGCCCTCTAACCGCGCCAGCGCCATGCCGGCGCATTGATGCGCACCGGTGCCGAAGGCGAGATGCCGGTTCGGCGTGCGGCCGATATCGAGGTTTTCAGGGTCGGCGAACTGCTGCGGATCGCGGTTGGCGGCGCCGATGCACAGCGTCACCGGCGTGCCTGATGGCATTGCGATGCCGCCGAGTTCGACCGGCTCGACCGTCATGCGGTTGCCGAGCTGGTTTGAGCTTTCGAAGCGCAGCATCTCCTCGACCGCGGTCTTGATCAAAGCGGGGTTTTCGATCAGCCGCGCCTTCTGGTGCGGATAATGCGACAGCGCCACCAGCCCGTTGCCGATCAAATTGGTGGTGGTTTCATGGCCGGCATTGAGCAGAAAGATGCAATTGTGCAGCAGTTCCTTCGAGGTCAGCCGCTCGCCATTGTCCTCGCCCTGAATGAGGCGCGTCAGCACGTCGCGTTCGGGGTTGCCGGGTTTTGCGCGCCGCCGCTCGACCAGGATTTCGAGATAGCCAAGAAAATCCTTCACCGCCTTGTTGCCGCGCGCAAACGCCTCCGGACTGATCACGGGCTCGAGCGCGCCGAGAATGGCGAGCGACCAGTCGCGCAGCGGCTCGCGCTCCTCCATCGGCACGTCGAGCAGATTGCCGATCACCTGGATCGGGATGGCGGAGGCGAAATCCTCGATCAGTTCGACGTCGCCCCTGGCGGCGAGGCCGTCGAGCAGGCGGTCGATCAGCCTGATCAAATCGGGCTCCATCTCCGCGATCGCGCGCGGTGACAGCGCGCCCATGATCAGCCGCCGCACCCTTGTGTGGGCGGGGGGATCGTTGAAGACGAGGCTGGTGGTGTGGTGCTCGTAGAGCAGGCTGTCGCCGTATTTCGGCGCAAACTCCTTTTTCTTGTCGGACGAGAACACCTTGGTCGCCTTGTAGGCGGCGACCAGATCGTCATAGCGGGTCAGGAAGTAGCAGCCGTTCGGCAGCCGCTTGACGGGCTCGTTCTCGCGCAGGGCCCGATAGGTCGGATAAGGGTTGGCATAGAATTCCGGCGTCAGTTTCTCCAGGTCGAAATTCGCCGACAGCTCCCGTGCATCCCAATTCATGGCGCGTCATGCTCTTTGCGAGACAGAGAAAGAGTAAGGTGTGAAGCCCGGCGAGGTCGCGTGTATAAATTAGTCGCATCTGCAACTAATTTAAACTCCGTCCCCGGGTCCGGGTCAACTCAAATTGAAGCGGGTAGGCGGCTTAGGCGCTTTTGTCAGGCGGCCTGCGGTCTACAGTCCTGTCCGATATGCACCCTGACAGGCAAATGCATTCCCGCGCCGATGCCCCCGGGAGAGAACACCCGAGGGGCCTTGGATTGCAGCCGATTTAGGTCGAAATGTCCGGTTTGCGCTGCAATAAATCCTTGACTTGGTCAAGGTGAGTGATTACTCACACGCCCATGTCCAGCCTTCGCATGACGAGTGATTTACGGCGTCAATTGATATTGAGCGCCGCCAAGCGGTGCTTCGCCCGCAACGGCTTTGCCGGCACCACGACCAAGAGCGTGGCGGCGGCTGCTGCCATTTCGGAAGGGCTGCTGTTCAAGCACTTCCCATCCAAGGCGGCGCTCTATGCGGAAATCCTGGCGGAGGAGTGCGAGGCCGATCCGGATCTGGCCCATCTGCTAGGCCAGGCGCCCTCGACCGCGACGCTGGTTGAACTGATCAAGGGCATGGTCGGGCACTTCATGCAGATCTCCGACGGCCCCGACGAGGAAGAGGCGCAGCGGCTGCGGCTGATGACGACGAGCCATCTCGACGACGGTGAATTCGCGCGGCTGCTTTACGCCAAGGTCAGCGATCTGATCGGCACCGTGTTCACGGCATCGCTCGAAAGCGCCGTGGCGGCCGGCGATGCGTCGAAGATCGGCGATGAACCGCTCAACCTGTTCTGGTTTGCGCACCACACCGTGCTGATGGCCGCGCTGTCGCGGCTTCCGGCGGTGCCTGTTCTTACTTATGGCAACGCCGCCGATCTCGAACGGCAGCTTTGCCAATTCATCCTTCGCGGCATCGGACTCAACGAAGCCGCAATTGCTACGCATTTGGACCACGAGCCGTCGCCGAATTCGGGACAATCGGTAACTGCAGAAAGTGCATGAAATGAATATCGTAACCGAAAGCCACCTCAAGGGTCAGCCGATCGGCGACAAGGCGCGCAAGCGTCCGGTCCGGATGGTGCGCTGGTTCATCGTCGTCGGGCTGTTGCTGAGCCTGCTGGTCGGCGGCCTGGTCTGGTTCAATTATTTCCGCGGCAAGATGATCGCGCAGTTCTTCGCGAACAACAAACCGCCGCCGACCAGCGTCAGCGTTGCCGACGCGAAGTCCGAGGTCATACCGAACCTGTTGACCGCGGTCGGCGATCTCGCCGCCGTGCATCAGGTCAATGTCACCTCGGATTTGAACGGCCGTATTACCGAGATCATGTTCACCGCGGGTGCTGCCGTGAAGGAAGGCACCCCGCTGGTGCAGTTGTTCGATGGTCCCGAGCAGGCCGACCTCGCCAGCTTCAAGGCGCAGGCGACGATGGCGCAGCTCTCGCTCGAGCGCGCCAAGCAACTGGCAAGCCGCCAGTTCGGGCCGCAGGCAACCGTCGACCAGGCGCAATCGGCGTTCGACCAGGCCAATGCCGGCATCGCCAAGACCCAGGCCATCATCTCGCAAAAGCAGGTGCGGGCCCCGTTCGACGGCGAGCTCGGCGTTCGCAGGGTCGAGGTCGGTCAGTATCTGACGGCGGGAACGCAGATCGTTTCGTTGACCGATCTGTCGCGGCTCTATGCCAACTTCACCGTGACGGAAAAGGACAGCGGCGCGCTCAAGGTCGGACAGATCGTTCGTATCGCGGTCGACGCCTATCCGGGCCGCAAGTTCGAGGGCAAGATCACGACCATCGAGCCGCAGATCGCTACCGACACGCGCAACATTCGCGTGCAGGCGACGATCGACAACCCGGACCGCATCCTCAAGCCGGGCATGTTCGCGACCACCACCGTGGTGCTGCCGGACAAGCCGCCGGTCGTCACCATTCCCGAGACCGCGGTCGACTACACGCTGTATGGCGACTCCGTCTATCTCCTCACCGAGAAGAAAGAGGATGACGGCAAGACCAGCCTGACGGCGGTGCGCACCTTCGTGCAGACCGGCAACCGCATCGACGGGCGTGCCGAGATCCTGAAAGGGCTGAAGTCCGGCGATCGTGTCGTTGCGGTCGGACAGCTCAAGCTGCAATCGGGTGCGGCAGTGACGATTTCGGCCGATCCGGCGCCTGTGATTCCGGCGAAGCCGCCGCGCTATTGAACGTGACGGGGCCGGTAGGGCCGCGTTTGCAACATCAGGATTCAGGCATCGGTCTCGTGAAGGGACCGTGCCCACATGTTTGAACTGGATAACCAGCGATGGCCTTAACTGATATCTTCATCAAGCGCCCGGTTTTGTCGGTCGTCGTCAGCCTGCTGATTCTCTTGCTCGGTCTGCGGGCCGCCAGCGTCCTGCCGATCCGGCAGTATCCGAAGCTGTCGAACACGGTGATCAACGTCACCACCGTCTATCCGGGCGCGTCGGCGAATTTGATTCAGGGCTTCATCACGACGCCGATCGAGCAGGCGATCGCTTCCGCCGAAGGTGTCGACTACATCACGTCATCGTCGGTGCAGGGCACGAGCACGATCCAGGTCTACATCAAGCTGAATTTCGATCCGAACCAGGCGCTGACCGAAGTTCTCGCCAAGACGAACTCGGTCAAATATCTGATCCCGAAAGAATCCAACGATCCGATCGTGACCAAGACAACCGGTCAGACAACGGCCGTGATGTATCTCGGCTTCTCCAGCGAGGAGTTGTCCGGTTCGGCGATCTCGGACTATCTGACGCGCGTGGTTCAGCCGGTGCTGTCGACCGTCGACGGCGTGGCGTCGGCCGACATTCTGGGCGGCCAGACATTCGCGATGCGGCTGTGGCTTGATCCGATCAAGATGGCCGGGCGCGGCGTATCGCCGAGCGATGTCCAGGCGGCGATCCAGGCCAACAACTTCCAGGCTGCCGCCGGCCAGGCCAAGGGCTACTTCATCGTCTCCAACATTACGACCAATACCGACTTGCGGAGCCTTGATCAGTTCAAGCGGATGATCGTCAAGTCCAAGGACGGCGGCTTTGTTCGGGTCGAGGATATCGCGACCGTCGAACTGGCGGCGCAAAGCACCGACGCGAGTGTCGCGTTCAGCGGCGAGCGCGCGATCTTCATCGGCGTGCAGGCGACCCCGCAAGGCAATCCGTTGACGCTGGTCAAAGGTGTGCGTGCGCTGTTTCCGGAGCTGGAACGCAACTTGCCGCCTTCGATGAAGATGAAGGTGGCCTACGATTCCACCAAGTTCATTCAGTCGTCGATCGACGAGGTGCAGAACACGCTGATCGAGGCGATGCTGATCGTCGTGGTCGTGATCTTCCTGTTCCTGGCATCGTTCCGTTCGGTCATCATTCCCGTCGTCACGATTCCGCTGTCGCTGATTGGCGTCTGCAGCCTGATGCTGGCGCTGGGCTTCAGCTTCAACCTGCTGACGCTGCTGGCGATGGTGCTCGCCATCGGGCTCGTGGTCGACGATGCCATCGTGGTGGTCGAGAACATCCATCGCCATCTGGAAGAGGGAAAAACACCGGTACAGGCGTCCCTGCAGGGTGCGCGCGAAATCGTCGGTCCCGTGATCTCGATGACGATCACGCTGGCGGCCGTGTATGCACCGATCGGATTCCTCGGCGGCTTGACCGGCTCGCTGTTCCGCGAATTTGCCTTCACGCTCGCGGGCTCGGTGATCGTGTCCGGCGTGATTGCGCTGACACTGTCGCCGATGATGTGCTCGGTCCTGCTCAAGAGTGCCGAAGAGGGGCGTTTCGCCAGGATCGTCAACCGGGTGTTCGGCGCGATGACGCGCTGGTACGGAAGGCAACTCGATCGCTCGCTCGACTATCGCCCGATCACCGGCGTGTTCGCGCTGACGATCCTCGGTCTGGTCGGGTTCCTGTATATGAACACGGCCAAGGAACTCGCGCCCGAAGAGGACCAGGGCATCGTGTTCTCGGTGACCAAGGCGCCGAAATACGCCAACATCGACTATGTCGACTTCTACGGCGACAAGCTCGACAAGGCGTTTGCCAAGTTTCCCGAAACCGACCTGCGCTTCGTCCTGAATGGCATCAACGGGCCGCAGGGCGGGATCGCCGGCATGCTGCTCAAGCCGTGGGACGAGCGTGAACGTTCCTCGATCAAGCTGAAGCCGCTGGTACAGGCGGAGATCAGCAAGATCGAAGGTGTCCAGGCGTTCGCGTTCAACCTGCCGCCGCTCCCGGGCGGGCCCGGTGGTCTGCCGGTGCAGATGGTGATCAATTCGACCGCCGGCTTCCAGGCCGTCTATGAGGAGATGAACAAGCTAAAGGACGCGGCGCGCAAGAGCGGCCTGTTCATCGTCTCCGACAGCGACCTCGACTTCAATCAGCCGGTGGTGCGGGTCAACATCGACCGTTCCAAGGCAAGCGATCTCGGCATCAACATGGCGCAGGTCGGCGCCACGTTGCAGACTCTGCTGGGCGGCAATTACGTCAATCGCTTCAACCTCGAGGGGCGCTCGTATCAGGTGATCCCGCAGGTGCCCCGCGGCATGCGGCTGTCGCCGGAATCGCTCGGCGGTTACTATGTCCCGACCAACACGGGGCAATTGGTGCCGCTGTCGACCATCGTGTCGATCGAGACCGCGACCGATCCGAATTCGCTGACGCATTACAACCAGCTGAACTCCGCGACCTTCCAGGCGGTGCCGATGCCGGGCGTGACGGTTGGGCAGGCGGTGGACTTCCTCGAAGGTGAAGCCAAGAAGTTGCCCGCCGGCTTCGGTCACGACTACCTGGCCGATTCCCGCCAATATGTGCAGGAGGGCAATCAGCTCGCGATCACCTTCGGTTTCGCGCTGATCATAATCTTCCTGGTGCTGGCGGCGCAGTTCGAAAGCCTGCGCGATCCGCTGGTGATCATGATCAGCGTTCCCATGGCGATCGTCGGCGCGCTGATCCCGCTGTTCTTCGGCATGGCGACGATCAACATCTATACCCAGGTCGGATTGCTCACCTTGGTCGGTCTGATCACCAAGCACGGCATCCTGATGGTGGAGTTCGCCAACGAACTGCAGCTCAAGGAAGGTCTCGACAAGCGTTCGGCGATCGAAATGGCGGCCCGGATCCGGCTGCGTCCGATCCTGATGACGACGGCGGCGATGGTCACCGGCCTGATCCCGCTTCTGACCGCAACGGGCGCAGGTGCGGCGAGCCGCTTCTCGATTGGTCTCGTCGTGGTCTCCGGCATGTCGATCGGTACGCTGTTCACGCTGTTCGTGCTGCCGGCGGTCTATGTCTGGATGGCCACCGACCACCAGGCCAAGGCCGGTTCGCAGCGGACGAAGGAAATCGCGGATTTCGATCTGGGAACGCCTGGGCTCAAACCGACCTGAGCATGGCAGGCGAATAGGACGAAGACGGCGGCGGTCCTGATCGCCGCCGTTTCGTTATGAGCTCCGGCTTGCCGCGGTGCGGCAAGAGACAAGCGCAAGGCTTCTTGATACCTTGGCCGGGATGAGCATTTCCCTGCATCCCGGCACTCCTGAGGGGCGCACGCTGGCGACTGCTTCGCCCGCGGAGAATGCTGTGCCCGCGCAGGGGGCGCCCGGGACCAAAACCCGCAGCCGGCTGTTCACCAAATACGTCGCGCTGTTCGTCGCCGTGGTGGGCGTGGCGCTGCTTTCCAACGGGATTTTCGAGGTTTTCTTCTATTATCGGGAGCACAAAACCTCCCTGATCCGGATCCAGCACGAGCAGGCCGAAGCCGCCGCCGCCAAGATTGGCCAGTTCATCAAGGAAATCGAAAGCCAGCTGGGCTGGACCACCCAATTGCCCTGGTCGGCCGGATCGCTGCAGGATCGCCGGTTCGACGCACTCCGCCTGCTGCGGCAGGTGCCGGCGATCACCGAGCTGTCGCAGGTCGATTCCACCGGCAAGGAACGCCTGCGGGTGTCGCGCCTGGCGATGGATGTCGTCGACTCCGGCCTCGACCTTTCCAAGGACCCGAAATTCACGGAAGCCGTCGCCAACAAGGTGTTTTACGGGCCGGTGTATTTTCGCCGGGAGTCCGAGCCCTACATGACGCTATCGCTGGCCGGCACTCGCAAGGATGCCGGTGTCAGCATCGCCGAGGTCAATCTGAAGCTGATCTGGGACGTTGTCTCGCAGATCAAGGTCGGCGAGCGCGGCCACGCCTATGTCGTCGGCTCGGCGGGACGTCTGATTGCCCATCCCGACATCAGCCTGGTGCTGCGCAACACCGACATGTCGAAGCTGACGCAAGTGCAGGCCGCCCGCACCGGCAGAACCAGCGAAGCCGTTGAATTGCAGGGCGCGCTGAACATCCAGGGGCAGGAAGTGCTGACAGCATCCGCGCCGATCACCCCGCTGGGATGGACGATGTTCGTCGAACTGCCGGTCAACGAGGCCTACGCCTCGCTGTACCAGGCGCTGCAGCGGCTTGCCTTGCTGCTTGCGGCGGCATCGATCCTTGCGGTGCTCGCCGGAATTTTCCTGGCACGTCGCATGGTCGGCCCGATCCAGGCATTGCGGGCCGGCGCCGAACGCATCGGCGGCGGCGATTTCGCCCAGCGCATCAACATCAAGACCGGCGACGAACTCGAAGGCCTCGCCAATCAGTTCAACGACATGGGCGCGCGGCTGCAGGAATCCTATGCGGACCTGGAGAAGAAGGTCGAGACACGAACTGCGGAGCTGAGAGAGACGCTCGAACAGCAAACCGCGACGTCGGAAGTATTGGAAGTCATCAGCTCATCTCCGGGCGAACTGGATCCGGTGTTCCAGAAGATGCTCGAAAACGCTACGCATATCTGCGGAGCGCATTTCGGCACGATGAACCTTTACGACGGGGAAAGCTTCCGCAACGTTGCGCTCTACAATGTACCGGACGCGTATGTCGCACAGGCTGATATGCCGATCCGTCCGCACCCGAAAAGCGGCCTTGGCACGATTGTCAGAACCCATCAGGCGATCCAAATCGAGGATCTTCGGACACAAGCCCCCTATCTCGAAGGCCATCCAGCCGTTGTTGCAATGTCCGATCTTGCAGGGGCCCGGACCATTGTCATCGTGCCGCTGCTCAAGGAAAACGAGTTGATCGGAACGATTGCGATCTATCGCCAGGAGGTCCGGCCGTTTACCGACAAGCAGATCGCGCTTGTCAGCAATTTCGCCAACCAGGCCGTGATCGCCATCGAGAACACGCGGCTGCTCCGCGAATTGCGCGAACGTACCAAGGATCTGAGCGAGTCTCTCGACGAATTGCGCACCGCGCAGGACCGCCTGGTGCAGACCGAGAAACTGGCCTCGCTCGGCCAGCTCACCGCGGGGATCGCGCACGAAATCAAGAACCCGCTCAATTTCGTCAACAATTTCTCGGCGCTGTCGGCGGAACTGATCGACGAGCTGAACGATGTGCTGAAGCCCGCCGCGCTCGACGACAAGACCCGCGAGGAGATCGACGAACTCACCCATATGCTGAAGGGAAATCTCGAAAAGGTCGTGCAGCACGGCAAGCGTGCCGACTCGATCGTCAAGAACATGCTGCTGCATTCGCGCGAGGGATCAGGCGAACTCCGCTCCGCCGACATCAATGCGATCATCGAGGAGAGCCTCAACCTCGCCTATCACGGCGCGCGGGCGGAAAAATCCGGATTCAACATCACGCTCAAGCGCGATTTCGATCCCGAGGCCGGCATGGTCGATCTCTATCCGCAGGAAATCACGCGGGTTTTCCTCAATCTGATCTCGAACGGTTTTTACGCCGCGACCAAGCGCAAGGAGACGGGCGAGGAGGGCTTCGAGCCCGTTCTGACGGCGACGACGAAAAACCTCGGCAACAAGGTGGAAATCCGGATTCGTGACAATGGCACGGGTATCCCCTTGGAAGTGAAGGAGAAAATGTTCAATCCCTTCTTCACGACGAAACCCGCGGGCGAGGGAACCGGGCTCGGATTATCGATGAGTCACGACATCGTGGTGAAACAGCACGGGGGCAAGATCGACGTACGGACTGAGCCTGATGTATTCACCGAATTCATTATTACGCTGCCGCGAAAAGGCGTAGCGCAGGCATGATCCCGAAAAGTGGAGACCGGTTTTCGGGTAAGATCATGCCCAATGATACTGGAGGCAAAATTGAGCGTTTACATCCTCGTCGTGGATGACGAGCCCGATGTCGAAACGCTGTTTCGGCAGCAGTTCCGGCGCGACCTCAAATCCGGTCGCTTTACGATGGAGTTCGCGCCGTCGGCGCCTGCGGCGCTGGAGCGTGCTGCGGAAGTTCGTGACCCGTCGCTGATCCTGATCCTGTCCGACATCAACATGCCCGGCATGAGCGGGCTTGAAATGCTGCCGAAGGTGCGCGCGGCGCGGCCTGATGTGCCCGTCATCATGATCACCGCCTATGGCGATGCCGAAACCCGCCGCAAGGCGATCGAGCGCGGCGCGATCGGCCTCTTGACCAAGCCGATCGATTTTGCGCTGCTGCGCCACGAGATCGATACCCGGCTCGGGCAAGCCGCATGACCGCAACGATCCTCGTCGTCGACGACGAGCCCGATCTCGAGGCTCTGGTGCTGCAGAAATTCCGTCGTCAGATCCGCGACGGCATCGTAGCCTTTGTGTTCGCCCATGACGGGATCGAAGCGTTGGCCTCGATCGAGCAGAACCCGCATGTCGACATGGTGGTATCCGACATCAACATGCCGCGCATGGACGGGCTGTCGCTGCTCGCCAGGCTGCAGGAGGCCGAAGACAAGAAATCCACCATCATCGTGTCCGCCTATGGCGACATGAGCAACATCCGCACCGCGATGAACCGCGGCGCGTTCGATTTCCTGACCAAGCCGATCGATTTCGGCGATCTGGAAATGACGATCGACAAGACCATCCGCCATGTCGAGATGATGCGCGAGGCGCGCCGCCGCCAGGCCGAGGCCGAGCGCGCGCACGCCTCACTGTCGCGCTATTTCTCGCCGCAGATTGCGAGCCGTCTTGCCGCCATCGGCGACAGCGACGGCATGGAGGTGCATTGGCGTGAGGTCGCGGCGATCTTCACCGACATCACCGGTTTCACCTCGCTGGTGGAAACCGCCGCACCCGACGTGCTGGGTACGCTGCTCGGCGACTATGTGGGCGGCATGACCGACGTGGTGTTCGCGCATGAGGGGACGGTCGCCAAGATCATCGGCGATGCGATCCACGTTCTGTTCAACGCGCCGGGGGATCAGCCTGATTACGCCAGGCGCGCGATCGCCTGCGCTCACGATCTCGATAGCTGGGCGCAGGAGTTTCGCCTGCGCTGGAAGGAAAAGGGCGTGAATTTCGGGGCCACGCGCGTCGGCGTCCACGCCGGTCCCGCGCTGGTCGGTAATTTCGGCGGCAGCCGGTTTTTCGATTACACCGCCTATGGCGACACCATCAACACGGCGGCGCGGCTGGAGGCCGCCAACAAGTTCCTGGGCACGCGGATTTGCGTCAGCGCCGTGGTCGCTGATGGCGCCGGGGATTTCCGCGGCCGGCCGGTCGGCGACCTCGTGCTGCGCGGACGCAGCGAGCCGCTGCGCGCCTATGAGCCGTTGACCGCGGCAGCGTTTGAGAGCCCCGCGACGGCGCAATATTCCGAAGCCTTCGCCAAGCTCGAGGCCGGCGACCCCGCGGCGATGCCGGCCTTTGCAGCGCTGGTCGGCGCCCATGCCGACGATGCGCTCGCCGGCTTTCATTTGAAGCGGCTGCTCAACGGCGCCAAGGGCGTGCGGATGCAACTGGAATAACGGGAAACGGAGAGTGGATATGACGACCGACTTTGTGGCAGGCAATTACCGGTTCATCCCGGCGGTGTTTCAGTATTCGGCTGGCGCAGCAGCCAACCCCGGTTTCGAGATCGAGCGGGTGCGGTTCGACAAACCGGTGGCGCTGGCGGAAGGCTTTGCCCAGATCGCGAAATATATCCAGGCCGCCGGCAGGCCGCTGACCTCGTTCTGCGCCTGCGAGCTGCGCTCGCCGGCCGCCTTCACCGACGAGGGTTTCCGGAACTTCAACCTGCACTACGTCAAGACGCTCGCCGCATGGGACATCTATGACGGCACCACCAACCCGGTGGCGCGCAGCAATGTCTGTCCCGAGATCGACCCGCCGGCCGAGCCGTCGTTCTATGCCTTCTCGTTCACGCGCCCGAGCGGGAATACGACGCCGAGCTTCGTGATCGCGGGCAGCGGCGAATCGCTGGAAGGCGGTGCGACCTATGCCGAGCGCACCGTGCGGTACCGCGACCTCAGCCCCGACGGCTTGAAGGAGAAAGTGAGCTACGTGGTCGGCGCCATGGAAAAGCGCATGGGCGAATTCGGCTTCGGCTGGAAGGATGCGACGGCGGCGCAGACCTACACGATCCACGACTTCCATCCGGTGTTTGCCGAAGAGCTGGTCCGCCGCGGCGCCGCGCGTTCGGGCCTGACCTGGCATTTTGCAAGGCCGCCGGTGATCGACCTCGAATACGAGATGGATTGCCGGCGGGTGTTGCGGGAGATCGTGATTTAAGGAAACCGGTAGCGCTTCTCCCTCGCCCCGCTCTTCGCGGGGAGAGGGGCGGGGTGAGGGGCACTTCTATCCGCGAGCGTTGAATTCGAGGTTGGACCGGTACCCCCTCACCCGGATCGCAAGTGCGATCCGACCTCTCCCCGCAAGCGGGGCGAGGTGAAGCAAGCGCCTACCGCTCCCTTGGATCGAGCGCGTCACGCAGGCCGTCACCGACCAGGTTGAACGACAGCACCACGAGGAAGATCGCCAGTCCCGGCCAGACCGCCATCCAGGGCGCGTTGGTCAGGAAACGCTGCGCGGCGTTGAGCATGCTGCCCCAGGACGGCGAGGGCGGCTGCTGGCCGAGGCCGAGGAACGACAATGCGGCCTCGGCAATGATGGCGGCCGCAATCGACAGCGTGGCCTGCACCAAAAGCGCCGGCATGATGTTCGGCAGGATATGGAACAGCGCGATGCGCCAGCGCGGATTGCCCATCGCGCGTGCCGCCTCGACATAATCCTCGACCTTGACGCTCATCACCTGGCCGCGAGTCAGCCGCACGAAGATCGGCGTCGCCGAGATGCCGATCGCGATCATGGCGTTGCCGAGGCTCGGGCCGAGAAACGCCGCCAGCGCAATGGCGAGGATCAGGAACGGGCAGGCCAGCATCGCATCGGTGATGCGGCTGATCAGGCCGTCGATGAAGCCGCCGCGATAGCCCGACAGCAAGCCGAGCGGCACGCCGATGCCGAGCGCAATCCCGACCGAGATCGCGCCGGCCATCAGCGAGGCCCGCGCGCCATAGACCACGCGGGCCAGGATATCGCGGCCGAGATCGTCGGTGCCGAACCAGTGCTGCCACGTCGGCGGCTTGCGCACCAGCGACCAGCTGGTTGCGATCGGATCATAGGGCACGATCAGCGGCGCGAACAGCGAGAGCACCACGAACAGCGCGATCACGACGAGGCCGACCACGGCGCCCTTGCGCTTGAACAGCCGCCGCAGCGCGCGCCGGGTCGGGCTCTCCAGTTCATCGGAGGCGACTTTTGGAAGGGTGCCGAGAGCGACGTCGGTCATGGGTTATGCCCTCAGCCGCGGGTTGACGAGGACATAGGCGATATCGGCGACAAGATTCAGCGTGATGTAGATCGTCGCCGTTGTCAGCACGACGCCTTGCACGACCGCGTAGTCACGGTTGAACACGGCGTCGACGATCAATTTTCCAAAACCCGGAATCGAAAAAATCTGCTCGGTCAGCACCGCGCCCGACAGCAGCGTGCCGAGTTCGAGCGCGCCGAGCGTGATCACCGGCGTCAGCGCGTTGCGCATCGCATGCTTGAGGATCACCGAGCGTTCGGAAAGGCCTTTTGCGCGCGCTGTCCGCACGTAATCGCTCTCCAGCACCTGCAGCATGGCGCTGCGGGTGTGCCGCATCAGGATCGCGGCGATGGCGTTGCCGAGCACGAAGGCGGGCATGATGGTGGAGGCGAGGCTGGCGCGCCAGTTTTCCGACAGCGGCACATAGCCGGAGGCCGGAAGCCAGCCGAGCTCGATCGAGAACAGGAAGATCAGCATGATGCCGAGCCAGAAATTCGGCGTCGAGATGCCCCACAGCGCGAACAGGTTGGCGCCGTAGTCCCACGCCGTGCCTTTCTTGACGGCCGATACGATGCCGGCGGGAATTCCGATCAGGAAGGCGATCACGATCGCCATCGAGCCGAGCTGGATCGTCACCGGCAGTTTCTGCGCGATCAGGCTCAGCACCGGCACCTTGATGCGCAGCGACTCGCCGAAATCCCCCGACAGCACGCCCTTGACCCAATAGACGTACTGGATCGGGATCGGCTGATCGAGCCGGTATTGCGCGCGGATTTGCGCGATCACTTCGGGATCGCGCTCCTCGCCGGCCATGACAAGCGCGGGATCGCCGGGCAACAGATGCTGCAGCGAAAAGATCAGGACCGACACGAAGAACAGCGTCGGGATCAGCTGCAGGATACGCTGGCCGAGGAAGTTCAGCATGGTTTTCCCCGTGTCCCGGGCGCGGCGCAACATGCAATGTTGCGCTGCTGAACCGGGACCCAGTCTGGCCGCACGGTAGATCCCGGCTCTGCGGAGCAGCGTAATAACGCTGCACCGCGTCCGGGACACGTGAGCATGGGTCGGCCTCTCACTTCAGCGTCAACCCGGTCACGCGCACCAGGCCGTCCGGCATCTGCTTGTAGCCTTCGAGTTTTGTACTATGCGCAATCAGGATCTTGCGGTGATAGATGTAGAGCAGCGGCTTTTCCTCCAGCACGAGCTTGGCCAGCTTCTCATAGATGGCCTTGCGCTGCGCCTGATCCGTCACAAGACGCCCGTCGTCGAGCGCCTTGTCGGCTTCGGGATTGGACCAGGCGCTGTAGTTCTGTGGCGCGTTGGATTTCTGGAACACGTAGGAATTGCCGTCGGGATCGATTCGTCCGCTCCAGGCCAGCATGAACGCCTGGTATTCGCCTGACTCGGCCAGTTTCAGCGAGGTTGCGAATTCGGTGACCCTGATCTTCATGTCGAAGCCGGCTTCGGAGGCCATCGACTGGATCACCTGCGCCACCGCTTCGGTTTCCGCGCCCTTCGGCACCATGAAATCGACGCTGACGGGCGCCGTGACGGCGGCTTCCTTCAACAGCGCCTTGGCCTTGGCGATATCACGGCCGCGGACCGGAAATGCCTTCTGGTAATAGGGATGGTCGGGATTGACCCATTGGTTGCCGGGCTTGAACTCGCCGTTGAACACCACCTGGTTGATGGCCTCGCGATCGAGCGACAGATCGAGCGCCTGGCGGACCTTTGCGGATTGGCTGAGCGGTCCCTTGGTCTTGTCCTTGCCGACGTTCAGCGTCACGCCCTGATAGCCGAGCTCGATGGCGCTGGATAATTTCAGCTTCGGGTCGCTCTGCACCGCCTTGATGTCGGTGGCGAGCAGGCGTTCGATCAGATCGAGACCGCCGGATTTCAGATTGGCGAGGCGCACGGTGGCATCGACCAGCGGCAGATAAACGATGCGGTCGATCTTGACCGCGTCCTTGTTCCAGTAATCGGCGAATTTCTCGAACACGATACGGTCCTGCTGCACGCGCTCGACGAACTTGTATGGCCCTGCACACACCGGCTTCAAGCCGAACTTGTCGCCTTCGGCCTTCGCGGCCTTTGGCGAAACCATCATGCCGGCGCGGTCGGTGAGCTGGGCGATCAGGGGCGAGAACGGCGTCTTCAACACCAGTTTGATGGTGAGGGGATCGACCACGTCGACACGGTCGAGCTGCGCCAGTTCCGGTTTGCGGAACGAGGTCGGCATGGTCAGATGGCGGTCGAGCGAGAATTTCGCGGCCTCGGCGTCCAGCGGCTCGCCGTCGTGGAATTTCACGCCCGGCCGCAGCTTGATGATGACCTCCTTGCCGTCGGCCGAGGTCTCATGCGACAGCGCGAGCTGCGGCACGATGTTGATCTTTTCGTCGATGTCGAACAGCTTGTCGCACAATGATGCGAACACGATGCGGCCGACATAGGTACGCCCGAGCGTCGGATCGAGAATGTCCGGGTCCTCGGCCAGGCCGATGCGCAGCGTGGTCTGGGCCTGAACACTCGCCTCGAACGACAGCAACAGAGCTGCCGCAGTTACCGCCAAACGCAAGATTTTCATCGCAACAATCCCCTTGATTACACTGCTGCCGGTCGTGTTCCTGATATATCAACCCCGTTACGGCCCGCACCTTCCGCCCGCCCAAAGGCGGCGACCAGTTTTTCCAGCACCGGTGAAAAGCCGCCATCACTGGGAACGATGCTATCAGGCGCCGGCAGTTCCGCCATCCGATGGCAAGCGGTGGCGTGCCCCGTGCTGTCGGCCAAGAGTTGCGGCACGTCGGTGCGGCAGCGCTCGACCACGTAAGGGCAGCGGGTATGAAAGCGGCAGCCGGACGGCGGATCGAGCGCGCTCGGCATCTCGCCCTGCAGCACGATGCGGCTGCGTTTGGCTTGTGGCCTGGGTACGGGAATAGCTGACAACAAAGCCCGGCTATAGGGATGGCGCGGGGCGGCGAACAGCGCCTGCGCATCCGCGGTCTCGACGATGACGCCGAGATTCATCACCGCGACGCGGTCGGCGATGTGTTTTACGACGGCAAGGTCGTGCGAAACAAAAATGTACGCAAGACCCAGCCGGTTCTGCAAATCACGCAGCAGGTTCAGGATTTGCGAGCGGATCGAGACGTCGAGCGCCGATACCGGCTCGTCGCAGATGATCAGTTTCGGTTCCACCGCCAGCGCCCGTGCGATGGCGATGCGCTGGCGCTGGCCGCCGGAAAATTCATGCGGATAGCGCCGCGCAAAGCGCGGCTCCAGCCCGACCAGCCGCAGCAATTCCTCGACCCGCTCGCGGCGGCGCGGCGCGGGCACCAGGTCGTGCAGCGCCAGCGGCTCGGTCAGGATCTGGCTGACGGTCATGCGCGGGTTGAGCGAAGCGTAAGGATCCTGGAAGATGATCTGCGCGTCACGGCGGAAGTTGCGCAATGCATTGGCATCGAGCGCCAGCAGATCGCGGCCCTCGAAGCGAACGCTGCCGGCGTCCGGTTCGATCAGCCGCAGCACCAGCCGGCTCACGGTGGATTTGCCGCAGCCGGATTCACCGACCAGCGCCAGCGTCTTGCCGGCCTCGACGCGGAAACTGACGCCGTCGACGGCCTTGACGAAGGCGGTGGCGCGGCCGAACACCGAACGTCCCGCGACGAAATGCTTTACGAGTCCTTCAACTTCGAGCAGCGCGGTCATGACACCAGCCGCTCCAGCGGCGCCCTGATGCAGCGCGAGGCGTGGCCGGGGCTGAGGGTCGCCAGCGGCGGCGGCGCCGCGACGCAGATGTCAGCGACAAAGGGACACCGCGCCGAGAAACGGCAGCCGGGCGGCGGATTGGCCATGTTCGGCACCATGCCCTCGATGGTCGCCAGATGCGACGCGCGGCGACCGAGCCGCGGGATCGAGCCGAGCAACCCGACCGTGTAGGGGTGCTGCGGATTGGCGAACAGCTCATCGACCGGGGCGCGCTCGACGATCTCGCCGGCATACATCACGGCGACCTCGTCGCAGACCTCGGCGACGACGCCGAGATCGTGCGTGATCAGGATGATCGCGGCGCCACTGGCGGCCTTCAGCTCGCGCATCAGATCGAGGATCTGCGCCTGCAGGGTGACGTCGAGCGCGGTGGTCGGCTCGTCCGCGATCAGCAAACGGGGATCGCAGGCCAGCGCCATCGCGATCATCACGCGCTGGCGCATGCCGCCGGAGAGCTTGTGCGGATATTCGTCGATGCGCTTGTCGGGCGAGGGGATGTGGACGCGGCGCAACAGCTCGATCGCGCGCTCGCGCGCCTGGCGCTTCGAGCCGCCGCGATGGCGCAGGATGGTCTCGATGATCTGGTCGCCGATGGTAAAACTCGGATTGAGCGAGGTCATCGGCTCCTGAAAAATCATCGCCAGCCGATTGCCGCGCAGGTCGCGCAGGGTCTCGTCGGGCACGTCGAGCAGATCAAAACCGTCGAAGCGGATCGAGCCTGACACTTCGGCCGAATGTTTCGACAAAAGTCCCATGATGGCGAGTGACGTCACGCTCTTGCCGCAACCGGATTCGCCGACCAGCCCCAGCGTCGCGCCGTTGGCGACACTGAGATCGACGGCATCGACGGCGTGCGTCGTGCGGCCGTCGTCGCCATGGAACACGACGCGAAGGCCCTCGATCTCGATCAGCGGACTGGATTCTGGATTTGACGCGTTTTCTTGACGCGAACCGGTTTCCACTTCGCTGGAAAACGCTCTTGAGGTCATGCCTTGCCTGCGGTCGCCGCTTTGATGCTGGCCTCGATGCCGGCGTCGATGGTCGCGCGATCGGTGATTCCGGCCGGGTTTTTGCGCGTCGGCATGAATGCGCGGAAATGCACCCAGCGCTCGCGGCTCACTTCTTCCAGCCGCTCGAGCTCGCGCAGCGGATCGGTATGGTCGTCGACACGCAAATTGAGCTCGGACCATTCCTCCTCGCCATGGATCAGCAGCGCCGCGGACTGCTTGCCACGCTTGTCGCCGCCCGCCGCTTCGCCCGCATGCATCGCGGCGATCAGCCGGCGGGGAAAGGGCAGGCCAGCATTGGCGACATAGGCTTTTGCGGTGTCGTCGAGCACGGCGGCGCCGGCCAGCATGTTGCCCGCGATCGAGAAGCCGTCGCCCTGAATGTGTCCGCACCAGTCGACGCAATCGCGGCCGGTATGCGCGGCGATGCGGCCTTTCGCGTCCATGATGTGCAATTGCCGGCTTTCGCGGCCGTCGTCGGTGGCAACAAGGGTCTTGAGGATGTCGTCCGGTTCACGTCCCTGGCTCAACAGTTTCACGCCGTCGATGCCGTAATAGGGATTAACCAGCGCCTGGGTCGCGATGCCGCCGATGCCGGCCACGACATGCGGTACGCGCGCGCCGACTGCGAAGAATTTGGTCGCGACCGCGATGCCGAACTGGCCGGTTGCGGGATCGCGCGCGATGATCGACCAAGTCATCTCAAACCTTACAAGTCATCTGAAGCTCTTATCGTCCGGCCGCGTAGCCTTGCATGCCCCGGGGATTGGCGGCCGCACGGCGGCGGCGGCCGACCTTGGAGGCGGCGGTGAGGCGGCCTTCCGACCAGTCGGGGCCGACCTCGACGACATGGCCGCGGCTCTTCAAGGTATCGATAGTCGCCTTCGGCACGCGGTTTTCAACGACCAGCACGCCGGGCCGGGCGGTGCGCGGCCAGAACGAGATCGGGAAATGTTCGGAGTGCCATGCCGGCGCGTCGATCGCTTCCTGCAGGTTCAGATTGGCGTGGACATGGCGCAGGAAGAATTGCGTGGTCCATTGATCCTGCTGGTCGCCGCCGGGCGAACCCCAGGCCATGTACGGCTCGCCGTCGCGTAGCGCCATGGTCGGCGAGAGCGTGGTGCGCGGGCGCTTGCCCGGCGCCAGTGCCGCGGGATGGTCTTCCTCGAGCCAGAACATCTGGGCGCGGCTGCCGAGGCAGAAGCCGAGTTCGGGAATCACCGGCGAGGATTGCAGCCAGCCGCCGGACGGCGTCGCCGAGATCATGTTGCCGGCCTGGTCGATGATGTCGAAATGCACGGTGTCGCCGCGCACCTCGCCGAAGCGGCCGACGGTCGGCTCGCCGGCGCCCATGGCGCCAACCGCCTCGCGATGGCCTTCGGCGCGGCGCAGTTTAACGACCGACCCGAAACCTTCCACGGAGCCGGGGAGGAAATCGAGCGAGGCCTTGTCCCTCGAGATCAGCTTGCGGCGCTCGTCGTTATAGGCGTCCGACAGCAAGGTCGCGATCGGGATGTCGGTAAACTTTGGATCGCCGTAGAATTTCTCGCGGTCGGCGAAAGCGAGCTTGGCGCATTCGGTCTGCAGATGGATGAATTCGGGCCCGGCGGGATCGAGCCCGTCGAGTTCGAAGCCCTTCAACAGCGCGAGTTGCTGCAGCATGACAGGGCCCTGGCTCCAGACACCAGGCTTGCACACGGTGTAGCGGCCGTAATCATAGGTCAGCGGCGCCTCGACGGTCGGCTGCCAGCGCGCCATGTCGTCGGCACGGAGCACGCCGCGATGCGGCGAGCCGCTGACGTCCATGATGTCCTGCGTGCGGCAGAACTTGTCGATCGCCTCCGCGACGAAGCCGTGCGACCAGGCTTTTCGCGCGGCTTCGATCTGCGCGACGCGATCGCCGCCGGCGCTCTCGGCTTCTTTCAGGATGCGGGCGTAGGTTTCCGAGAGCTGCTTGTTTGTGAAGAGCGTGCCGGGTTTTGGCACTTCATTGTTCGGCAGATAGACCGCAGCCGATGTCTTCCAGTGATTACGGAACAGTTTTTCGACGATCTGAATCGTCGCCGCCGCGCGCTCCACCAGGGGATAGCCGTCGCGGGCATAGGCGATCGCAGGTTCCAGCACGTCGCGCAGCCGCATCGTGCCGTAATCGCGCAAGAGCAACATCCAGGATTCGAACGTGCCGGGCACGCAGGCCGCGAGCAACCCGGTGCCGGGCACCATCTCCAGCCCCTCGCTGCGGTAATGCGCGATGGTGGCGCCCGCCGGCGCCGGGCCCTGGCCGCAGATCACTTCGGTGCGGCCGCGCTTGGTGTCATGCACGATGATGGGCACATCGCCGCCCGGGCCGTTCAGATGCGGCTCGACGATTTGCAGCGTGAAGGCGGTGGCAACGCCCGCATCGAACGCATTGCCGCCCTTTTCCAGGATGCCCATCCCGACTGCGGTGGCGATCCAGTGGGTCGAGGTCACGACGCCGAACGTGCCTTCGATTTCCGGCCTGGTCGTGAACGGATCGGGATTGATGTTGCTCATGGGAATCCGATGCTGCGCTGGTATTTGGTGCGCCACTTGACCACAGGCGAGGCCTGCTGCCAACCGTTTGGTTGACCCATCCCTGTGATCAGGCAGGCACGGCCTCGGCCGGCGAATTGACGGCGTGGCAGGCGACGCCGTTGATCAGTGCGGGCGCCTGCTGGCGGCAGAGATCGTAGACCAGCGGGCAGCGCGGGTTGAAGGCGCAGCCGGGCGGTGGGTTGATCGGATTGGGGATCTCGCCCTTGACCGGAATCCGCTGGCGGCCGGACATCGCGAGATCGGGAACCGCACCCAGCAGCATCTTGGTGTAGGGCATCCGTGGATTGCTGAAGAGTTCGCGCCCTTCCGCGATTTCGACGATGCGGCCGAGATACATCACGCCGATGCGGCTCGCCATATGCCGCACCACGGCAAGGTTATGGCTGATGAAGAGATAAGTCAGGCCGAACTTGTCCTGCAGGTCGCGCATCAGATTGAGGATCTGCGCCTGCACGGAGACATCAAGCGCCGAGGTCGGCTCGTCGCAGACGATGAATTCGGCTTCCGAGGCCAGCGCGCGGGCGATCGCGATGCGCTGGCGCTGCCCGCCGGAAAACTCATGCGGAAATTTCAGGCCGTCGTCGGCATGCAGGCCGACGAGACTCAGCAATTCACCGACGCGTGCGGCGATGTCGCGCTCGCCCGCGATCAGGTCGAAGGCGCGGATCGGCTCGGAGACGATGGCATCGACCCGGAAACGTGGATTGAGGCTCGCATAGGGATCCTGGAAAATCATCTGGATGCGGCGGCGCAGCTTCTGCCGTACCTGCGCCTGCCTTGCATCGGTCATCGAGACGCCGTCGATGACGACTTCGCCGGAGCTCGGCGGCAGCAATCCGACCACCATCCGTGCCACGGTGGTCTTGCCCGAACCGGATTCGCCGACGAGGGCAAAAGTCTCGCCCTTCTTGATGCCGAAGGTCACGCCGTCGACCGCCTTGAGGAATTCCAGGTGCCCGCCTTCAAGCACGCGGTTGAGCCACGGCTTTGAGACGTCGAACTCGCGGCGCAAATTCCTGACGTCGATGAAGGGTACCGCGCTCATGCCGCGGTCTCCTTGATCGCCGTCTTGGGCGCGGCATCATAGAGATGACAGGCCACGGCCTGCGTACCGTGCGCGATCGGCTCCGGACGCTCGACGCGGCAGCGGTCGAAGACGAAGCCGCAGCGCGGGTTGAACGAGCAGCCTTTCGGGATCGCCGACAGCCGCGGCATCGAACCGGGTATCTGCACCAGCCGCTTGTCTTCGCCCGCCAGCGTCGGGATCGCGCCCATCAAGCCCTTGGCGTAGGGATGCAGCGGGTTCTGCACGACGTCCTGAACCGGGCCGATCTCGGCAATCCTACCCGAATACATCACCGCGACGCGGTCGGAGGTTTCGGCGATCACGCCCATGTCGTGCGTCACCAGCATCACGGCGGTGCCATGGTCGCGGCCAAGGCGTTTGATCAGCGAGATGATCTGCGCCTGCACGGAGACGTCGAGGGCCGTGGTCGGCTCGTCGGCGATGATCAGATCCGGTTCGGCGCAGATCGCAAGCGCGATCACGACGCGCTGGCGCATGCCGCCGGAGAATTCATGCGGATAGGCATCGATGCGTTTTTCCGGCGCGGGAATTCCGACCTCCGCCAAAAGGTCGATGGCGCGCTTGCGCGCCGCGGTTTCCGAGAGATTGAGATGGGTCTGGATGGTTTCGACGATCTGGTCACCGATCTTGTAGAGCGGATTGAGGCTGGTCAGCGGATCCTGGAAGATCATCCCGATGCGTTTGCCGCGGATGCGGCGGATTTCTTCCGGCGGCAGATGATCGATCCGCATCCCCGACAGATAGATCTCGCCGCCCGAGATGCGTCCGGGCGGATCGATCAGGCCGATCACGGCAAGCCCCGTCACGGATTTTCCCGCGCCGGATTCGCCGACCACGCCGAGCACCTCGCCCTTGGCGATGTCGAAGGAGATACCGTTGATGGCGTGCAAGACGCTGCGGCGGGTGTGGAACTCCACCTCGAGGTTACGCACGGAAAGGACAGGGTTGGTCATCGGAGCTTCGGGTTGAGCGCGTCGCGCAGCCAGTCGCCGAGCAGATTGATGGACAGGATCAGTCCGGCCAGCGCAAAGCCGGGGAAGGCCACGATCCACCATTCGCCCGCAAACAGATAATTGTTGCCGATCCGGATCAACGTGCCCAGCGACGGCATGGTATCGGGCATCCCGGCGCCGAGGAATGACAGCGTGGCTTCCGTAATGACGGCGAGCGCCAGGTTGATGGTGGCGATCACCAGGATCGGACCCATCGTGTTCGGCAGCACGTGACGCAGCATGATGATGGGGGCGGGGAGCCCGATCAATTGGGCGGCGGCGACATAATCCTTGTTCTTCTCGACCATGACGGAGCCGCGCACGGTGCGGGCATACTGCACCCAGAAACTCAGTCCGATCGCGATCACCAGCACCACCAGCGTACTCATGGCGTCCAGCCGGTTGCCGAACACCGACTTGGCGACGCCGTTGACCAGGAGCGCGATCAGGATGGCCGGGAAGGTGAGCTGCACGTCGGCGATGCGCATGATCAGGCCATCGACCGCGCCGCCGACATAGCCAGCGATCAGCCCAAGCGTAATTCCGAGCGTGCCGGCGAAGACGACGCCGAGCACGCCGACGACGAGCGAGATCCGAAGCCCGTAGAGAATGGCCGAGAACACGTCGCGGCCCTGTTCGTCGGTACCGAGCAGGAACGGGCTTTGGCCGTCGGCGGTCCACAACGGCGAAATGCGCGAATTCATCAGCTGAAGCTGCGCCGGATCGAACGGGTTCTGAACCGAAAGGACCGAAGCGAAGATCGCCAGCAGGAAAAACAGGAGGGTAACGGTTGCCGCCACCATCGTCAGCTTGGAACGGCGGAACGAATAGAAGATGTCGCTGTCGAGCGCGCGTCTGAACCAGCCCGTGCCGGCGCGCGCAGGCGCTGCGCTCGGCTCGGCTCGGTGGGGAACGACGGCGTCGGACATTGATAATCCTTCTTTCAAGCCGGACGGCGGATGGTCGAGCGCAGCCGCGGATCGACGACGGTATAGAGGATGTCGACCACCAGGTTGATGGTGACGAAGATCAGCGACACCATCAAAAGGTAGGCCGCCATGATCGGGATATCGACGTTTTGCACTGCCTGCACGAACAGCAACCCCATGCCCGGCCACTGGAATACGGTCTCGGTGATGATGGCAAATGCAATAACCGAGCCAAATTGCAACCCGGCCACCGTGATGACGGGAACCAGCGTGTTCTTGAGCGCGTGGCCGAAATGGATCGCCCGCGTGGTCAGGCCGCGGGCACGCGCGAAGCGGATGTAATCGGTGCGCAGGACTTCCAGCATTTCAGCACGCACCAGCCGCATGATCAGGGTCAGCTGGAACAGGCCTAGCGTGATGGACGGCAGGATCAGCGCCTTGAGGCCGGAAAGAGTCAGGAGGCCCGTGGTCCACCAGCCCACCCGCACGACATCGCCGCGGCCGAACGAGGGCAGCCAGCCCAGCGTCACCGAGAACAGATAGATCAGCAAAATACCGATCAGGAAGGTCGGTAGCGAAATTCCGATCAGCGATACGGCCTGGAATATTTTGGCAAGCGCGCTGTCGCGTTTGAGCGCCGAATAAACCCCCATCAGGATGCCGAACACCATCGCGAAGATGGTGGCGCAGATCGCGAGTTCCAGCGTCGCCGGCATGCGCTCGGCGAGCAGGCTCGAGACCGGCTGCCGGAATTGATAGGACACGCCGAATTTGAACTGGGCGGCATTGCCGAAATAACGCGCGAACTGCATCACCACGGGATCGTCGAGACCGAGCGACTTGCGCACCGCTTCGCGTTCGGCCGCAGACGTATCCAGTGAGACGATCTGGTTGACGGGGTCGCCGGCGAACCGGAACATCGAAAACGAGATGATCCCGACCGCAAGCATGACGCCGATGGCCTGGATCGCCCGGCGAAGAGTGAAAGCGAGCATGTGATCCTTTCACTTCTCTCTTTACGCTGTGGCGGACGCCACTGTCCGCCGGAAACGAAAAGTCCCGGGGCGTGAAGCCACCGGGACCTGGGTCGTTGGGCCTGCCTACGGTTCTTTGACCATCCAGTAGGGCAGGACCTGGTTGTCGGCGCGCTGCACCACTTTGAGTTTTTTCGACACGCCCCAGGCCAGGGCCTGCTGATGCAGCGGGATGTAGGCGTAATCCTTCGCCGCGATCTCGAACGCTTCCTTGATCAGCTGATCGCGCTTGGCAGGATCAGGTTCGACCAGCACCTTGTCGGTGATCTCGTCCATCTTCTTGTTGCAGTAGCCGGAAACGTTGGCTTCGCCGCGTGAGGATTTCGGGTCGTCGCGGCAGCCCATGATGTCATAGAGCACATTGTGCGAGTCCGACGTGCCGGGCGTCCAGCCGAGCAGATAGAACGATGACTGGTAGCCGCCGGGTTTCAGGATCTTGGCGAAATACTGCGCCTTGGGCTGCGCCAGCAGATCGACCTTGACGCCAATGCGCGCCAGCATGCCGACCACCGCCTGGCAGATCGCGGCGTCGTTGACATAGCGGTCGTTGGGGCAATCCATCGTGACCTGGAAACCGTCGGGATAGCCCGCTTCCGTCAAGAGCTTCTTGGCGCCGTCGGGATCGAATTTCGGGCGGGTAAAGTCCTTGGAAAGCGGAAACAGTTGCGGCGCAATCATCAGGGCCGAGGGCGTCGAGAGCCCACGCATCACGCGGGTCTTGATCAGTTCGATATCGATCGCCTTGAAGAAGGCTTCGCGGACCTTGATGTCCTTGAATGGATTCTTGCCCTTGATGTTCGAATACAGCAATTCGTCGCGGGCCTGGTCCATGCCGAGGAAGATGGTGCGCAGCTCAGGCCCCTTCATCACCTGGGTGGTCGGGGTGGAATCGACGCGGCCGATGTCCTGGGTCGGAACCGGCTCCATGATGTCGACTTCGCCCGACAGCAGGGCAGCGACGCGCGTGGCGTCGGACCCGATCGGCGTGAAGACGATTTCCTTGAGATTGTGCTCGGGCTTGCGCCACCAGTTCGGGTTCGCCTTGAACACGGTCTTGACGCCGGGTTGATGGCTCTCGACGGTGAAGGCGCCGGTGCCGTTGGCATTGAGCGAGGCGAAGCTCGGCGTCGTCGCTGCGGCCGGCGTCGGCGCCGTGGCGTTGTTCGCCTCGGCCCACTTCTTGTCCATGATGTACCAGGTATCCCACTGGTAGTGCAGAATGGGATTGGGCGAGGTCAGGATGAAATCGACGGTGTTGTCGTCAACCTTGACGACCTTTACGTCGGCGGCCACGCGGGCCTGTACGTTCGAACCCTTGGCGCGAGCGCGGTCGGCCGAGAACACCACGTCGTCGGCGGTGAAGGGGTCGCCGTTCTGGAACTTGACACCCTTGCGCAAATGAAAGCGCCAGCGGGTCGGCTCCGGGGTTTCCCAGCGTTCGGCCAGCCCCGGAATGATCTTGAGGTCCTTGTCGCGCGCAATCAAGCCTTCATAGACCTGCCCTAGATGCGCATGCGTGGTGCTTTCGTTCAGCGTATACGGATCCAGCGATTTGAGGTCGCCCTGGTTGGCGTAGCGCAGGGTCTGGGCCGATGCCGGCGCAACCGCAAAGCCGAGCATTGTAACCGTAGCCGCTGCAAGCAAACTCTGACGTAACGACATTTGTTCGATTTCCCCGCTTTGATCAGCCCAATTCCGCAATAACGGCGGATATTGCCGATCCATGTTGCCAAAGTCCAGCCGCCGCGCAAGCGCGATCTCGTTCAGCGAACCGGTTTGCGCCGCGATGCGGCAACGACTAGCTTCACCTTAAGCTGAGCGCGAGACCGCGTTACATTAAACTTTCGGAGTGCCGGGTGGCGGAACTGAAGGCTGACGTTCTTGTGTTGGGGGCGGGCATGGTCGGCGTCGGCGCTGCCCTGCACCTGCAGAAAAAGGGCCGCGATACGGTCCTGATCGACCGGCACGAACTTGCCGGCGAGGAGACCAGCTATGGCAATGGCGGACTGATCGAATGCGCGTCGGTCTTTCCCTACATGTTTCCCCGCGATCTGCGCCAGATCCTGCAATATGCGACCAACCGTACGCCGCAGTTGCGTTATCATTTCGCCGATCTGCCGTCCTTCCTGCCCTGGCTGATGCGTTACTTCCTGGCGTCTTCGCCGGAGCGTGCGCTGCACAGTGCAATGGCCGAACTGCCGCTGATCCAGCGCAGCCTGGTCGAGCATGAGGCGTTGATCGCGGAAGCCGATGTGCCGGAGCTGTTGCGCCGGACCGGCTGGATCAAGCTCTATCGTTCCGATGCGACGCTGGCGAAAGCGGTGAAGGAACTCGAACGCGCCAAGCAATATGGCGTCGCGGGCGACATCCTCGACGCATCTGCTATCGCGGCGCGCGAGCCGAATTTGACCGGCGATTTCGCCGGCGCGGTGCATTTTCCCGATCCCGGTTTTGTCCCCGATCCCGGCGGCCTCACCAAGGCCTATGCGGCGCTGTTCGGCCGCAAGGGCGGCCGGTTCCTGGTCGGCGATGCGCGAACGCTCGAACAATCCGGTGCGCGCTGGCGCGTCGCAACCCAGAAAGGCTCAATCACCGCGCGCGAAGTGGTCGTCGCGATGGGGCCGTGGTCCGATCAGATCTTCGCCCCGCTCGGCTATTCGATCCCGCTCAACGTCAAGCGCGGCTATCACATCCATCTGGCGCCGCGCGGCAACGCCGTGCTCAATCATCCCGTGCTGGACACCGATCAGGGCTTTCTGCTGGCGCCGATGAACCGCGGCATTCGCCTGACCACCGGCGCCGAGATGGCCCGCCGCGATGCGCCGCCGACCCCGGTCCAGGTCGAACGGGCCATGCCAAAGGCGCATAAGTTGTTTCCCCTGGGGGAGCCGGTCGACGCCCAGCCATGGAAGGGGGCGCGGCCCTGTTTGCCGGATATGCTGCCGGTGATCGGGAAGGCGCCCCGCCATCCCGGTTTGTGGTTCGATTTCGGTCACCAGCACCACGGCTTGACGCTCGGACCCGCAACCGGCCGGCTGCTGGCGGAAATGATGACCGGCGGGACCCCGTTTGCCGATACTACCCCTTTTGCTGTCGAACGTTTTGGTTGACCATAGGGGGCGAATGGGGGCCCGGGAAGACGGTCTTGTCCTTGCGTGACTCAGCCAGTCACGGTGATACTGCGGCAAGCCATTAATGAAGGAGCGGCCATGAAGGTAAACGTCGAAATTGATTGCACGCCGCTCGAGGCCCGGCAGTTTTTTGGACTTCCGGACGTTCAGCCGATGCAGACCGCGGTCATGGACAAGTTGCAGCAGCAGATGATGGCCAACATCGACAAGGTCTCGCCGGAATCGCTGATGCAGTCCTGGTTCACCTTCGACCCCAAGATCGCTGAACGCTTTCAGGACATGTTCGTGACCATGGCCGGTCTCGGCGGCATGGCCAAGAAGGACAAGAAATAGTGGCCGTCGCGGAGGACTCGCCGGCGGCAGAACGCAAGCTTCGTCCGCCGAGCCTGTTCCTGATGCTCGCCGAAGCCAGAAGCGTGTTCGAACTGAATTCGAGTCTGCTGCTGTCGCCGCTGTTGATGCGCGCCCCGAAGGGCGACGGTCATCCGGTGCTGACGCTGCCGGGATTTCTCGCCAGCGACCTGTCGATGGCGCCGATGCGGCGCTACCTGAAAGAGCTCGGCTACGACACCTATGCCTGGAACATGGGCCGGAATTTCGGCGGCGTCGCCAGCAAGCGCGGTGCGTTACGCGACCTCGTCAGGCGAATCCACGAGACCGCGGGACGAAAGGTCAGCATCATTGGCTGGAGTCTCGGCGGCATCTACGCACGCGATCTCGCGCTGCAACTGCCGGACCTGGTGCGATCGGTGATCACGCTCGGCAGCCCGTTCGCCAACGACATCACCGCGACCAATGCGACGCGACTGTACGAAGCGCTGTCGGGGGAAGGCATCAACGACAATCCAGAGATCCGGGAAGCGATCGCCGGCGACCTGCCGGTGCCCGCGACCTCGATCTATTCCCGCACCGATGGCATCGTGAACTGGCGTACCAGCCTGCTGCGCCCCTCCAGCAAGGCCGAAAATATCGAGGTGCATCTCGCAAGCCATATCGGCCTTGGCGTCAACCCGGCCGCCTTGTGGGCGGTGGCCGACCGCCTGGCGCAGCCGGAAGGCGAATTTAAGCAATTTGACCGATCGGGGCCGTTTGCCATTGCATATGGGGCCCCGGAAAATGCACTATCCTGACCAATGTCGTTGAAGACCGGGGACACCCAACCCCCGTATTCAGGACCATCTGAACGCCAGAAGCGCCATCAAGGCGTCGCGTGATCTCTGCGGGAGGAAAACATGACTGACGCCAAGAAACTGTCCTCGATGGACGCGTCGTTTCTGTATCTGGAAACGCCGGAAATGCCGATGCATGTCGGAAGCATGGCGATCTTCCGCCTGCCCGAGAATTACAACGGCAACTTCTTCGAAGAGTTCAAGGCGATGATCGGCTCGCGGCTGCATCTTGCGCCGATCCTGAAAGCGCGCCTGGAAAAGGCGCCGCTCGACATCGATCATCCGTCCTGGGTCGAGGACGACCAGTTCGACATCGACCGCCACATTTTCCGCGGCAGCCTGCCGGCCCCCTACGACCGCGCGACGCTGGAGCGCATCGTCGGCTGGATGCATGCCAAGCTGCTCAACCGCGCCCGCCCACTCTGGGAGTTCTATGTCTTCGAGGGCATGAAGGACAACGAGATCGGGCTTTATTCCAAGATGCACCACGCCTGCATCGACGGCGGCGCCGGTGCGGCGCTGACCAACATGATCTACGATCTGACGCCGGTGCCGCGCCAGGTCGAGCCGCCGACCGCGCGCAGAGTCGCGCAGGAGCCGCGCGATATCGCCGCCAACCTGATCGATTCCTATCAGCAGCTCTGGCGCCAGCCGTTCGATTCCTCCACCGCGCCGAAGAGCCTGGAATTGCCGCGTTCGGGCAAGAGCGATCTCGGATCGATCCTGTTCGACAACGCCATGTTCCAGATCGAGAGCGCGGTGAAATTCGCCGCCAGCGTGCCGACGATGCTTAAGAGCGTTTCCGAAGTGGTCGGCAAGATTTCCGATCCGAAGTCGCGCGACAGCATCGCCAGCATGGTTTCGCCGCCGACCATCCTGAACAAGGCGATCTCGTCGGAGCGCAGCTTTGCCGGCACCTCGATCTCGCTGTCGCGGGCCAAGGCGGTGGCGAAAGCCTCCGGCGGCAAGCTCAACGACGTCGTGCTGGCGCTGTCCTCCGGCGTGGTGCGGCGCTATCTGCTGCAGCAGGGCGCGCTGCCGACCAAGTCGCTGACGGCGGCGGTGCCGATTTCGCTGCGCGAGGAAGGCAACACCGAGGCCAACAACCAGGTGTTCGGCATGATCTGCTCGATCGCCACCAACGTCGAAGATCCCAAGGGGCGGCTGGAGGCGATCATCGCGCAATCCACCAAGTCCAAGGAAATGTCGCACCCGCTGCGGGCCCTGATGCCGCAGGTGTCCAACATCTCGATGCTGGGCGCGCCGATCGTGGTGCAGATCCTGGCGCTGCTCTACAGCCGTTCCGACCTCTCGAACGTGCTGCCGCCGGCGGCGAACATCACCGTGTCCAACGTGCCGGGGCCGCGGCAGACGCTCTATGCGGCCGGCGCGGAGTTGCTGCACATCTTCCCGGTGTCGATCTCGACCCACGGGCTGGCGCTCAACATCACCGTGCAGAGCTATCGCGACCAGCTCGATTTCGGCTTCATCGCCGGCGCCAACATCATCCCGCATGTCCAGGTCTTGTGCGACATGCTTCCGCTGGAATTTGAAGCGCTGGAGGCGGCCTATGCGCCGCCGCCGTCCAAGATGACCAGCGCGGCTGAATAGGGTTTTGCAATGATTGAAATGCCGCCGCTGCAGTTCGCCGAGACGAACGGCATTCGCATGGGTTACTACGAGGCCGGGCCGAAGACCGACAAGCCGCCGGTCATACTGTGCCACGGCTGGCCGGAGATCGCGTTCTCCTGGCGTCACCAGATCAAGGCGCTAAGCGAGGCCGGGATCCGGGTGATCGCGCCGGATCAGCGCGGCTATGGTTCGACCGACCGGCCCGAGCCGGTCGAGGCCTATGACATCGAGCACCTGACCGGCGATCTCGTCGGCCTGATGGACCATCTCAAGATCGACAAGGCGATCTTCGTCGGCCACGACTGGGGCGGCTTCATCATCTGGCAGATGCCGCTCCGCCACATCGACCGCGTTGCCGGCGTGGTCGGCATCAACACGCCGCATCACGATCGCCCGCCGGCCGATCCGATCGAGCTGTTCCGCAAACGGTTCGGCGACAGCATGTACATCGTGCAGTTCCAGAATCCGGCCCGCGAGCCCGACAGGATCTTCGGCAGCCGGGTCGAGCAGACGTTTGACGCCTTCATGCGCAAGCCGGTGCCGCGGCCCGCCGACACGCCCGCCGATCAGGTAGTTGCCGGCGTCGGTGCTTCACCGCGACTCAATTTGGCGTTTCCGCAGATGATTGCGGGTTACGATGCCAAGCATGATCCGCGCACACCAATCCTGTCGCCGGAAGAGAAGAAGGTGTTCGTCGATACGTTCACGAAGTCAGGTTTCACGGGCGGCATCAACTGGTACCGCAACATGTCGCGCAACTGGCAGCGTTCGGCCGCGATCGATCACACGGTGAAAGTACCGGCGCTGATGATCATGGCCGAGAACGACCATGTGCTGCCGCCGTCGTCGGCTGACGGCATGGAAAAGATCGTTCCCGATCTCGAAAAATATCTGGTGCGCGACAGCGGCCATTGGACGCAACAGGAAAAGCCGGACGAGGTCAGCGCCAAACTGATCGAATGGCGCAGGAAGCGGTTTGGCTAGAGCATAAATTACCTTATCGTCATTGCATGCAACAAACGCGAAGCGTTTGTGCAAGGGAGCGAAGCGACGAAGCAATCCATTCTTTCTTTTCAAGGCGAGATGGATTGCTTCGCTTCGCTCGCAATGACGAGCTGATACAATGACGGGCTGATACAAAGAATCGGACCAAGGCAGGAGACAATTCGACAATGGCGTCACCGAACAAACTCAGTCCGATTCCGCATCCGCCGAAGAAACCCGTTGTCGGCAACATGCTGTCGCTGGATCCGAACGCGCCCGTTCAGCATCTGGTGCGGCTGACCAAGGAGCTCGGGCCGATCTTCTGGCTCGACATGATGGGTGCGCCGCTGGTGATCGTGTCGGGCCACGATCTCATCGATGAACTGTCCGACGAGAAGCGCTTCGACAAGGCGGTGCGCGGCTCGCTGCGCCGGGTGCGCGCGGTCGGCGGCGACGGTCTTTTCACCGCCGACACGTCAGAGCCGAACTGGAGCAAGGCGCACAACATCCTGCTGCAGCCGTTCGGCAACCGCGCGATGACGTCCTATCATCCGAGCATGGTCGACATCGCCGAGCAGCTGGTGAAAAAATGGGAGCGGCTGAACGGCGACGAGGAAATCGACGTCGTCCATGACATGACCGCGCTGACGCTCGACACCATCGGCCTCTGCGGCTTCGACTACCGTTTCAACTCGTTCTATCGCCGCGACTATCATCCGTTCGTGGAATCGCTGGTGCGCTCGCTCGAGACCATCATGATGACCCGCGGCATCCCGCTGGAAGGCCTGTGGCTGCAGAAGCGCCGCAAGGATCTGGCGCTGGACGTCGCCTTCATGAACAAGATGGTCGACGAGATCATCGCCGAGCGCCGCGGCAACGCGGAAGCTGCAGAGGGCAAGAAGGACATGCTCGGCGCCATGATGACCGGCGTCGACCGCGCCACCGGCGAGCAGCTCGACGACGTCAACATCCGCTACCAGATCAACACCTTCCTGATCGCGGGCCATGAGACCACCAGCGGCCTCTTGTCCTGCACGCTCTATGCGTTGCTCAAGCATCCCGACGTGCTGAAGAAGGCCTATGAGGAAGTCGACCGCGTGCTCGGTCCCGATGTCGACGCGCGGCCGACCTATCAGCAGGTCACGCAGCTGACCTACATCACGCAGATTCTGAAGGAGGCGCTGCGGCTGTGGCCGCCGGCGCCGGCCTATGGCATCGCCCCGCTCCAGGACGAGACCATCGGCGGCAAATACAAGCTGAAGAAAAACACCTTCGTCACCGTGCTCGTCATGGCGCTGCACCGCGATCCCAGCGTGTGGGGCCCGAACCCTGACGCGTTCGATCCGGAGAATTTCAGCCGCGAGGCCGAGGCCAAGCGCCCGGTCAACGCCTGGAAACCGTTCGGCAACGGCCAGCGCGCCTGTATCGGGCGCGGCTTTGCGATGCACGAGGCGGCGCTGGCGATCGGCATGATCCTGCAACGCTTCAAGCTGATCGACGTCAACCGCTACCAGATGCATTTGAAAGAGACGCTGACGATCAAGCCGGACGGCTTCAAGATCAAGGTGCGCCCGCGTGCCGACAAGGAGCGCGGCGCGTTCGCTGGTCGCGCCGCTGCAGCGGTGGCGGCCTCGAACACAGCCGCAGCACCAGCCCGCAACCGCCCCGGCCACAACACGCCGCTGCTCGTGCTCTACGGTTCCAACCTCGGCACCGCCGAAGAACTCGCCACCCGCGTTGCCGATCTCGCCGAGGTCAACGGATTTTCGACCAAACTCGGCGCCCTCGATGACTACGTCGGCAAGCTGCCCGAGCAGGGCGGCGTCCTGATCTTCTGCGCCTCCTATAATGGCGCCGCCCCCGACAACGCCACGCAATTCGTCAAATGGCTGGACAGCGGCTTGCCCAAGGATGCGCTGGCCAAAGTCCGCTACGCGGTGTTCGGCTGCGGCAACAGCGACTGGGCGGCGACCTATCAGTCGGTGCCTCGTGCCATCGACGAGCAATTGGCCGCGCACGGCGCGCGCAGCGTCCATGGGCGCGGCGAGGGCGATGCCCGCAGCGATCTCGACGGCCAGTTCGAAAAATGGTTTGCCGCCGCCGCAGCCGCAGCAACCAAGGAGTTCGGCCTCGCGTCGACCTTCACCCGCAGCGCGGACGACGCGCCGCTCTACACGATCGAGCCGGTGGCGCCGACCGCCGTCAACGTGATCGTGGCGCAGGGCGGCGTTTCCCCGATGAAAGTGCAGGTCAATTCCGAGCTGCAGAACAAGGCCGGCGCCAATCCGTCCGACCGCTCGACGCGGCATATCGAAGTGCAACTGCCACCGGGCGCTTCCTATCGCGTCGGCGATCACCTCAGCGTGGTGCCGCGCAACGATCCGGCGCTGGTCGATTCCGTCGCGCGCCGTTTCGGCTTCCTGCCCGCCGATCAGATCCGGCTCGCGGTCGCCGAAGGCCGCCGTGCGCAACTGCCGACCGGCGACGCCGTGTCGGTCGGGCGTTTGCTGACCGAGTTCGTCGAATTGCAGCAGATCGCGACCCGCAAGCAGATCCAGATCATGTCGGAAAACACGCGTTGTCCGATGACCAAGCCGAAGCTGCTGGCCTATGTCGGCGATGACGCCACCTCGACCGAGCTCTATCGCAATGATGTACTGGCGAAACGTAAATCGGTGTTCGACCTGCTGGAGGAATATCCGGCCTGCGAGCTGCCGTTCCATGCTTATCTCGAAATGCTGTCGCTGCTGGCGCCGCGCTATTATTCGATCTCGTCGTCACCGGCGGGCGATGCTTCGCGCTGCAGCGTCACCGTCGGCGTGGTCGAAGCGCCTGCGAGTTCGGGCCGCGGCGTCTACAAGGGCGTTTGCTCGAACTATCTCGCCGGCCGCCGCGCCGGCGACACCATCCATGCCACGGTGCGCGAAACCAAGGCGGGCTTCCGCCTGCCGGACGATGCGTCGGTGCCGATCATCATGATCGGACCCGGCACGGGGCTGGCGCCATTCCGCGGCTTCCTGCAGGAGCGCGCCGACCGCAAGGCCAAGGGCGCGAGCTTAGGCGCGGCGATGCTGTTCTTCGGCTGCCGCCATCCCGAGCAGGACTTTCTCTACGCCGAAGAACTGAAGGCGTTCTCCGCCAACGGCATCGCCGAACTGCACACCGCGTTCTCGCGCGCCGACGGGCCGAAGACTTATGTGCAGCATCTGGTCGCGGCGCAAAAGGATCAGGTGTGGAACCTGATCGAGAAGGGCGCGATCGTCTATGTCTGCGGCGACGGCGGCAAGATGGAGCCGGACGTCAAGGCCGCGCTGGTGTCGATCTATCGCGAACGCACCGGCGCGGACGAAGCAGCAGGCCTGCGCTGGATCGACGATCTCGGCGCCAGGAACCGCTACGTGCTGGATGTGTGGGCGGGCGGATAGTTTTTCATCCGTCGTCCCGGCGAACGCCGGGACCCATAACCACGAATGTGTGTTGCTGGAACTCGCTGTGGCTCCAGCCTAGCGCGACAATTGCCGCCTGTGGCTATGGGTCCCGGATCGCGCTTCGCTTGTCCGGGACGACAGCAATTTATAATCGTGTGCTAGAACCCCCACATGATTCCCTGGGAAAAAATCGATACCGCGCGTGTGCCCGGCACCGACGCGGAACTGCGCCTGATGAAGCGCGGCGCCGAGTTTTCCATCATGCTCGGCACCAACGAGCTGATGAACAGCCGCCTCAGTGGTTCCGAAGCCGCGCTCGCCACCCTTGCGGTCAAGAAGCTGGAAGCGAACAAGAAGCCGCATCTGCTGATCGGCGGATTGGGCATGGGCTTTACGTTGCGGGCTGCGCTTGCGGTGCTCGGCGCCGGGGCGCGGATCGTGGTGGCTGAACTGGTGCCGGCCGTCGTCGCCTGGGGGCGAGGTCCGATGGCGGAGGTTGTTGGCGGCAGCCTGAACGATACGCGCGTCAGCATTCAGGAAGTGGACGTCACCGAGATTATTCGATCCAGCCGATCGAAATTCGATGCGATTCTGCTCGACGTCGACAACGGCCCGGAAGGCCTGACCCGCAAGGCCAATGATGGGCTCTACAGTTCAGCCGGATTGGGCGCGGCACATACCGCGCTTCGTCCCGGCGGCGTCCTGGCCGTCTGGTCGTCCGGACCCAACGCGCCGTTCTCAAAGCGGCTGCGTGCCGCCGGTTTCGATGTGAATGAGGTTGCCGTGCGCGCCACCGGAAGAGGCGGCGGCGCGCGCCATGTCATCTGGATCGCAACACGCACGTAGTGCGTCACGCTGCTCCGCGTATCGGTCGATGATGCCCGGACGATGCCTCAGAACATCGTGTTGCTGTTCGCCGGATTCTCGGGGATCGGCTGGACGACGTCCCAATGCTCGACGATCTTGCCGTTCTCGAGCTTGAAGACGTCGATGATCGCGCTCCCCCTCGTGCCGGGCTCGCGAATGGCGTGGACATGCAGGATGACGTAATCGCCGTCCACGAACGAACGCTTGATCTCGCTGCGGGAGTTCGGGAATTTCTCGCGCAGGAATCCAATGAACTTGCGGAAGCCCTCGGGACCGTCAGCGGCATTCGGATTGTGCTGGACATAGCGATCGCCCATATAGGCGATCGCGCCGTCGGCATCTTTCTGGTTTAGCCCCTTCTCATAGAAGTCGAGCACCGCTTTTCTGTTGGCTTCCTGCTGCGCCGCGGAGGCGGCCCAGGCGCTCGGAGAGGCGAGGGCGAACAGGACGACGGTGGCCAGGGCGATGCGTGGCCGAAAAAAGAGATCCATGATCGGGCTCCATCTGACGATATCGGTGTGCCGTCTATAGTACTCGACCCCGCCGGCCGTAAGAGGGCACCCGATACTCACGAAGTCACCTCGAAGTAACCTGATCAAGCCGCCTTCGCCGCCGCACCATGGGCGTGCTTGTCGATGGCATCGATGATCTGCGGCCACATCGGGATCGGCAACGCGTGGCCCATGCCGTCGATCATCACAAGCTTCGCGCCTGGCACAGAGGCCGCGGTATCCTTGCCGCCCTCGGGCCGCACCAGGGGGTCGACGGTGCCGTGGATGACCAGCGTCGGCGCCTTCACGGCACTGAGCCGTTGCTTGCGGCTGCCGGAGGCGAGCACCGCGCGCAGCTGGCGGCCGACGCCGGCCGGGTTGAGGCCGCGTTCATAGGTGCGTTCGGCGCGCGAGCGGTCGAGCGCTTCGTCTTCCGGAAACGAGCCGACGCGCAAGATTTTCCAGGTTTTTGCAAAGCGTTCGAAATACTCTTCCTTGGTCGCGGGCGGCGGCGCCATCAGCATGGCGGCGGCTTCCCGTGTCGGCCCCGGCACCTTGGGATTGCCCGTCGTCGACATGATCGAGGTCAGCGAGCGCACCCGTGCCGGAAACGAGATCGCGACTTCCTGCGCGATCATGCCGCCCATCGATGCGCCGACCAGATGCGCCGACTTGATGCCGAGCACGTCCATCAGGCCGACCGTATCCTTGGCCATGTCGATCAGTCTGTAGGGCGCGGCGACCGGGATCTTCAGGAATTTCAGCTTGAGCAGTTCGAGCGCGGTCAGACGCTTGCCGCCGGTCATGCGGGAGGATTTGCCGATGTCGCGGTTGTCGAAACGGATGACGCGAAAACCGCGCGCGGCAAGCTGGCGGCAGAAATCATCGTCCCAATGGATCATCTGGGCGCCGAGACCCATGATCAGCAGCAGCGGTTCCGCGCCGGGATCGCCGAAGCTTTCGTAGCAAATGTCGATGCCATTGGCGTGGGCGATCTGCGGCGGCTGATGGGCAAGCGTCACGTTGGCGGTCCTTTGGATCAGTCCTGCGATGGTACCTTGATGGGGTCTTGTATGGCACGGTTTACCGCATCGCAGAAGGCTTTGCTGCTCACTGTTAACCAGTCCCTTGTTCTGACGCGTTTTCCAGACGCGAACCGCTACCCGCTTCGCTTGAAAACGCGACGTCGCCCGGTTGACCGCCACGCCGCAACGGTGTGGTATGGCGGAATAATATCCGAGGCGTGGCAAAGCGCTCGTAACCAAGGGAGGGCGCCAATGGCCGACAAAGGCAATGATCCTGCCGTGATCTGGCAGACGATGATCGGGGAGATGGAGAAGGGGTTCAACTCCTTTGCCAACCAGGCGATGGCTTCGCCCGAATTCTCAAAAGTGATGAATCAGGTCGGCGGCGTCTCGGCCGGCGCGCAGAAGCAGCTCGGCGAGCTGATGGAGAAGTATCTCGTCAGCATGAACCTGCCGAGCCGGGCGCAAATGGTCGGCATGGCCGAGCGCATCCAGGGAATCGAAGGCCAGCTCAACGAGATCAAGGCGATGCTGCACCAGATCCATCACAATTCGCTGGCGCCTGAAGGCGGCTATGGCGCGGCGCGGCCGCCGCGCACCAAGCGTCCCCCGTCGGAGGGAGAGCAAAAATGAACGCGCCCGCAGCAGCCCTCGATCTGGCGTCGATTCCCGAGCGGATCCAGTCCGAGGTGCAGCGCGCGATCCAGCGCAGCATCAAGGGCGTCGAATACATCTCCTCGTCGGGCCCCGCGCTGGGTTCGACGCCGAAGGACGTGCTGCTCAGCCGCGGCACGCTGAACCTCTATCACTACCGGCCCATCGCGGACGAAATCTACCGCGTGCCGATCCTGATCGTGATGGCGACCACCAACCGCGGCTACATCCTCGACATGGTGCCCGGCCAGAGTTTTATCGAATTCCTGCTCAAGCGCGGCTACGACGTCTACATGATGGACTGGACCGCGCCGAAACCGGAGGAAAAATCGCTGCGGATGGAGGATTACGTCCTCGACTTCATCCCGGATTGCGTCCGCCGCGTACAGCAGGATTCCGGTGAAACAGACGTCACCGTGATCGGCTATTGCTTCGGCGGCGTGCTGTCGCTGCTGTACGGCTCGATCTTCAACGACGGACCGATGAAGAATTTGATCTGCTTCACCACGCCGATCGATTTCCGCGAGATGAAGCTGTTCTCGAATTTCTCGGACCGGCGCTATTTCGATGTCGATCGCCTCGTCGACAGCATCGGCAATGTGCCGCCGGAAATGATCCTGTCTTCGTTCGAAATGCTGCGGCCGGCGTCGCGCGCGGTCAGCCAGGTGAATTTGTGGGAGAACATCTGGAACGACGAATACGTCAAGGCCTACCGGATGATGGATCGCTGGGGCACCGACACGTTGCCGCTGGCGGGCGAGTATTTCCGCGCCATCACCAAGGACCTGATGTGGGACAACAAGCTCTACAACGACACCATGACGGTCGGCGGGCGTGCGGCCAATATCGCTGACATCAAGGTGCCGATCCTGCACGCGGTCGCCGAGCACGATCACATCGTGCCCTATGACGCGGCCAAGCACCTGATCGCCAAGGTCGGTTCGTCCGACAAGGAAGAGGTGGTCCTGAAGGGCGGCCATGTCAGCGTCGTCGCCGGCGCCAATGCGATCAAGCGGCTATGGCCGAAACTGGACAACTGGTTAGGTAAGAGATCAACATGAGTGAAACACGTTCCTATCCGCGCCACGTCAAGACCGACGCCGGCGAGATCGAATTCCGCCTGATGTCCCGCGCCGACGAGGCCGCGGTGCTGGCCTTCGCGCAAAAACTGCCGACGCATGATCTGCTGTTCCTGCCGCGCAACATCAGCCAGCCCAAGGTGCTGTCGGCCTGGATCAACGAGATCGAGCGCGGGCAGATCACGAGCCTGCTGGCCGTGAAGGGCGACGCGGTGGTCGGTTGCGGCACGCTGGTGCGCGACCCGCATTCCTGGTCGCAGCATGTCGGCGAGATCCGGATGGTGGTGTCGCAGGACGTGCGCGGGCAGGGCGTCGGCCGGGCGCTGTCGCAGGAGACCTTTGCGCTGGCGCTGGGCGCCGGCCTGGAAAAGCTCTCGGTGCAGATGACGGTCGACCAGCAGGCAGCGATCGCGCTGTTCGAGAGCCTCGGTTTCAAGGCCGAGGCCCTGTTGCGGGACCACGTCCGGGACGTCGACGGCAAGAAGCATGACATTGTCGTGCTCGGGCACAATGTGGCGCAGGTGCGAGCCCAGCTGGAGGCCTACGGGCTTCCAGGCGCCGTCCAGCACTAGAGGGTGGCCGCCCGGCACTAAAGCGGGCCGTCCGGCACCAAAGCCGGCCGTTCGGCATTAGACGAAAGTGGAACTTTTGCTGGTTCCCTAGGCAAACCGCTCATCATTGAGGCTCATCACGCATTCGTGATGTCGCGATGCAACATCGATATTGCGCCGCAACATTAACTATGGCACAACGATCTCGCCCCGGGCCACTCCGGACGGGGTGAGCCCATAGCTCAAACCTGAGGATGGAGAGACCCCCATGACCACCGAAACCAATTCCGTGCTGAACACCGTCAAGGAAGCCTTCGCGCCCGTCACCGAGGCGTTCACCAAGCTCCAGAACCTGGAAGTTCCGGAAGCTGCCCGTGAGTTCGTGAAGAAGCAGGCCGAGACCGCGAAGGTTCGCGCCGCCGACATGCATGCCGGTTCCGAGAAGGTGACCGCTGCCATCGAGACCGCCGTTGCCGGTTCGGTTTCCGAGGCTGCCAAGATCAGCCGCAACATCCAGCAGGCGTTTTATCAGGACGCGGAAGCGTTTTTCGCCGGCATCGACAAGCTCGCTTCGGCCAAGTCGCTGAGCGAAGCCGCCCAGATCCAGTCGGACATGGTCCGTGCGCGTGGCGAAGTGTTCGTCTCGCGGGCAAAGGCCACGTCAGAATATCTCGGCAAGCTCGTCGCCGACAGCGCCAAGACCGCTCAGGACAACTTCTCCAAGGTCTACAGCAAGACCGCCTGATCGCGATCTGCCAACTGCCCTTTTGGAAGGCCCGCCTAGGCGGGCCTTCTTTTTGTCTGAAGCCTCCATAAATCAATGGTCTCTCCTCCGTCATTGCGAGGAGCGAAGCGACGAAGCAATCCATGCCGGGTTTTGCCGAGGCGTGGATTGCTTCGCTACGCTCGCAATGACGGAAGCTGCTATCCTCGATCCCGAGGAGTCTTCCGAAAGCCGCCATGACCGTCCCCCGCACATTCGTCGTAGACACGCCTGCCGACGCGCAGCGGGCTGCCGAACTGCGGCGGGTCAAACTGCTGGCGACGCTGGTGCTGGCGGCGACGTTTGCGATCTTCATTGCGGCGAGGGCGCTGCTGCCGATCCACCCGGCGTTCGGCTTCGTCGCGGCCTTTGCGGAGGCCGCCACCATCGGTGGCCTTGCCGACTGGTATGCGGTGGTTGCCTTGTTTCGTAGGCCTTTGGGTCTGCCGATCCCGCACACCGCAATCATCCAGAGCAACCAGCACCGCATCGCCGACAAGCTTGGCGAATTCATCGAGCAGCATTTTCTGGAAGCGGCCCCGGTCGAAGCAAAGTTGCGGCAGATCGATTTCGGCTCGTTCATCGCCGACTGGCTGCGCGACCGCAAGCGCAGCGAGGATCTGGCGCGCTTTGCACTGCGGCTGTTGCCGGAAGCGGTTGCGGCCACGGAGAATTCCGGCCTGATGACCTTTGTCAGCCGCCGCATCACCTCGCAATTGATGTCGATCGATCTGGCGCCGCTCGCGGCCGGCACGCTGCGCACCTTCGTGAAGGAAGGCCGGCACCAGGGCCTGCTCGACGACATCATGCGCGCGGTGCATCAATCGCTGACGCAGGCCGAGACCATGGCGATGATCCGCGAGAAGATCCGCGACGAATTGCCGACGCTGCTAAAACTCTATCGCGCCGACCGGTTCCTGGTGAACAAGATCGTGGCGTCGGCGACCGCGTTCTTCGAGGAAGTGCGCAACGATCCCAAGCATCCGTTCCGCGACGAGTTCGACCGCATGGTGCTGACCTTCGTCGACCGGCTCGGCAGCGATCCGGCCTATGCCGAGCGCATCCAGGGGCTGAAGCGCGATCTCCTGGCGCGCCCCGAACTGAACAGCCTCGCGCGCCACATCTGGGAGAATGCGCGATCGTTCTTCGAGCGCAGCGCGTCAGGCGAGACGCAGGTGCTGGAGCAATATCTCGTGCGCATGTTCGTAACGGCAGGCGAGGCGCTGGCCGCTGACGCCGAAATGCGGGCCGAGATCAACCAGGGTCTGGTCGCCGTGCTGCGCAGTGTGGTTGCCGAACAGAAGAGCGGCGTCTCCACCTTCATCTCCGATCAGGTCAAATCCTGGGACATGGGGCAATTGATCGCGCTGATCGAAATCAACATCGGCCGCGACCTGCAATACATCCGCTTCAACGGCTCGCTGATCGGCGGGCTTGCAGGATTGGTGCTTTACACCCTCGAGTACCTGCTGCGGCTCGTGTGACTAATTCATCACGTCCACGTTTTTAGTTGTCACAAGTGTGAAGTAGGCCGTTGAAAGAAGAATTCCGGTTCCTTAGCTTTTTACGAAATAATGTTGCGTTGCGGAACGATTCTACCAGGCTTTCGTCTTCCCACTGAACCAGTGGCCGGCTGCCGCAAATTAAGGGGCCGAGCCCGAGAGGAGATATGATGTCCGTTGCTGCGCAGACGCTTCGTCCGCCGTCCAGAACCCTGATGTTTCTGGAGGGGCGGGCGATTTCCGAACTGGGGGCTTTCCTTGGTGCCTTGCCGCTCCTGAGTCTGGCGCCGCGAGGCGACGGGCATCCGGTGCTGGTATTGCCCGGTCTTGTGGCTTCCGACACCTCGACGCGTCCGCTGCGCAGCTTCCTGAAGAGCCGCGGTTATGCCGTCAGCGGCTGGCGCCAGGGCCGCAATCTCGGTCTGCGCCAGGGCGTGCAGCACGCGATGGTCGATCTCGTCCACGAATTGAACGACACGCATGGCCAGAAGGTCAGCCTCGTCGGCTGGAGCCTTGGCGGCCTTTACGCGCGTCAGCTCGCCAAGATGATGCCGGAGCGCGTACGCTCGGTGATCACGCTCGGCAGCCCGTTCGCGGCCGGCCCGAAGGCGACGAATGCCTGGCGCGTCTATGAAATGGCGAGCGGCCGCCGCGCCGACGAAGAGGACACGCGTTTCGGCGGGGCGCTGGCGGGCACGCCGCCGGTGCCGACCACCGCGATCTTCAGCCGTACCGACGGCATCTGCGCCTGGCAGGGCTGCAGGGAGCAGACCAGCGCGACGTCGGAGAGCATTGAGGTCGAAAGCAGCCATTGCGGCATGGGTCATCACCCCGCCGTGGTCTATGCGGTCGCCGACCGTCTGGCGCAGCCGGAAGGCAAATGGGCCCCGTTCGACCGCAGCGGCTGGCGCAGCATGGTTTATCCGAACCCGGATAGGTAATCGGGTTACCGATAGCTAATTCAGAACGCCGGCCTCGCGCCGGCGTTTTCGTGAATCCGCAAAACGCGGTATGCCTTGACGCATGCCGCAGCCGCTTGCCCGCATCGTCGAACAGCTCAAGCGCGAACCGTCGCGCACCGGTTCGATCGTCATCACCGTATTCGGCGATGCCATCGTGCCGCGCGGCGGTTCGGTCTGGCTCGGCACGCTGCTGGAATTCTTTGCCGCGATCGACATCGACAGCGGCGTCGTCCGCACCGCGATGTCGCGGCTCGCGAGCGACGGCTGGCTCGAGCGCAACAAGGTCGGCCGCAACAGTTTTTACCGGCTCGACAAGAAGGGGCGGCAGACCTTCGATACCGCCACCAAGCACATCTACGATCCGCCGCCATCCGACTGGACCGGGCGGTTTGAGTTGCTCCTGATCGGCAATGGCGGGGACCGCGATGCATCGCGCGATGCGTTGAAGAATGCCGGCTTCGGCAGTCCGCTGCCGGGCGTCTGGGTCGCACCGTCAGGCGTACCGGTTCCGGAGGAAGCCGCGGGCGCGATCCGCCTGGAAGTCTCCGCCGAGGACGACAGCGGCCGGCGCCTGCTCAGCGAAAGCTGGCCGCTTCAGCGCACCGCCGACGCCTATCTGAAATTCATGAAAACCTTTGAGCCGCTCCGCGCCTCGATCGGCCGCGGCGAGATTCTTTCCGACACGGATGCCTTCACCGCGCGGATTCTGCTGATCCACCATTACCGCCGCGTCGTGCTGCGCGACCCGCTGCTGCCGGCACCGCTTTTGCCCCGCGACTGGCCGGGCAGGGCGGCGCGACGGCTCTGCGGCGAGATCTATCGCGGGCTGCTTGCTGCGTCGGAACAATGGCTTGACGACCACGCGACCAACGAAAACGGGCCGTTGCCGAAGCCGGGCGGGGCGCTGGCGCGCCGGTTCGACGGGACGTAAACATGTTACAAAAATAACTTGCATTCGTATTTTTATGTTATATGTTGGAGGAAAGAACATACGGGGAGGTCGGCCATGTACACGCAGGCGCTCAATACGTCCGATGGCGATAACAGCCACATCGAGGACGCCGCACGTTCCGCAAACTTCCAGGCGCGCATCGATGCCGACGAGCGCATCGAGCCGAACGACTGGATGCCGGCCGCTTACCGCAAGACGCTGACGCGCCAGATTTCCCAGCACGCCCATTCCGAAATCGTCGGCATGCTGCCCGAAGGCAACTGGATCACCCGCGCGCCGTCATTGCGTCGCAAGGCGGCGCTGCTCGCCAAAGTGCAGGACGAATGCGGCCACGGGCTTTATCTCTATGCCGCCGCCGAAACGCTCGGCACCTCGCGCGAAGAGCTGGTCGATTTGATGCTGGCGGGGAAGTCGAGGTACTCCTCGATCTTCAACTATCCGACGCTGACCTGGGCTGACATCGGCGCGATCGGCTGGTTGGTCGATGGCGCGGCGATCATGAACCAGATTCCGCTGTGTCGCTGTTCCTATGGCCCCTATGCGCGCGCGATGATCCGCGTCTGCAAGGAAGAATCCTTTCATCAGCGCCAGGGCTTTGAGATCATGGTGACGCTGTCGAAGGGCACCGAAGAGCAGAAGGCGATGGCGCAGAGCGCGCTCGATCGCTGGTGGTGGCCGGTGCTGATGATGTTCGGCCCGCCCGACAAGGCAAGCCAGCACTCGGACACCTCAACCAAGTGGAAGATCAAGCGCTTTTCGAACGACGAGCTGCGCCAGAAATTCGTCGATGCCACCGTGCCGCAGGCGCAATTCCTGGGCTTAACGATTCCCGATCCCGGCATGAAACAAAATGCCAACGGCAACTGGGAATACAGCGCGATCGACTGGGAAGAATTCAATCAGGTGCTCGCCGGCAACGGCCCCTGCAATCGCGACCGATTGGCGGCGCGGCGCAAGGCGCATGACGACGGCGCCTGGGTGCGCGAAGCGGCGACTGCCTATGCGGAGAAGCGCAAGCAGCGCCAGCACGCGCAAGCGGCGGAATAGGGAGATCATCATGGCCACGCCGAACATGCCGCTCTGGGAAGTCTTCATCCGCAGCCGCAATGGGCTCGCGCACAAGCATGTCGGCTCGCTGCACGCCGCCGACACCACGCTGGCGTTGCAGGCCGCGCGCGACATCTACACCCGCCGCGGCGAGGGCCTCTCGATCTGGGTGGTGCCGTCGAACGCGATCACGGCATCCGATCCCTCCGAGAAGGGCATGATGTTCGAGCCCGCGGAATCCAAGATCTACCGGCACCCGACGTTTTACGACGTGCCTGATGAAGTCGGGCATATGTGATGGCTGTCGCCTCGATCCAGGTCTCCGAAACCCCGCTGGTGCTCTACACGCTGCGCCGCGCCGACGATGCGCTGATTCTGGGCCATCGGCTGTCGGAATGGTGCGGCCACGCGCCGATGATGGAAGAGGACATGGCGCTCGCCAATATGGGCCTCGATCTGCTCGGGCAGGCGCGCGAGCTTTATGCTTACGCCGCCAAGGTCGAAGGCCGGGACAATGACGAGGACAAGTTCGCTTATCTGCGCGACGTCCGGCAGTACCGCAATCTGCTGCTGCTGGAACAGCCGAACGGCGATTTCGCGCGCACCATGGTGCGGCAGTTCTTCTATGCGGCCTTCGCGGATCTTTATTGGCGCGCGATGATGCAATCGAGCGATCCGACCCTGGCTGCGATCGCGGCGAAGTCCGAAAAGGAAAGCGCCTATCACGTCAGGCATTCATCGGAATGGATGGTGCGGCTCGGCGATGGCACCGAGGAGAGCCACCGGCGCGCGCAGAGCGCGATCGACGATCTCTGGGCCTATACCGGCGAGATGTTCCATCTCGACGACAGCGAGCGCGGCCTGATCGACGCCGGCATCGCGATCGATCCCGCCAAATTGCACGCGCCATGGCTCAAGACCGTGTCCGGCGTCGTTAATGAGGCAACACTGGCGTTGCCTGACAACAACTGGATGCAGCAGGGCGGCCGCGACGGGCGGCACAGCGAACATCTCGGCCATCTTCTCAGCGAATTGCAGTCGCTGCCGCGCACGTTTCCGGGGGCGACATGGTAACCGCCTCGCTCAGCGATGCTGATTTGCGCCGGCGCGCCTGGGATGCGGCCGCCCAAGTGGTTGATCCCGAGATTCCGGTGCTCACCATTGCCGATCTCGGCGTGCTGCGTGAGGTCGCCGTCAGTGACGGCCATGTCGAGGTCGCGATCACGCCGACCTATTCCGGCTGCCCGGCGATGAACATGATCGCGCTGGAAATCGAGCTGGCGCTGGAACGCGCCGGCATTGCGCGGCCCAAAATCCGCACCGTGCTGTCACCGGCCTGGACCACCGACTGGATGAGCGAGGACGGCCGCCGCAAGCTAAGGGAATACGGCATCGCACCGCCACAGGCTTCAAATTCGCGCCGCGCGCTGTTCGGTGAGCAGCAGGTTTCGTGTCCGCAATGCGGCTCGGGAAATACGGAAGTCCTCTCCGAGTTCGGTTCGACCTCCTGCAAGGCGCTGTGGCGCTGCAAGAGCTGCCGCGAACCGTTCGACTATTTCAAGTGTCATTGATCATGTCCCTGACACCCCGCTTCCACCGTCTTGCCGTCAACGACCTGCGCCGCGAAGCGCCGGATGCGGTATCGCTGAGCTTTGCGATACCCGCGGAGCTATCAGGCGACTACAGCTTTACACCCGGTCAATATCTGACCCTGCGCACGACCATGGACGGCGAGGAAGTGCGCCGTTCCTATTCGATCTGCTCCGGCCCCGACGACGGCGAATTGCGCATCGCGGTGAAGAAGGTCGATGGCGGTGCGTTTTCGAATTGGGCGGCGGATGAACTGAAAGCCGGCGACGAGCTCGACGTGATGACGCCGACGGGGCGCTTCGGCGTCGCGCATGCGCCCGATCAAGCACGGGTCTATGTCGGCTTTGCCGCGGGATCGGGCATCACGCCGATCCTGTCGATCGTCAAGGGCGTGCTGGCGCGCGAACCGAACAGCCGCTTCTTCCTGTTCTACGGCAACCGCTCGACATCGAGCATGCTGTTCCGCGAGGCTCTGGAGGAACTGAAAGACCGCTTCATGCAGCGGTTCTCCGTCTTTCACGTGATCTCCGGCGAGGAGCAGGACATCCCGATCCTGCACGGCCGGCTCGACGGCGAAAAGGTTCGCGTGTTGCTGCGTTCGCTGGTACCGGCGTCGAGTGTTGATCACGTCTTCGTTTGCGGCCCCCTGGGCATGAGCGAGGACATCGAAAACACCTGCCGCGAGATCGGCGTTGCCGAGGATCGCATTCACGTCGAGCGCTTCGTCTCCGAGTTTGGCGGCAAGCCGCGCGCCAAAAAGATCGTCGAGACATCGGCGCCGCCGAAGGCGCTGGCCTCGCTCGTGATCGACGGCAAGCGCCGCGAGGTGCCGGTCGCCGAGGACGAATCCATTCTGGACGCCGCGCTCCGCGCCGGCATGGACCTGCCGTTTGCCTGCAAGGGCGGCATGTGCTCGACCTGCCGCGCCAAGCTGGTCGAGGGCGACGCGCAGATGGAAGTGAATTATTCGCTGGAGCCGTGGGAACTGAAGGCGGGGTTCATCCTCACCTGCCAGGCGCGGCCGGTGTCGGACAGGGTCGTGGTGGATTACGACCACGTGTGAACAAAGCCGTCGCGTTTGACGGTGCGACGGCTAGACTACCCGAATGAAAGAGGCCGGTTGCAACAGGCCCGACGACAGGGAGACCGCAGTGAACGTCAATGCCGCGCTATCGCCCGACGGCCTCGCGCGCGCCTGTGCGGACGCGATGTGGAAGGAGGACGACGCCAGCAAGGGCCTCGGCATGCAGATCGTCGAGATCGGGCCGGGCCGGGCAACGCTTTCGATGACGGTCAGGCCGGAGATGGTCAACGGCCAGCGCATCGCCCATGGCGGCTTCATCTTTACGCTGGCGGATTCCACTTTTGCTTTTGCCTGCAACACCCACAACGAGCGCGCGGTCGCGGCGCAGTGCCATGTCACCTTCATCCGGCCCGGCAAGCTCGGCGATGTGCTGGTGGCGAGCGCGCGCGAGATCTCCCGCAGCGGCAGGTCGGGCATCTACGATGTGCAGGTCACCGCTGGTGACGTTGTGATCGCGGAATTCCGCGGTCATTCCCGAACCATCGGTGGTACGTGGCTGCCCGGTACCACGATAAAATAAAACAAAAACGATCTTTGAGGAAACGCGCGATGGCTTCGACCAGGCTTCAATCCAGTGCAGGCGGCTACCGCGCCGAGTTGGACTCGGTGGAGCGCGCCTCCCGCGACGAGATCGTGGCGCTGCAAACAAAGCGCCTCGCATGGTCGCTGGCGCATGCCTACGACAACGTCGCACACTACAAGAAGGCCTTCGACAAGGCCGGCGTGCACCCCGGCGATTTCAAGCAGCTTTCCGATCTCGCCAAATTTCCGTTCACGGTCAAAACCGACCTGCGCGACAACTACCCGTTCAACATGTTCGCGGTGCCGCGCGAGAAAATGGTCCGCGTCCATGCGTCTTCCGGCACGACGGGAAAGCCGATCGTGGTCGGCTACACCCAGGCCGATATCGACGTGTGGTCGGAGGTGATGGCGCGTTCGATCCGCGCCGCCGGCGGCCGCACCGGCATGATCATGCATAACGCCTATGGCTACGGCCTGTTCACCGGCGGGTTAGGCGCGCATTACGGCGCCGAGAAACTCGGCTGCACCGTGGTGCCGGTGTCCGGCGGCATGACCGAGCGGCAGGTGCAGCTGATCAATGACTTCAAGCCCGACATCATCACGGTGACGCCGAGCTACATGCTGGCGATCCTGGACGAGTTCAGGAAGCAGAAGCTCGACCCTCGCGCATCCTCGCTCAAGTTCGGCATCTTCGGCGCCGAGCCCTGGACCAACGCGATGCGCGTCGAGATCGAACAGGCTTTTGATATGGACGCGACCGATATTTACGGCCTGTCGGAAGTGATCGGCCCCGGCGTCGCGCAGGAATGCGTGGAGACCAAGGACGGCCTGCATATCTGGGAGGATCATTTCTACCCCGAAGTGATCGACCCCGAGACCGGCGCAGTGCTGCCGGACGGCGAAAAAGGCGAACTGGTGTTCACCTCGCTGACCAAGGAAGCATTCCCGATCATCCGCTACCGCACCCGCGACCTGACGCGGCTGCTGACGGGCACGGCGCGGCCGGGCATGCGGCGGATGGAAAAGGTCACCGGGCGTTCCGACGACATGATCATCCTGCGCGGGGTCAATGTGTTCCCGACCCAGATCGAGGAAGCTTTGCTCGCGACCGACTGGTGCAGCGGACATTTCATCATCGAACTGACGCGCGAAGGCCGCATGGACGAAATGACCGTGCTGGCGGAAGCCCGTCCCGAACATTGGGACGGCAGCGGTCTGCCCACGCACACGGAAAAAGTCGCAACCTTCATCAAGAACACCATCGGTATCACCGCCCGCATCAAAGCCGTCGCCCCCGAGACCCTGGAGCGATCGCTGGGAAAGGCCAAACGCGTGTTCGACAAGCGGCCGAAGGGATAGCATCAGATAGCTGAAAATGTGTTCATGCCCGATCCGTCTTGCCGTGATATCTGAAGTCGTCGGCCGGCTTTGCGGCTGGCGCTTCCTTCTCTCGGAGACGTGAGTTCCGCATGGCTGATTCCAACCCGACCACCGCCGCCGACATCGTTGCCGCTGTCAGGGACAAGAAGATCAGGGCCGTCGATGTGACCAAGGCCGCGATCGCGCGCGCCGAACAGGTCAAGGATCTGAATGCGCTGATTATTCTGAACAAGGATCCGGCCATCGCAGCGGCGGCGGAAATCGACGAGGGCTCAGGCGGCGCACTCCCGCTTGCCGGGCTCCCGATCGTCGTCAAGGACAACATCAACACGACAGACATGCCGACATCGGCTGGCACGCCGGCGCTGCGGAACGCGCGGACGAGCCGCAATGCGCCGTCGTGGGACCGGCTCTTGAAGGCCGGCGCCATCATGATCGGCAAGGCAAACATGCACGAGCTGGCGTTCGGCATCACCAGCACCAACCTCGCGTCATTTGCAGGGCCGGTGAAGAATCCCTATGACAAGACGCGGATCCCGGGCGGCTCCTCAGGTGGAACAGCCGCGGCGATTGCCGCCGGTATCGTCAGCTGCGGATTGGGATCCGATACCGGTGGTTCGACCCGCGTGCCGGCAGCGCTTTGTGGCATTGTCGGACTGCGACCGTCGGTCGGCAATGGCGGCGCACAGCGCCGCTACGACGACGCCAATCTGGTGGTTCCGATCAGCCACACCCGCGACACCGTGGGCCCGATGGGCCGTACGGTCGCGGATGTGGCGCTGCTCGATTCCGTCATCACCGCCACGCCGATGGCAAAGATCGAGCCGTTGCGCGGCAAGCGGTTCGGCATCCCGGCGGCGTTCTGGAGCGGGCTCGACCGTGACCTCGAAACCGTGACCAGGGCTGCGCGTGCAAAACTTGCCGACGCCGGCGTCGTTCTGGTTGATGTCGATATGCCTGGCCTGTTCGAGCTGGATGCAAAGGTGTCGTTCCCGGTGGCGCTGCACGAACCGATCGCAGACATCCCCGCTTATCTCGAGGCGAGCGGCATCACGGATGTCACGCTGGCCGACATCGTGGCCGGGATCGCCAGTCCCGATGTCAAGGGCGTGTTTGGCGCCATCACCACCGACGCCTTCGGTGCCGCCTATCAGGATGCCATCACGGTGCATCGGCCCGCGCTGCAGAAAATGTACGAGGCGTACTTCCGCGACAATAATCTGGACTGCATTCTGTTTCCGACCACCATCGCACCGGCGCCTTTGATCGATGCCGGGAAGGGGTCCGGCGAGATGTCGATCAATGGCGGCGCGCCGGTGCCGACATTCGACACCATGATCCGCAATACCGATCCCGGCAGCAATGCCGGCCTTCCCGGCCTGTCGCTCTATGCTGGAATGACGCCGGAGGGACTGCCGGTCGGACTCGAGATCGATGGTCCGGTCGGCAGCGATACAAAACTGCTTGGGCTCGCCTTGCGATCGAAGCCATTCTGGGTTCGGCGCCGCCGCCGAAGATCTAGCCGGCTTCCTTCAACAAGCCTCTTGAACTCAGCGGGCAGTCCGCTAGTCATGGGACGAAGCCGCGACGGTGTAACGATCCCTGCGGGCGTCAAATCGCGCTGGAAGCCCACATCACAGGGAATATCGATGAAGCCGGTCTCCACACCACCTGGTCAGACAGTTGAAGCGCGCTGCGTCCGGCTGGCGGCGAAGGCGGAGAACCCGGCTTCGCTTGCGCCCGTGGTCGAGACGCGGGCGCTGTCGCGTGCCGAAAACGAGCTGTTGATCGAGGTCAAGGCGGCGGCGGTCAATCCGTCCGACGTCAAGGCCGCGACCGGCCTGATGTCCTATGCGGTGTTTCCGCGCACGCCGGGCCGCGACTATGCGGGCGTCGTGATCGACGGCCCGGCGGGGTCGATCGGGCGCGAAGTGTTCGGCTCTTCCGGCGATCTCGGCATTCGCCGCGACGGCACCCATGCCACGCATCTCGTGGTCGAAGCCGATGCCGTGGTGGAGAAACCCAAAAGCATTTCGTGGGAGGAGGCCGCCGGCATCGGCGTTCCCTTCGTGACCGCGATGGAAGGGCTGCGCCGCGCCGGCATTCCAAAAGCCGGCGAGACTGTGCTTGTGATGGGCGTCAACGGAAAGGTCGGACAGGCGGCGGTGCAGATCGCAAGCTGGCACGGCGCGCGCGTGATCGGCGTCGTCCGCAAGGACGAACTTTATGAAGGCCACGCCAATTCGAAGGTCGAAATCATCAATGCTTCCGTGACTGACGTCGCGGCGCGTGTGCGCGAATTCACCGACGGCAAGGGTGCCGACATCGTCTTCAACACCGTCGGCGATCCCTATTTCCAGGCGGCGCACAAATCGCTGGCGCTGCGCGGGCGCCAGATCCTGATCGCCGCGGTCGATCGCATCGTGCAGTTCAACATTCTGGAGTTCTATCGCGGCCAGCACACCTATGTCGGCATCGATACGCTCGGCCTGTCGTCGGTCGCAACGGGCGCGGTGCTCAGGGAATTGGGCCCGGGCTTTGCGAGCGGCCACCTGAAGCCGTTCCCGATCAAGCCGGCCGCGATCTATCCGCTGGAACAGGCCAAGGCCGCTTTCATCGCGGTGGCGGGTTCGTCGCGTGACCGCGTGATCCTGCGCCCGGTGTAAATCCTCTCGGACAGAACTTTTTCCTCGTTGCAGCGGGAACGAAACCAGTCGCATTCCGGTTGGGGTCGATTGTTTTATTCTCTCGTTGTGCCGCTGCGCGGAAGCTTCATTCTTTGTTCGCCCCCGCCGTGGACGCCCCCATGCATGCGCCGCTATAGCAGGGTGAAATCTGTAGCATATTTATGCTGTCGCGGCTGATATCGCCGAACGCTCTAAGGAAAATGCCGTGGAAGGCCCTGCGAACATCATTGTGCTGAGCGGACTGCTGATCGGTCTCGTTTACGGCGCGGTCGGCCTGTTGAGCGGCTTTTGCATGCTCTCCAGCCTGCGCGGCTGGTGGGCGGAAGGCGATGGCCGTCTGGTCCGCACCTACGCGCTCGCGATCGGCGTCGCGGTGGCATCGACGCAATTGCTGGCGGCGGCCGGCCTCGTCGATCTCGGCAAGTCGATTTACCTGCAACCATCATTTTCGGTGCCGCTGATGTTCTTCGGTGGCTTGCTGTTCGGCTATGGCATGGTGATGTCGAACGGCTGCGGCTCGCGCGCGCTGGTGCTGCTCGGGCGCGGCAATCTTCGCTCCTTCGTGGTGGTGATCGTGCTCGGCATTTTTGCGATGATGACGCTGAAGGGCCTGATCGCGCCCGCGCGCATCGCGATGGTGCAGGCCTCGCAGACCACGACGACGGTCAATTCCGTCCCGGCACTGCTGTCGGCGTTCGGCCTCAGTGAAATCACGGCGCGCATGCTGGCGGCCTCCGCCGTCAGCGCCGCGCTGATCATCTTCGCCTTCGCGCATGCCCCGTTCCGGAAATCGCCGGGCCAGGTCGCCGCCGGTCTTGTGATCGGCCTTCTGGTGGCGGGGGGCTGGTTTGCGAGCGGCTATCTCGGCGCCGACGACTTCAATCCGACGCCGGTGGTGTCGCTGACCTTCATCGCGCCGATCGCGGATGCCCTGCAATATGTCATGCTGTCGACGGGATCGACGCTGAATTTCGGCATTGCCACCGTTGGCGGCGTGCTCGCCGGCAGCCTCATCACGGCGCTGGCGACCGGGCGTTTCCACCTGGAAGGTTATCAGTCGCCGCGCCACATGCTGCGCTCGGCCAGCGGCGCGGCGCTGATGGGCGCCGGCGGCGTGATGGCGTTCGGCTGCTCGATCGGGCAGGGCCTGTCAGGCTTTTCAACCCTGGCGCTCGCCTCGCTGATCGCGGTTGCTGGAATACTGATCGGCACGGCCCTGGGCCTGCGCGGCGCGCTGCGCGTGCGTCCGCTGGCAACGGCCTAGCTCCGTCACTCCGCAGCCTTCGTCACGATCCGGATTTCCGACGTCAGCGTCCGGTGCACCGGGCACTTGTCGGCAATCTCCATCAATCGTTTGCGCTGCTCGGCGTCGAGCGCGCCTTCGATCGAGATCACGCGGTCGATCTGGTCGAGCATGCCGACGCGGGTTTCGCATTCGGCGCAGTCTTCCGCATGGATCTTCTTGTGCTGCAGCGTCACCGTGACGCGATCGAGCGGCAGCGATTTGCGGTCGGCATACATCCGCATCGTCATTGAGGTGCAGGCGCCAAGGCCCGCCAGCACGAAGTCATACGGCCCGGGCCCTGAGTCCTGGCCGCCGGCGGCAACGGGTTCATCGGCCAGCATCTGGTGCGGCCCTGACGTGACGGTCTGCTGGAATTTGCTGGCGCGGGTCTCGCGCACCACGACATTGCGCGCTACCTCGCCGAGTTCGGCGGCCGCTTGGGCCGGAAGCGGTTCGACATAGCGTTCGGCCCAGGCGGCGATGACGTCGGCGACATAGACGGTGTCGCGCTTGTTGCTGAGCAGATGATCGGCGCCGGACAGCGACACAAAACTCTTCGGATGCTTTGCAGCGACAAAAATATTGGTCGCGTTGTCGATCCCGACAGTGTCGTCGGTCGGCGAATGCATGATCAACAGCGCCTTGTGCAATTTGGCGACATGCGCCATCAGGCCATGTTCGGCGATATCGTCGAGGAATTCACGTTTGATGTGAAAGGGGCGTCCTGCAAGCTGAACCTCGACCTTGCCTTGGGTGCGAATGTCCTCGATGCGATCCCTGAACAAATGCGTGACATGGGCGGGATCGGAGGGGGCGGCGATGGTGACGACCGCCCTGGCATCGGGGATTTGCCCGGCCGCGGCGAGGATCGCGGCACCGCCGAGGCTGTGGCCAATCAGGATCGTGGGTGCCTGCCGAGTGTCGCGCAGATGATCCGCGGCATGGACGAGGTCGGCGACATTCGACGTAAAGGTCGAGTTGGCGAAATCGCCTTCGCTGGAGCCTAAGCCCGTGAAGTCGAACCGCAGCACCGCGATGCCGCGAGCGGTTAGCGCGGTCGCGATGCGTTTGGCCGCCAGCACATCCTTGCCGCAGGTGAAACAATGGGCGAACAACGCATAGGCCTGGATTGCGCCGGCGGGCTTGTCCAGCGCCGCGGCAAGCTGATGGCCGCCTTCGCCGGTGAATTGAAAGCGTTCGGTCGGCACGGGCGTTCTCCCTTGGCTCAGTAAGGCGTCAGTCGCTGTAACGCTGTTCCGCCCACGGGTCGCCGCGGTTGTGATAGCCGCGGACTTCCCAATAGCCCGGCGCGTCCTTATCGAGGAATTCGATGCTCTGCAGCCATTTGGCGCTCTTCCAGAAATAGAGATGCGGCACCACCAGCCGCACCGGGCCGCCATGGTCCTGCTCCAGCGGCTGGCCGGACCAGCTGTGGGCGAGCAGGGCGTTTTCGGCGGCGAAATCCTCCAGCGCAAGGTTGGTGGTGTAGCCGTCATGCGAATGCAGCACCACGAACGCTGCCTCGTCACGCGGCCGGCAGGCCGTCAGCAGGTCGCGGGTCGAAAGACCCTCCCATTGATTGTCGTAGCGCGACCATGTGGTGACGCAATGGATGTCGGACAGGAATTGCGTCTGCGGTTGTGCGCTGAATTCAGCAAAATTCCAGAAGATCGGATTTTCGACCGCGCCGTAGACGTCGAGCCGCCAGCGCTCGCGCGAAATGCTCGGCGTCAGGCCGAGATCGAGCACCGGCCAGTCGCGCGTCAGATGTTGGCCCGGCGGCAAGCGCTGGTCATCGGGACGGGTAACTTTGCCGGTGAGGAATTTTCCCTCGCGCGCCCAGCGCTCCTTGCTGCGCGTCAGCTTGCTCTCCGGCGGCGGCTCCTGGTCTTCGGTCATATGGGAACCTCATTCGTGACGATGCATCGACGATTTGAGGGAAAGACGCGTTACCTCGGCGCGCGCGGCTCGATCGGCGTGGTGCCGCGCACGCCCAGAATGTCTTCCAGCAGCTTGGCGCCGGCGAGAAGTTTTGCCTCGCCGCGCGGCGGGGCGACCATCTGCAGTCCGACCGGCAGGCCCGAGGCCGTAAAACCGCATGGCAGCGACAACGCGGGGCAACACACCAGCGTGATCGCGTAGACGATGCCGAGCCACTCGACATAATTGTCGAACTTCTTGCCGGCGCACTCGGCGACGTAGCGGTTCTCGACCGGGAACGGCGCCACGATGGTGGCGGGCGCCAGCAGCAGATCGTACTTGTCGAAGAATTCCAGCGTGCGTGCGGTCATCGCGACGCGCTGCGCTTCGGCGCGCTCGAGCTGCTCGACGGTCAGCTTGAGGCCTTCCTCGATATTCCAGATCACTTCGGGCTTGAGCTGGTCGCGCTTGGTGCGCAGCAATTGCGCCTTGCTCAGCGCGAAGTCGAACGCGCGCAGCACGTGGAAACATTCATGGGCTTCGCGCAGATCCGGATGGGCTTCCTCGACGATAACCCCGAGCTCGGCGAAACGCTGCGCTGCCTTGCGGGTAATGGCAGCGACTTCAGGGTCCACAGGGGTGATACCGAGATCGGCCGAATAGGCGATACGCTTCGGCTTGTTGCCGGCGCGCACGGCGGACAGGAACGAGTTCGGCAGCACCGGCAGCGACAAGGGATCGCCGGGATGTTCACCGCTCATCGCGTCGAGCAGCAAGGCGACGTCTTCGACATTGCGTGCCATCGGGCCCTGGACGCCGAGGTTGCGGTCGATCGCGGCCGCGAGCGTGTGCGCGACGCGACCGATGCTCGGCCGCAGCCCGACGATGCCGCAGAAGCTTGCGGGGTTGCGCAGCGAGCCGCCCATGTCGGAGCCGTGGGCGAGCCAGGCTGTTCCGGTGGCGAGCGCCACCGCCGCACCGCCCGAGGAGCCGGCGGCGGAGCGGGAGGTGTCCCAGGGATTGCGCGTCGCGCCGAACACTTCGTTGAACGTGTTGGCGCCGGCGCCGAATTCCGGCGTGTTCGACTTGGCGTAGATCACGCCGCCACTGTTTTCGAGATGCTCGACCAGAATGTCCGATTTCGCCGGGATGTTATCCTTGTAGATCGGCGAGCCCTGCGTGGTCAGCACGCCCTCGACCGCTGTGAGGTCCTTGATCGGGATCGGCAGGCCTGCGAGCAGGCCGCGCTCGCCGACCGGCTTTTTCATCAGCGTTTTGGCGCGGTCGCGGGCGCGGTCGAAGCACAGCGTCGGCAGCGCGTTGACGGGGCCGTCGACTTCGGCGATCCGCTTTTCCAGCACGTCGAGCAGATCGAGTGGCGTGACTTCACCCGCTCTCAGTTTGCCAACGATGGCACACGCCGTCTCTCGCACCAGCCCCTGATCAGCCACTTTTCTCTCCGCAGTTTCTTGGTCGTGAATGGTGCTGTAGAACATTTTTTGGCAAAGTGGAAACGCGCCCACGTCGTGGCTGCACTGGAGATTTGGAATGCCGGCATTGTTTTCTGCGCTGGACTGGCGCGCGATGAGCCAGCAAGACCGCGATCTCGGCTTCAATAATGGCGTCGCCGTGCCCGGCGCCGTCGAGCTGGTCGCGGGCTGGGAGCAGCGTTCCGCCGACATGCGCAAGCGCTTCCCCGACCAACTCGACCTCCGCTACGGCCCGCGCGAGCGCAACCGGATCGACTTCCTGAAAGCCGCCGACAAGGCGCCGACGCTGCTGTTCATCCATGGCGGCTATTGGCAGACCCGCGCCAAGGAGGCCTTTACAGTGTTCGCCGAAGGCCCGATGGCGCACGGCATCAATGTAGCGCTGATTGGCTACACGCTTGCGCCGGATGCGACGCTCGACGAGATTGTCGCCGAAATCCATTCCGGCATCGATTATCTCACCGGACAATTGCCGGCGCTCGGTGCGGCCGGTGACGATATCGTGGTGTCAGGCTGGTCCGCCGGTGGCCATCTCACCTCGATGGCGTTGTCGCATCCCAAGGTGAGGGGCGGGATGGCGATATCAGGCATCTTTGACCTCGAGCCGATCAGGCACAGCTATCTCAACGAGAAACTGAAGGCCGATGAGGCGACGTCGCACCGTAACTCGCCGATGATGATGGCAGGTGGTCCGCTCAAGCCGCTGTCGCTGGTAGCCGGCAGCGCCGAGCTGCCGCTGCTGCGCAAGCAGACCGCCGACTTCGCTGGCCACCGCGCCAAGCATGGATTGCCGGTGACCTATGAGGAAATTCCCGGCGCCGACCATTTTTCGATCATGCACGAGATGATGGCGCCGACGGGCCGCATCACGACGCTGATAATGCAGTTGTTTGAAAGGACGGCGGGTTGATGTGCCCGTCATTCCGGGGCGATGCGAAGCATCGAACCCGGAATCTCGAGATTCCGGGTCTGGTGCTAGCGCACCATCCCGGAATGACGAACTTAACTTCACTCGCAATGACGGCGGTTGATCGCGCTACCCCCACCCCGCACTGATCCCGCCGTCGACTGTATAAATCACGCCCGACGTATATCCCGAACGGTCCGAGGCCAGGAACGCCATCAGGTCACCGATCTCGCGGGCATGGGCGGGGCGGCCGAGCGGCAGGCCCTTCTGGAATTCCTTGTAGCGGTTCTCGTCGCCGAACTGGTTTTTCGCGCGGGTCTTCAGCAGCGTGACGTGGCGGTCGGTGCCGACGGGGCCGGGATTGATGCCGACCACGCGGATGTTGTCGGCGAGGCTCTTGCCGCCTAATGCACGCGTGAACGCCATCAAGGCCGCATTGCCCGCGCTGCCGCAGATATAGTTCGCGTCGAATTTTTCACCGGCGGCACCGATGTCGTTGACGATGACGCCGTGGCCGCGCGCCTTCATCTGCGCGTAAACAGCGCGGGTGAGGTTGATGTAGCCGAACACTTTCAGTTCCCAGGCGTGACGCCAGGTCGCCTCGTCGATCTTGTCGATCGAGCCGCCCGGGATATCGCCGGCATTGTTGACGAGGATGTCGATGTCCGACGTATCCTTCACCAGTTTCTCGGTGTCGGCCGGCTTACGCAGATCAACGACATGCACCGAGGCGTCGATCTGGTGGTTCGAACGCAGGCGATCTGCCAGCGCCTTCAATTGCTCGCCGTTGCGGGCGGCCAGCCTGATGTCGCAGCCTTCCTCGGCGAAAGCTTCGGCCGCGGCGGCGCCAATGCCCTTGGAGGCGCCGGTGATCAGGACGCGCTTGCCGCGCAAATGCAGATCCATGGGAATTCTCGCTTCATGAGGGGTATCGGGGGAGTGGTCTGCGAAATTGGTAGGCGGTCGGCCCATCAGCGGTCAACATTGCACTGCAGCGTTGCACCCGCGCGCCGTTTGGTCCATTGCAAGGCCATCAACAGGCCGTGTCTGGTGCATGGCGCACGACCCAAAGAGCAAGCCACCCAAGGATTTCAAGGATGAGCAAAAAAACCTATCGGATCGCGGTTATTCCCGGCGACGGCATCGGCAAGGAAGTGGTGCCGGAGGGCTTGCGCGTTCTTGAGGCGGCCGCGAAAAAGCACGGCGTGGCCGTGCATTTCGATCATTTCGACTTCGCCTCCTGGGACTATTATGAAAAGCACGGCGAGATGATGCCGGAGGACTGGAAGGCCAAGATCGGCAAGCACGACGCGATCTACTTCGGCGCGGTGGGCTGGCCTGCCAAAATTCCCGATCACATTTCCTTGTGGGGCTCGCTGATCAAGTTCCGCAGGGAGTTCGACCAGTACGTCAATCTGCGCCCGGTGCGGCTGATGCCCGGCGTGCCGTCGCCGCTCGCCAACCGCAAGCCCGGCGATATCGATTTCTGGGTGGTGCGCGAAAATACCGAGGGCGAATATTCTTCCGTCGGCGGGCGCATGTTCCCGGATACCGACCGTGAATTCGTCACCCAGCAGACGGTGATGACGCGCGTCGGCGTCGATCGCATTCTCAAATTCGCATTCGATCTCGCAGCGTCACGCCCGAAGCAACATCTGACCTCGGCGACCAAGTCCAACGGCATCTCGATCACGATGCCCTATTGGGACGAGCGCGTGGAGGCGATGGCGAAGAACTATCCCAAGGTGAAGTGGGACAAGTATCACATCGACATCCTCACCGCGAATTTCGTGCTGCATCCGGACTGGTTCGACGTCGTGGTCGGCTCCAATCTGTTCGGGGACATCCTCTCCGATCTCGGCCCGGCCTGCACCGGCACCATCGGCATCGCGCCGTCGGGCAACATCAACCCGGAAGGCAATTTCCCGTCGGTGTTCGAGCCGGTGCACGGCTCGGCGCCTGACATTGCCGGGCAGGGCATCGCCAACCCGATCGGCATGATCTGGTCGGGCGCGATGATGCTGGAGCATCTCGGCGAGAAGGAAGCGGCGGCCTCGATCGTCGGCGCCATCGAGCGCACGCTCGGCGAACGCACGCTGCGCACCCGCGATCTCGGCGGCAACGCCGACACGACCGCCTGCGGCAAGGCGGTCGCGGATATGGTGGATTGATTTCTACGTCGTCCCGGCCTTGAGCCGGGACCCATACGCCGCGGCGGTTGTGATTGTGGCAGGTGTCGGCCACCTTACTTTTGCCGACAGCACAACGCGGTATGGGTCCCGGCGTTCGCCGGGACGACAGAAATCCTACTTCCCCTTCGCGATCCGCCGGCAGTGCTCCAGCGCCGCCCCGATCAGATTTTCGCTTGCCTCCGGCGTGCGGAACGCAGAATGCGCCGACAGCGTGACGTTGGGCAGCTTGGTCAAGGGATGATCCGCCGGCAGCGGCTCGATGTTGAAGACGTCGAGGCCGGCATGGCGGATCTGGCCTGATTTCAGGGCCTCGATCATCGCTTCCTCGTCGACGATGGCGCCGCGCGCGGTGTTGACGAGGATGACGCCGAGCTTCATCGCCTCGATACAGGCACGCGAAACCATCCCGCGCGTCTCGTCGTTGAGCAGCAGGTGGATCGAGATGACGTCGCTCTCGCTCAGCAGCTCATCGAGTTCGACGAACTCGACCTTCGGGTGCTTCTTGGGTGACCGGTTCCAGGCGATCACGCGCATGCCGCTGCCGAGCGCGATCCGCGCGACTTCGGCGGCGATGCCGCCGTAGCCGATCAGCCCCAGCGTCTTGCCGGTCAGTTGCATGGCGTCATCGCGCAGCCAGTTGCCGGCGCGGATCCCGCGATCCATGCTGGCGAGGCCGCGCGCGCCTTCCCACATCAGCGCGATGGCGCATTCGGCCACGGCCGTGTCGCCATAGCCCTTGATCAGGTGCACCTCGATGCCGAGTTCGGCGAGCTCTTCCGGATTCATGTAGCTGCGCGCGCCGGTGCCGAGGAACACCACGTGCTTCAGCCCGGTGCACTTTTTCGCAATCTCGGTCGGCAGCGCGGTGTGATCGACGACGGCGATTTCAGCGCCGTCGAGCAAGGCCGGATACTGATCCGAGGTGATGTCGGGATCCCTGTTGATACGGACCTTGGGGTCACCGGGTTGTTCCAGCCGCTCGAAGATCACGGCCAGCGAATCATTGGCATCGACAAAAACACCGCGCACGGCAGTCCCTCCGGTTTTGATTATTTTATGACGCCACGCCGGCAAGCGCCAGCACGGTATGCATCAGGACGTTGGCGCCGGCGGTGCAATCGGCCTGCGTGGCGTCTTCCAGTTCGTTGTGGCTGATGCCGTCCTTGCAGGGCACGAACACCATCGCCGCCGGCATTACCGTATTGAGGTTGCAGGCATCGTGGCCGGCGCCGGAGGTGATGCGGCGATGCGAATAGCCCAGCGCGGTGGCGGCGTTCTCGACGGCGTCGACGAGTTTCGGATCGAAATGGGTCGGCGGCTTGCGCCAGACCAAGTCGAGCTTGACGTCGACCTTGCGCCGGACCGCGATCTCGGTGATCGCCGCGCGCAAATCCCTGTCCAGCGCGTCCATGATCGCGGCGTCCGCGCTGCGGCAATCCATCGTAAAGGCGATTTCGCCGGGAATGACGTTGCGCGAGGGATTGGCGATCACGGCCTCGCCGATGGTACCGACCGCCTTCGGGCCGTGTTTCCTGGCGGTTGCTTCCATCGCCAGCACGATTTCCGACAGCGTCGCCAGTGCGTCGCGCCGCAACGGCATCGGCGTCGAGCCGGCATGGCTTTCGAACCCGGTGATCTTGCCGTCGTACCACAGCACGCCCTGGCCGGAGTCGACCACGCCGATGGTCTTGTTCTCGGCTTCGAGGATCGGGCCTTGCTCGATATGCAGTTCGACGAAGCTGGAGAATTTCTGCCGGCCGACCGGGCTCTCGCCGCGATAGCCGATGCTGTCGAGCGCCTCCGCCACCGTCACGCCCTCGGCATCCTTGCGCGACAGAATGTCGTCGGTGGTGAAATCACCGACATAGGCGGCCGACGCCATCATCGCCGGCGCAAAACGCGAGCCTTCCTCATTGGTCCAGTTGCAGATGCAAATCGGCGTCTCGGTCTCGATACCGGCATCGTTGAGGGTGCGAACCACTTCAAGCGCGGCGAGCGTGCCGAGTATACCGTCGAACTTGCCGCCGGTCGGCTGGGTGTCGAGGTGGGAACCGACGCCGATCGGCGCCTTCGACATGTCGCGCCCCTTGCGCAGGCCGAACATCGAGCCGAGCGCGTCGACGTGACACTCGAGGCCGGCGGCTTCGCAGGCTTTCCGGAACCAGTCGCGGACCTGCTTGTCCTCAGGTCCGAGTGTCAGCCGCCGCACGCCGCCTTTCGGCGTTGCGCCGAATTTGGCGGTTTCGTGAATGGTGTCCCACAGCCGGGCGGAATCGATTTGCAGGTTGGATGCGATCTTGGTCATTCAGCCATTCCGGTCTTGATTGATGCTCACCCGATCCGCTTCAATGACGCGCCTGCAGCGGCGCGTCAACAACGACGCCACCTTGCGCGAGCGAGGCCGCCAATTCAGCCACCCGTTCGACCGCGATGGTGTCCGGAGAAGCCAGCCAGCTCGCCGAAAACGTCAACAATGGCATCTGCAGGTTGGTCGACAGCAATTGCAGCCTGCCATCCGCGATTTCGCTTTCGACGATCGCCGTTGGAATCACCGCAATGCCGAGGCCTTCGATCGCCATGTGTTTGACCGTTCCGAGCGAGGCGCTGGCGTGCAGGCGCATCGGTGGCAGGTCGGGTCGGTTGAACAGCGACCGGACGATTTCGTAAGGCGGCGTCTTGCGCGGAAAGGTGATGATGGGAAATTTGGCGAGGTCATGCACCGACAGCCGTTCCTTGCCGAGTCCGAGCGAAGGACTGGCAAGGAATCCAACCGAATAATCGCACAGCACCCGGTTGCTGATGGTCGGCCCCGTCACCGGCCCGAGCAGGAACGCCAGTTCGATCTCCTGCGCCAGCAGCCGGTTGCGCAAATTCGAGGTGATGTCGACTTCGATCTCGAGCGAGAGGTTGGGATAGGTGTGATTGACGCTCTTGATCAGCTGCGTCAGGAAGGTGTGGACGATGGTCTCGGCGACGCCGAGCCGCAGCACGCCGCGCATCGCCGAGTGGTCGCCGACCACAGCCAGCATTTCCGAACGCAGCCCGATCAGTTTCTCGGCATAGACCAGCAATTGCCGGCCGCTCGGTGTCGGCATCACCATGCGGCGCTCGCGCTGTAACAATCTCACGCCCACCTCGCGTTCGAGCTGGGCGATCCGCTGCGAGATGGCGGGCTGGGTGGTGTTGAGCTTCTGCGCAGCACCGCGAAAGCTGCCGAGCGTCACCACCCACATGAAGGTCTCGATTGCCTTGAAATCGACCATGCACCCTCTGCCCGCATATCGATAAATTAATTTTATCGATCTTGATTAAAAATGACGATTAGACATTATAATAGCCATATGCGGGAGTAGATGTCGACCTGATTGGAGCTGTTGCAACGATGACCAGCTTGGCAAAGACGGAACGACCCGGCCTCGATACGGCGAATTTATCGCCCAGCGTCGCCGCCCGGCACGCCTGCCGGACCGGCATGGCCACCACCACGGCCGGTGTCGCCAACGGCTTCGTGCAGGGCAATCTGGTGATCCTGCCGGAAAAGCTCGCGGCGTCGTTTCACCGGTTCTGCCAGCTCAACCCCAAACCGTGCCCGATCATCGGCATGTCCGATGTCGGTGATTTCAGAATTCCCTCGCTCGGCCTCGACCTCGACATCCGCACCGACCTGCCGCGCTATCGCGTCTGGCGCGACGGCGAAGTGGTGGAAGAGCCGACCGACATTACCGCGCACTGGCGCGACGACCTGGTGGCGTTCGTGATCGGATGCTCCTATTCATTCGAGGAAGCGCTGCTGGCGGACAGCCTGCCGATCCGCCACATCGAGCGCAATGTGCGCGTGCCGATGTACCGCACCAACATCGCCTGCGGCGCGGCGGGCCCGTTTGCGGGTCCAATGGTGGTGTCGATGCGGCCGTTCAAACCGGCGGATGCGATCCGCGCCGTGCAGATCACCTCGCGCTTTCCTTCGGTGCACGGTGCGCCCGTTCATCTCGGTCATCCGCATTCGATCGGGATCGCCGATGTCAACAAGCCCGACTACGGCGACGCGGTGCCGGTCGGGGACGACGAGATTCCGGTGTTCTGGGCCTGCGGTGTGACGCCGCAATCGGTGATCGCGGCGGCCAAATTGCCGTTTGCGATCACGCATGCGCCTGGATTGATGCTGGTGACCGATTTGCAGAACAAGGCGCTTGCCGTGCTTTGATGCAGCTCGTGCCGATCATTGAGGCTTTACCGTAACCGCCAACCGCTTCATCGATGTCAGCCGTTCAAAAGGGGATTTGCAATGACGATCACGCGCCGCAATGTATTGCTTGGAGCCACCGCTGCCGCCGCTCTCGCGCCGATCGCGGCCCGCGCGCAAACGCCCGAAGTGGTGATCGGCGTCACCTATCCGATGTCCGGCGCCAATGCGCAGATCGGCGTCGACGCGCAGCACGCCTATGTCACCGCCACCGACATCATCAACAACAAGCATGATTTCGAGCTGCCGCTGGCAAAGGATGCCGGATTGCCTGGCCTCGGCGGCGCCAAGATTCGCCTCGTGTTCGCCGACCATCAGGGCGATCCCCAGAAGGGCCGTGCCGAAGCCGAGCGCCTGATCACGCAGGAGAAAGTCTGCGCCATCATCGGCAGCTACCAGAGCTCGGTGGCGGTCACCATCAGCCAGATCTGCGAGCGCTATCAGACCCCGTTTGTCTCGGCTGACAACTCGTCGCCGAGCCTGCATACCCGTGGCCTGAAATTCTTCTTCCGCGCCGCGCCCCACGACGAAATGTTCACCAAGGCGATGTTCGACTTCTACGACGCCTTGAAGAAGAAGGGCACCAAGATCGAGACGCTGGCCCTGTTCCACGAGGACACCATCTTCGGAACCGACTCCGCGAACGCGCAGATCAAGCTTGCGAATGAGCGCGGATACAAGATCGTTGCCGACATCAAGTACCGTTCCAATTCGCCGTCGCTGTCGGCAGAGGTCCAGCAGCTCAAGTCGGCGAACGCCGACGTGCTGATGCCCTCGAGCTACACCACCGACGGCATCATGCTGGTCAAGACCATGGCCGAGCTTGGCTACAAGCCGAAGGCCATCGTGGCGCAGGCCGCGGGCTTTTCCGAAAAGGCGCTGTACGACGCGGTCGGCGACAAGCTCGAGGGCGTCATCACCCGCGGCAGCTTCTCGCTCGATCTCGCCGCCAAGCGGCCGATGGTCGGCAAGATCAACGATTTGTTCAAGGCGAAGTCGGGCAAGGACCTGAACGACAACACCTCGCGCGAGTTCATGGGCCTGATCGTGCTGGCGGACGCCATCAACCGCGCCAAGGCGACCGACGGTGAAAAGATCCGCGCGGCGCTGGCCGCGACCGAAATCCCGGGCGAGCAGACCATCATGCCCTGGAAGCGCGTGAAGTTCGACGAGCTCGGCCAGAACAACGACGCCGATCCGGTGCTGCTGCAGTATATCGGCGGCAAGTTCGTCACCATCTCCCCGCCGCAAGGCGCGGTCGCCGAGGCCGTCTGGCCGATGAAGTAACGGCCGGACACGGGGGCGGGGGACATGACAGCCGAGACCATTATCCAAAGCCTGGCGAGCGGCCTCCTGATGGGGCTGCTCTACGGGCTGATTGCGGTCGGCCTCGCGCTGATCTTCGGCCTGATGGACGTCGTGAATTTCGCCCATGGCGAATTCCTGATGATCGCGATGTACGCGTCGTTCTTCCTGTTCGCGTTCTTCGCGATCGATCCATTGTTGGCGGCGCCGCTGGTCGCTGCGGCGTTGTTCGTCTTTGGCGCCGTGGTCTATCTCCTGATCGTACGCTTCGCGGTCAGGGCAAAGGCCAATGCCGGCATGGTGCAGATCTTCTCCACCTTCGGGCTTGCGATCGTGATGCGCGGCGTGGCGCAGTTCTTCTTCACGCCGGATTACCGCAGCGTCACCCATTCATGGCTTGGCGGCAAAACCATCTCGATCGGCGGCATCTTCCTGCCCCAGCCGCAACTGATCGGCGCGGCGGTGGCGATGGCGGCCTTCGGCGGGCTCTACTTCTTCATCAACCGCACCGATTTCGGCCGCGCGCTCGAAGCCACCCGCGAGGATGCCGGCGCCGTGGCGCTGGTCGGTATCGACAAGAACCGCGTGTTCGCGCTCGGCTGGGGCCTCGGTGCAGCGCTGGTGGGTCTCGCCGGCGCCATCATGTCGATCTTCTTTTATATTTATCCCGACGTCGGTGCGTCGTTTGCGCTGATTGCCTACGTCACGGTGGCGCTCGGCGGTTTCGGCAGCGTGTTCGGGGCCTTTGCCGGCGGCATCATCGTCGGCCTGGTCGAAGCCACCACCGCATTGATCCTGCCGCCTTCGCTGAAGTCGGTCGGCATCTATGCGGTTTATCTCCTGGTCGTGTTCGTGCGGCCGCGCGGTCTGTTCGGGTCGATGTGATGGATACGGATTTCGCAAAACGCCGTCGCCGCGACCTGATCGTCGCATTCTGCCTCGCCGCCATCGCTGCCGTGGTGCCGCTGTTCGTCAAGGACTCCTACGTCCAGAACATCATGGTGCTAACGCTGATGTGGGCGGCGCTGTCGCAGAGCTGGAATATCCTCTCCGGCTATTGCGGACAGATCTCGCTCGGTCACGCGCTCTATTTCGGAATTGGCGCCTATACCACGACGCTGCTGTTCACCAAGTTCGGCGTCCTGCCGTGGTTCGGCATGCTCGGCGGCGGCCTGATATCGGCTGTCATTGCGATGGGGCTGGGCTATCCCTGCTTCCGCCTGCGCGGACATTATTTCGCGATCGCCACCATCGTCATTGCCGAGATCGGGCTCTTGCTGTTCCACAACTGGGATTGGGCGGGCGCGGCACTGGGCATCGAGATTCCCGTGCGCGGCGACAGCTGGCTCAAATTCCAGTTCGCGCGCAGCAAGCTGCCGTACTTCTACTTTGCGCTGGCGCTGGCCTGCGTCGCCTGGTTCGTCACCTGGTGGCTGGAGGATTCCAAATGGGGCTATTGGTGGCGCGCGGTGAAGGACAATCCGGACGCCGCTGAAAGCCTTGGTGTCGTCGTGTTCAATTCCAAGATGGGCGCAGCCGCGGTCTCGGCGTTTCTGGTCGCGGTCGGCGGCAGCTTCTATGCGCAGTTCGTCTCCTATATCGATCCCGAGAGCATCATGGGCTTTCACATCTCGCTGCTGATGGCGCTGCCCGCGGTGCTCGGAGGCATCGGCACGCTGTGGGGGCCGATGCTGGGGGCCGTCATCCTGATTCCGGTCACGGAATTGACGCGGTCCTATGCCGGCGGTTCCGGCCGCGGTGTCGATCTGATCGTCTATGGCGGCCTGATCATCGCGATCTCGCTGGCGCGGCCGCAAGGCCTGGTCTCGCTGTTCACGCCCAGGCGCAAGGAGGCGACGCGATGAGCACGCCCCTGCTGGAAACCCGCGGCGTCTGGCAACGCTTCGGCGGGCTCGTCGCCAACAGCGACGTCTCGATCTCGGTCGGGCGCGGCGAGATCGTCGGCCTGATCGGGCCGAACGGCGCCGGCAAATCGACGCTGTTCAATCTGATTGCGGGCGTACTGCCGCCGACGCAAGGGACGATCTGGTTCGACGGCGAAGACGTCACCGCGCTGCCGGCAGCCGAGCGGTGCGTGCGCGGCGTGGCCCGGACCTTTCAGGTCGTGAAAAGCTTCGAGACCATGAGCGTGATCGACAATGTCATCGTCGGCGCGCTGATGCGAAACACCGTGATGCGCGTAGCGCGGCAGAAGGCCCATGAAGTGCTGGAGTTCTGCGGCCTGGCCGCGCGCGCCAATGTGCTCGCCAGCGATCTGGTCCCGTCGGAAAAACGCCGCCTCGAAGTGGCGCGCGCGCTGGCGACCGAACCAAAACTGCTGCTGCTCGACGAATGCCTGACCGGTCTTACGCCGCTCGAGGCCCAGACCGGCGTCGAACTGGTACGCAAGGTGCGCGACACCGGCGTTACCATTCTGATGGTCGAGCACGTCATGGAAATCGTGATGCCGCTGGTCGATCGCGCCATCGTGCTCGATCTCGGCAAGGTGCTGGTCGAGGGCAAGCCCGCCGACGTCGTTCGCGATCCGAAAGTCATCACCGCCTATTTGGGGGATCGTCATGCTGTCGGTGCATGAAGTCACCACCGCCTATCAGGGGCTGGTCGCGATCTCGGCTGTCACGATCGAGGTCGCCAAGGGCGAGGTCGTCTGCGTCGCCGGCGCCAACGGGGCCGGCAAGTCGACGCTGCTGAAATCGATCGCCGGCGCCGAGCGTCCGCGTTCCGGCACCGTCACCTTCGACGGCGAGCGGATCGACGGCCTGGCGCAGCATGTCATTACCTCGCGCGGCATCGCCTATGTGCCGGAAAACCGCCGGCTGTTTCCGCGGCTCTCGGTGCGCGACAATTTGCGGCTCGGCAGTTACCTCTATCGCGGCGAAGCCGACCGCGAGGCGCCGCTGGACCTGGTGTTCAAGCTGTTCCCTCGGCTGTCGGAGCGGCTGGATCAGCGCGCCGAAACGCTTTCGGGCGGCGAGCAGCAGATGCTGGCGATCGGCCGCGCGCTGATGACGCGGCCGCGGCTCTTGATGCTCGACGAGCCTTCGCAGGGCATCATGCCGAAGCTGGTCGATGAAATCTTCCAGGCGGTGAAACGCATCCGCGACACCGGCATGACCGTCTTGATCGTCGAGCAGCGGATGGCGGAGTGCCTCGAAATCGCCGACCGCGCCTACATCCTGCAAACCGGCCGCGTGCTGATGCAGGGCAGCGCGGCTGACATCAGGACCAATCCGGATGTAAGGAAGGCGTATCTGGGATTGTAGTTGTGTGAGCGGTGATGGGAGGCCTCTCCACGTCATTGCCTGCGACAAACGCGAAGCGTTTGCGCACGGGAGCGCAGCGACGAAGCAATCCATCTCTCCGCACGCGGCCGCCATGGATTGCTTCGCTACGCTCGCAATGACGGGGCTGGCGGCAATGGCTAATCGTGCTCGTGCCCATGCTCCGGCAGCACCAGCCCGAACACCTTCGTCAAATCCGCCACCTGTTCCGGTGACAGATACCGCGGGTTCAGCCCGCGCAGCAGCAGATACAATTTCGCCGTCTCTTCCAGTTCCTCGATCGCGAACACCGCGGCTTCCAGCGTGTCGCCCGATACCACCGGCCCATGATTGGCCAGCAGCACGGAAGAATATTTGCCGGCCAGTCCCTTGATGGCGTCCGCCACCGCCGGATCGCCGGGCCGGAAATACGGCACCAATGCGGTCTGGCCGCATTTCATCAGGTAATAGGGCGTCATCGGCGGCAATGCGGCGCGGGGATCGATCTCCGGCAGCATCGAGAGCGCCACCGAATGGGTCGAATGCAGATGCACCACGGCGCGCGCGGCGCTGCGGGTCTGATAGAGGGCGGTGTGCAGCGGCACTTCCTTGGTCGGGGCGTCGCCGGAGAGGAGTTTGCCGTCGGGCCCCAGCCGCGACAGCCGGGCCGGGTCGAGCGAACCGAGCGAGGCGTTGGTCGGGGTCACCAGCCAGCCACCATCGTCGAGCCTGACGCTGATATTGCCCGAGGAGCCCGGCGTCAGCCCGCGCTCGAACAGCGAGCGGCCGAGGCGGCAGATTTCCTCCCGAATCCTTGTCTCGCTCATGGCCCAAACCCCGTTTCGCGAGCCTTTTCTCACGCTTTGGCAGCGCGGCCAAGCCGTGATACCCAGAGGCAAAGCCGCAAGGGTCAGACTCCAAGAGCACAAGGAAACGCCACAATGCCAGAATCTGCAAAACCGCGCGCCGCCGTCATCGGGCTGGGCTCGATGGGCTTTGGCATGGCCACCTCGCTGCGCCGCGCCGGGTTTGAGGTGACGGGCTGCGACGTCTCGGCGGAGTCTGTGGCGCGGTTCGTGGCCGACGGCGGCAACGGTGCCAAAACCCCGGCGGAGGCGGCCAAGGCCGCCGATATCGTCGTCAGCGTCGTCGTCAACGCCGCGCAAACCGAAGCCATCCTGTTTAGCGCCAATGGCGTTGCGGAAACCCTGGCCAAGGGGGCGGTGTTCATCTCCTCCGCCACCATGGATCCCGATGTAGCGCGGCGGCTGGCGAAACAGCTCGAGGAAACCGGCCGGCTCTATCTGGACGCGCCGATCTCCGGCGGTGCGCAGCGCGCGGCGCAGGGCGAACTCACCATTCTGGCCTCGGGCAGCGCCGCCGCGTTCGCCAAGGCGCGCCCGGCACTCGATGCGATGGCGGCCAAACTCTATGAGCTCGGCGATGCCGCCGGGCAGGGCGCCGCGTTCAAGATGATCAACCAGCTATTGGCCGGCGTGCACATCGCCGCGGCCTCGGAAGCGATTACGTTTGCCGCCAAGCAGGGCCTCGACATCAAAAAGGTCTATGAAGTGATCACGGCCTCCGCCGGCAATTCCTGGATGTTCGAGAACCGCATGCCGCACGTGCTCGATGGCGACTACGCGCCGCGCAGTGCGGTGGAGATTTTCGTCAAAGACCTCGGCATCATCCAGGACATGGCTCGATCGGCGAAATTCCCGGTCCCGGTCGCCGCCGCCGCGTTGCAGATGTTCCTGATGACGGCGGCCTCCGGCATGGGCCGCGACGACGACGCCTCGGTGGCGCGGATGTATGCCCGCGTTACCGGCACGCATCTGCCGGGCGAGCCGAAATAATCGCGACACACAAGAGGACAGAACATGCCCCGCTTTGCCGCCAATCTCACTATGATGTTCAACGAGGTCCCGTTCCTCGACCGCTTCGACGCCGCCGCGAAAGCGGGCTTCACCGCCGTCGAATTCCTGTTTCCCTATGAGCATCCGGCCGACGAAGTAGGCTCGCGGCTCAAGGGCGCCGGGTTGACGCAGGCGCTGTTCAACCTGCCGCCGGGCGACTGGAATGCCGGCGAAAAGGGTTTTGCGGCGCTGCCGGAACGTTTCGACGATCTCAAGAACAGCCTGCAGACCGCGCTGCCCTATGCGCAGGCGACCGGCGTCAAGCGGCTGCACCTGATGGCCGGGATTGCCGACCGGGGCGATCGCAAGGCGGTAGAGGCCTTCTACAAGTCGGTGGCCTGGACGGCCGAGTTCTTCGCGCCCCATGGCCTCGACGTGGTGATCGAGCCGATCAACTCGCGCAACGTGCCCGGCTATTTCCTCAACGATTTTGGCTTCGCCCGCGACCTGATCGTGGAGCTGAAGATTCCGAACCTGAAGCTGCAGTTCGACATCTATCACTGCCAGATCATCCATGGCGACGTCACCATGCGGCTGCGCGAGATGATGCCAATCATCGGCCATATCCAGATCGCCAGCATCCCCTCGCGCAACGAACCCGACGGCGAGGAGTTGAACTATCCGTTCCTGTTCGCTGAGCTCGACCGGCTCGGCTATGGCGGCTTTGTCGGCTGCGAATATAACCCGCGCGGCAACACCACCGACGGCCTCGGCTGGTTCAAACCCTACGCCGGAGCAAAATCGTGAAATTGTCTTTGGGCTGCATCGCCGACGACTACACCGGCGCATCCGATCTCGCCAACACGCTGACGCGCTGCGGCCTGCGCACGGTGCAGACTATCGGCGTGCCCTCTGACGATCTCGCGCTGCCGGAAGTCGACGCGGTCGTGGTGTCGCTGAAGAGCCGCTCGATCGAGGCGGGCCTGGCCGTCACGCGCTCGCGATCGGCGGAGAAATGGCTGCGCAGCCGTGGCGCTGATCACGTGCTGTTCAAGATCTGCTCGACCTTCGATTCCACCGACGCCGGCAATATCGGTCCTGTGATGGATGCGCTGCGCGGCGACTCCGGCGATGCCATCGTGCTGGTGACGCCGGCCTTTCCGGAAACCGGCCGCACCGTCTATCAGGGCAATCTGTTCGTTGGCGCCGTGCCGCTGAACGAAAGTCCGCTGAAGGATCATCCGCTCAACCCGATGCATGATTCCAATCTGGTGCGGGTGCTGGCGCGCCAGAGCCAGACGAAAGTCGGACTGGTCGACCTTGCAACGCTCGCGCGCGGGGAAGCTTCTGTGCGCGCGCGTCTTGCCGATCTCGCCGGCAAAGGCATCGGCGCCGCCATCATCGACGCGGTGTTCGACCGCGATCTGGAAACCATCGGCAACGTCGCGCTCGATCATCGATTGTCGGTCGGCGCCTCCGGCATCGGGCTCGGCCTCGCGCGGGCGATGATGGCTTCCGGCAAGGCTAAATCGAACGTGACAAAGGCGAACGCCGATGCGCCGGTCGGCGGACCGGCCGCGTGCCTGGCCGGCAGTTGTTCGCAGGCGACGCTGCAGCAAATTGCCAATGCCGAAAAGGCGATGCCGGTTTTGCATCTCGATCCCGACCGCGTCGTCGCTGGCGCGGATGAGGCGCGGCGAGCGCTGGCGTGGGCAAAGGAGCGAATCGGTGACGGCCCGCTGCTGATCGCGAGTAGCTCGACGCCGGATCAGGTCGCAGCTCTGCAATCCCGGCATGGCCGCGATGCAGCCGGACATGCCATCGAGCAGGCGATGGCCGACATCGCGGACGGATTGGTGCAGTCCGGCGTGCGCCGGCTGGTCGTCGCCGGTGGTGAAACTTCAGGCGCCGTGGTCGATCGCCTGGGGATTCCCGGCTTCCTCGTCGGCGCAGAAATCGCTGCAGGCGTGCCGGTTCTGCGCGCGGTGGGCGCGAAAAACGGCGAGATGCTGCTTGCACTGAAATCGGGCAATTTCGGCGGCGCCGAATTCTTTTCCGACGCACTCAAGCTGATGCGCTGAGCGTCCTACGCTATTCATTTCTCAGAGACTTCTGTCGCGTACCGTATTTTTACGGTGCGCCAAATTAACACAACCTGAGAACGAATAAGATTCTGCTGCGTGTAAGGGCGTCGACTTAACCCGCCCGTCGCAACCGGCGCGTCTTGCGCGCGTCCAAAACCAAGAGATTCCAACCCATGCTTGCCAAGTACTCGATCCGCGCCAAAATCATTACTGTCGTTGCCTTCCTGCTGGTCGCGATGACGGGCATGGGCCTGCTGGCGGTCCGCAACATGCGGGCAATGAACGCCGACACCGTTGATATCACGACCAACTGGATGCCGAGCGTTCGCGTGCTCGGCGACCTGCGCGCCGGCGTCATCACCTACCGCAACGTGATCCGCGAGCACATGCTGGTCGGGACGCTGGAAGGAAAGCAGGCCCAGGAAAAAACCCTGGCGAGCGTGGTCGAGAACAACAACAAGATTCGCGCGCTCTACGAGCCGATGATCGCCTCCCCGGAGGAGCGCGCGCTCTACAAGGAATGGTCCGACCTCTGGGAGCGATACAAGAAGGGTACCGAGGAAGTAATGGCGCTGTCGCGCAGTGCCGTCGGCAAGGTTCCGCTCGAGGCGCATGAAATGAACTCGAAGACGGTCAACAAGATCGGACTCGAGGCCGACGCCGTCCTGAAGAAGGACATCGACCTCAACAACGCCGGTGCCGACAGGGCGGCTCAGAGCGCGGCTGACAGCTACGCGTCCGCCTTCATGATGCTGGCCGTGATTCTCGGCGCCTCCGTCATCATCGGCATTGCCGTCAGCATCTATCTGGTTCGCGACGTCTCAACCGGCATCGCTTCCATCGTCACCCCGATGCAGGCGCTGGGCAAAGGCGACCTCAGAGCGGAAGTTCCGCATCAGGGCGAGAAGACCGAGATCGGCGCCATGGCGGACACCTTGCAGGTGTTCAAGCAGGCGCTGATCGCGAAGGAGGCGGCCGATGAGGCCGCGGCCCTTGACGCCGAAGCCAAGATCGAGCGCGGCCGCCGGGTCGACGGCATCACCCGCAATTTCGAATCTGTCATCGGCGAGATCGTGCAGACGGTGTCGTCCGCTTCGACGCAGCTCGAAGCCTCGGCCGGCACGCTGTCGGCGACCGCCGAACGTTCGCAGTCGCTGACGACAGCGGTGGCGGCGGCTTCCGAGGAAGCTTCCACCAACGTGCAGTCGGTGGCGTCAGCGACCGAAGAACTGTCGTCGTCGGTCAACGAGATCAGCCGCCAGGTGCAGGAATCGGCACGCATGGCGACCGACGCCGTCGGCCAGGCCCGCGTCACCAACGACCGGGTCAGCGAATTGTCGAAGGCGGCGAGCCGGATCGGTGACGTCGTCGAATTGATCAACACCATCGCAGGCCAGACCAATTTGCTGGCGCTCAATGCCACCATCGAGGCGGCGCGCGCCGGCGAAGCCGGCCGCGGCTTCGCCGTCGTGGCGTCGGAAGTGAAGGCGTTGGCCGAGCAGACCGCGAAAGCCACCGGCGAGATCGGCCTGCAGATATCAGGCATCCAGGCCGCGACCCAGGAGTCGGTCAACGCAATCCAGGAAATCAGCGGCACCATCGAGCGGCTGTCGGAGATTTCGTCGACCATCGCCGCCGCGGTGGAAGAGCAGGGGGCTGCGACACAGGAAATCTCCCGCAACGTGCAGCAGGCGGCGCAAGGCACCCAGCAGGTCTCGGCCAACATCACCGACGTCCAGCGCGGCGCCAGCGAGACCGGCTCGGCTTCCTCGCAGGTGCTGTCGGCGGCGCAGTCGCTGTCCGGCGACAGCAACCGCCTCAAGCTCGAAGTCGGCAAGTTCCTGGATTCGGTCCGGGCAGCCTGACACCCGGCCGATCACCGGCGAAGAGCCCGGCTCCCAAGGGGGCCGGGCTTTTGCGTTCTGCAACCTTGCAGCGAAATCCGGTTGGGCTACTCGGTAGCCTCTACTGAGCTAAAATTAACCAGTCTTGTTTACAAGAGCACCATCTTTACGGCGCGCGCGCTGTTCGGTGGTTCCCGCTGGCCATCGCCGACTGCGCGTTTTGGGGAAATTTGGGGTTCGCTGACAATGATCAAGCTCAATCGCATCGGATATAAACTGGGCCTGGCCGGCGCCGTCGGCATATTGCTGGCGGGCGGCATGGTGGCCAACCAGATGATGTCGGAACGGGCGATCGAGGCGGCAAACAGCCGTGCGGATCGCTCGCAGCGGGTCATCGACGCCGCGATAACAGCTAATTTGAACGGACGGCAGATCGAGCTTGCCGCGCGCAACATCCGCCTGTCGACAAAGGCCGCGGACGTCGAAAGGAATGCGGCTGAGCTCAATCGATTGAAAGCCACTGAAGCCAAGGCGTTGGATGACGCGCTGGCGATTGCGGCGATACCGGAGATCAAGCAGCGCCTGGAGAAAATCAGGTCGCTGATGAATTCCTACACGACTGGCGTCGATGAGCTGGCGAAGACGCAGCTCAATCTTCTCACGGTGATCGACAAGCGCTCGGCGATTTCGGCTGAATGGACCAAGGCGATCGAGACCCAATTGGCGTCACCCGCGCTGGCCAAGCTCGACAACAAGCTCGAGATCGAAAAGCTGCTGCATATGGCCGACGCCAAGGTCAACGCGTTGCGAGCCATGGTCTGGCGGCTGGGCGCCACCGGCGATGTCAGCCTGATCGCCCAGATCGCCAAGACCCAGGCCGCGCTCAAGGCCAATTTCAACCTGTTGCGGGGCGAGGCCGATGACCGCGATCTGCTGGTGGTGGTCAGTTCGCTGGATTCGATCGTCAAACGTTTCCTGGCCGCCAATGACGAAGTGGTCAAGATCGAGGAATTGAAGGCGGGCATTGTCGCCAACCGCACCGTCAAGTTTGCCCAGGAGGCGGGCACGCAGATGGATAGCCTGGTCGAAATAGCGCGAAAGAACTACACCACATCGAAGGAAGAAGCCGCCGCCGAGACCGAACGGGCCAGCACGGTCAGCCTCGCGATGGGTATCGTGGTGATTATCGCGCTGTTTGCATCGATGGTGTTTTCCTTCCTTGGGATCTCCCGTCCGATGATGCGCCTGAACGGCGCGCTGGGTGAGATGGCCGGCGGCAACCTCGACGTCGTGATTCCCGGCGCCAGGCGCGGCGACGAAATCGGCGACCTCGCCAAGACGGTCACGATCATCAGAGAGAATGCCGAGCAGAAGGCCCGCGACGAAGCCGAGACGAAGATCAAGCAGGACCAGATCGCCGCCCGGCAGCGCAAGGACGACATGATCAAGCTCGCCGATAACTTCGAGACGGCGGTCGGCGAGATCGTCGAGACCGTGTCGTCGGCCTCGAGCGAACTGGAAGCCTCCGCCGGCACGCTGACGTCGAACGCCGAGCGCGCCCAGGAACTGACCACGATGGTGGCCGCAGCCTCCGAGGAAGCTTCCACCAACGTGCAGTCGGTGGCGTCAGCGACCGAAGAGTTGTCCTCCTCGGTCAACGAGATCAGCCGTCAGGTTCAGGAATCGGCGCGGATGGCCACTGCGGCCGTCGACCAGGCCCGCACCACCAACGACCGCGTCAGCCAATTGTCGAAGGCGGCGAGCCGGATCGGCGACGTCGTCGAGCTGATCAACACCATCGCCGAGCAGACCAATCTCTTGGCGCTCAACGCCACCATCGAAGCGGCGCGCGCCGGCGATGCCGGCCGTGGTTTCGCGGTCGTGGCGTCGGAAGTGAAGGCGCTGGCCGAGCAGACCTCCAAGGCCACCGGCGAGATAGGCCAGCAGATATCAGGCATCCAGGCGGCGACCCAGGACTCCGTGAACGCGATCAAGGAAATCAGCGGCACCATCGAAAAGCTGTCGGAGATCTCCTCGACCATTGCCGCGGCCGTGGAAGAGCAGGGTGCTGCGACGCAGGAAATCTCCCGCAACGTGCAGCAGGCCGCCCACGGCACCCAGCAGGTGTCCTCCAACATCACCGACGTGCAGCGCGGCGCCTCCGAGACCGGCTCCGCCTCCACGCAGGTTCTCTCCGCCGCGCAATCATTGTCGGGCGACAGCAACCGTCTCAAGCAAGAGGTCGGCAAGTTCCTCGACTCGGTGCGCGCGGCCTGACCATAACGGGATGACGATACGAAAGCCCGGCCTCCCGAAGGGGCCGGGCTTTTTGCATTTGGTTGCCTGCGTTTGCGGAACGGTGGGCTCCGTACTTCTACCGTACCTCAACCCGCCATCCGGCTGGTCGGCGTGCTGCCCGGCCCGAGCCGGGGCCGGCAGCTATGCCAAGGAAGTGAAGGACGGCTGCGCTGCCCGCGTTGGCTATTTGGCCCCGGTTCGGCTAAATCAGCGCGGTTGAACTGGCCTTTTTTGGATGCCGGTTCTCAGCCCTTCACAGGCCTCGGGATTGCCTCCTAGATGATCGCACTGGTCCGTATTGCGCTGAGCCGGCCCTATACTTTCGTCGTGCTCGCGCTGCTGCTGCTGATCATCGGACCCTTGGCTGCGCTGCGCACGCCAACCGACATCTTCCCGGATATCCGCATCCCCGTCATCGGGGTGGTCTGGAACTATACCGGCCTGCCGCCTGACCAGATGTCCGGGCGTATCATCACGCCGTTTCAGCGGGCGCTGACGACCACCGTCAACGACATCGAGCACATCGTCGCCAATTCCTACACCGGCATCGGGATCGTCAAGATCTTCTTCCAGCCGGGCGTCGATATCCGTACCGCCAACGCCCAGGTGACGGCGATCTCGCAGACGATGATCAGGCAGTTGCCGCCCGGCGCGACCCCGCCGCTGATCCTCAATTACAGCGCCTCCACCGTTCCGATCATCCAGGTGGCGCTGTCCGGTGAAGGGCTGACCGAACAAAACCTCGCCGATATCGGCATCAACCAGCTGCGTACCCCGCTCGTTACCGTGCCGGGCGCGGCCATTCCCTATCCGTTCGGCGGCAAGCAGCGTCAGGTCCAGATCGACCTCAATCCGGCCGCGCTGCAGGCCCGCGGCCTGTCCGGGCAGGACGTCGCCAACGCGCTCGCCGCGCAGAACCTGATCACGCCGGTCGGCACCCAGAAGATCGGCCAGTTCGAATACACCATCCAGCTCAACAACTCGCCGCTTCGAATGGAAGAGCTCGGCGACCTGCCGATCAAGGCGGTGAACGGCGCGATGGTCTATGTCCGCGACGTCGCCTCCGTGCGCGACGGCAATCCGCCGCAGACCAACATCGTTCACGTCGACGGCAACCGCTCGGTCCTCATGATGGTGCTGAAGGCGGGTGCGACCTCGACGCTCGATATCATCGCGGGCATCAAGCAGAAGGTGATCGAGGTCAAGGATTCGCTGCCCGACACGCTGAAGATCGGCTTCATCGGCGACCAGTCGGTGTTCGTGCGCGGCGCCATCGAGGGCGTTGCCGTCGAAGGCGTCATCGCCGCGCTCCTGACCAGCGTGATGATCCTGCTGTTCCTCGGAAGCTGGCGCTCGACCATCATCATCGCCGTCTCGATCCCGCTGTCGGTGCTGGGCGCCATCATCATGCTGTCGGCGATCGGCGAGACGCTCAACATCATGACGCTTGGAGGGTTGGCGCTGGCGGTCGGCATCCTCGTCGACGATGCCACCGTGACCATCGAGAACATCAACTACCATCTGGAGCAGGGCAAGCCGGTCGAGCAATCGATCCTGGATGGCGCCAACCAGATCGTGACGCCGGCCTTCGTGTCGCTATTGTGCATCTGCATCGTGTTCGTGCCGATGTTCTTCCTGCAGGGCGTGGCGCGCTTTCTGTTCGTGCCGATGGCCGAAGCCGTGATGTTCGCGATGATCTGGTCGTTCCTGCTGTCGCGCACGCTGGTGCCGACGATGGCGAAGTATCTGCTCCAGCCGCATGTCCATCATGAGGGCGGGCCGCCGCCGACGCGCAATCCGCTGGTGCGCTTCCAGCGCGCCTTCGAGGCGCGGTTCGAGCGGATTCGCGCCGGCTACCACGATCTGTTGTCGATGGCGCTGGGGCGGCGGCCGCTGTTCGTCACCGGCTTTCTTGCCGTGGTCGCGCTGTCCTTCCTGCTGGTGCCGTATCTCGGACGCAACTTCTTTCCGGCGGTCGATGCCGGCAACATCCTGATGCATGTCCGCACCCAGGTCGGCACCCGCGTCGAGGAGACCGCCAACCAGCTCGCCGACGTGCAGAAGGCGATCCGCAAGATCATTCCGCCCGGCGAGATCGAAACGCTGACCGACAATATCGGCATGCCGATTTCCGGCATCAACATGACCTACAACAACACCGGCGTGATCGGACCGGCGGACGGCGACATCCAGATCAAGCTCAGGGAAGGCCACCGGCCGACGGATGAGTACGTCCAGATTTTACGCGAGCAATTGCCGCGGCTGTTCCCCGGCATGAACTTCTCGTTCCTGCCGGCCGACATCGTCAGCCAGATCCTGAACTTCGGCGCACCGGCGCCGATCGACCTGCAGATCCGTGGCGCGGACACGAAGGCGAACTTCGACTATGCCAACAAGCTGCTGAGCAAGATTCGCCGCATTCCCGGCATCGCCGACGCGCGCATCCAGCAATCGCCCAACGCGCCGACCTTCAACATCGATGTCGACCGCACCCGGGCGCAATATGTCGGTCTGACCGAGCGCGACGTCACCAACAGCCTCGTGGTCAATCTCGCCGGCAGTTCGCAGGTCGCGCCGACCTTCTACCTCAACCCCGACAATGGCGTGTCCTATTCGATCGTGATGCAGACGCCGCAATACAAGATGGACTCGCTCAGCGCCCTGCAGGCGCTACCCATCACGGCGACCGGCAATCCGCAGGCGCCGATTCTCGGCGGCATCGCGGACGTGAGGCGCTCGGCCTCCAGTGCCGTCGTCTCGCAATACGACATCCAGTCGATGGTGCAGATCTACGCGACGCCGCAGGGCCGCGACCTCGGCGCGGTTGCCGCCGACGTCCGGACCGCGATGGCGGAGACGGCGAAGGACGTGCCAAAAGGAAGTTCGGTGGTGCTGCTCGGCCAGGTGCAGACCATGAACAGCGCATTTTCCGGCTTGCTGTTCGGACTGCTCGCCGCCGTGGTGCTGATCTATTTCCTGATCGTGGTGAACTTCCAGTCCTGGTCCGATCCGTTCGTGATCATCACGGCGCTGCCCGCGGCCCTTGCCGGCATCGTCTGGATGCTGTTCACGACGCAGACCACGCTGTCGGTGCCGGCGCTGACCGGCGCCATCATGTGCATGGGCGTTGCCACCGCCAACAGCGTGCTGGTGATCAGCTTTGCGCGCGAGCGTTACGAGGAACTCGGCGATCCCATCGCGGCGGCGCTGGAAGCCGGCTTCGTCCGCTTCCGCCCGGTCCTGATGACGGCGCTGGCCATGATCATCGGCATGACGCCGATGGCGCTCGGGCTCGGCGAGGGCGGTGAGCAGAATGCGCCGCTCGGGCGGGCGGTGATCGGCGGCTTGATCTTCGCCACCATCGCCACCCTGATGTTTGTTCCCGTGGTGTTCAGTATGGTACACAAGAAACAGGGCGTCATTGCCGACGCTGCACCGGAGAGCCCGCATGACCACTGAACAACGCCCGCCGGTATCGCGCCGGAAATTGGGCCTATTCGGGGTCGTGGCGCTGATCGGGGCGGGGCTGATCGTCGCCACCGGCATCCGGGCGCGCGAGGAATCCGGCTCGAAGCTGCGCGAATGGACCGACAACCAGGCGGTTCCGAGCGTTGCCGTCGCGTTCCCCAATGCCCGCGCGCTCAACCCCACCATCGATCTTCCGGGCCGGCTCGAAGCCTATTCGCGCGCTCCAATATTCGCGCGCGTCAGCGGCTATCTGAAAAGCTGGAGCGCCGATATCGGCGCCAAGGTCAAGGCAGGCCAGGTGATCGCGGAGATCGAGGCGCCCGACCTCGACCAGCAATTGCTGCAGGCCCGAGCCGATCTCGTCAGCCAGCAATCGAGCGCGCGGCTGTCAGAGGCCACGCTGAACCGGCGCAAGACGCTGCTCGCCTCGAATTTCGTTTCGATGCAGGAAATCGACGAGCGCACCGCCGACCTCGCCAACAAGAAAGCCGCCGTCAATTCCGGTACCGCCAATGTCGAACGGCTGGAGGCGCTGGCGGGTTACAAGAAGATCACGGTTCCGTTCGACGGCATCGTCACCGCGCGCGAGACCGATGTCGGTGCGCTGATCAATGCCGGTGGCGGCACCGGGCCGGCGATGTTCGTGGTGTCAGACATCACCAAGCTGCGCGTCTATGTCAACGTGCCCCAAAGCTATGTGCCCGCGATCAGGATCGGCGCAAAGGCCGCGCTCACGATGCCGGAATATCCGAACCGCAGCTTTGCGGCGACGGTGGAGGCCTCCTCGCAGTCGGTCGAGGTGGCATCCGGCACGACGCGGATGCAGCTGGCGCTGGATAATTCGAGCGGCGAGTTGATGCCGGGCGGCTATGCCAGCGTGCGGCTGAACCTGCAGCGCGACGCCGTGCCGCTGCACATTCCCTCCAGCGCTCTCATTTTCAACAAGGACGGTTTGCGGGTCGCGACCGTCGGGCCTGACGACAAGGTGCTGTTCAAGACCGTGACCATCGCCCGCGATCTCGGCCGCGAGATCGAACTCGCCTCCGGCGTCGCCCCCGACGACCGCATCATCACCGCGCCGCCCGATGGCATCGCCGACGGCGATCCGGTCCGCGTCGTCGGCGCCGCCGCCAAGGGCAAGCCCACGACGGCGTCGGAAAAGCAGGACGTGAAGGGGTAGGGCGAGCTTCCTTAACCTCGCCCCGCTTGCGGGGAGAGGTCGGCGCGTAGCGCCGGGTGAGGGGGTACAGGTCTCACTTCAAGTGCGCTCGCGGATAGAGCCCCTCACCCCAACCCTCTAAGAGCGAGCTTCGCTCGTCTCGACCCCGCGAAGAGCGGGGCGAGGGAGCAGAGAGAGTCACCCCACCCGCCACTCCAGCACGCCATCACCGGCCGCGACGATCTCGCCGAGCGACCCCACCGGTGTGCGGTCCATGTTGCGCAGATGCGCCAGCGTGGCGCTGTCGCTCGCCGGCACTCGCGCCAGGGCACGCGCGTCATCCGCCGTGCGCATCATCACCACGCCATGCTCGACATCGCCCTTGCCGCCATAGATCACGGTAAAGCTCTCGACCTTGCCCTTGCCTGAGGCTTCCGTGACGAACTCAGGCACGGCGCCCTTGCGGCGGTCGGCCTCAGCCTGAACGCTGGTGTCCTGCGCCAGAGCCTCTCTCGGTGCCTGCCGCGACAGCACCAGGCCATGATGCTTGGTGACAAAGCCGCCCTGACCATAGAGCAGGCCAAGCGTGCCGCCCTCGCGCAGCTTGCGCACCATCGCGCAGGCCGCATGCGTCATATAGGTGTTGAGCGGTGCGCCGAAGAATGTGAGGCCGCCGGTGACGGTGGGCTTCACGTCGGGGCCGAGGCCGAGCGTCCGCCGCGCCATCTTGGGCACGCAGGGAAAGCAGCTGTACAATTCGATCGCGTCGAACTTCCTGCCGTCGCCTTCGACCAGATCCATCACGGCATTGAGCACGGCATTCTGCGGATGGCTCTCGAAGAACTGGTCGCGCAACAGATAATCGCGCGGCTCTTCCGCCGATGCGCCGCCGAGAGGATAGATCAGACGATCTTCGGGCACGCCGGCGGCGCGCGCCTTTGCCAGCGACGTCATCAGGATCGCGCCGCCCATGTTGACGGTCGGGTTGGCCACCATCAGCTTGGTGTAGGGCCAGGCGATCAGCCGGTTTTCCGGCGTCGGCGTTGTGATCTCGTCCGGCGTGAAGTTCTTCTTCAGCCAGGAGTTGGGATTCTCCGACGCCACGCGCGCGTAGGTCGACCACAATTGTCCGGATTCGGCGAGCGCCTCACGCGGCGTCTGGCCCCAATGCGCCGATGTGGCGGACTCATACAGCGGATAGACGGTGATAGGGCGGAACACGCCGAGCGTCACCGCCATCGGCTTCTGGAACGCCGCGCCGCGCTTGGGCTCTTCGACGTCGTGCGCAAACGGCGTCCAGGGCAGGTCGATGCCGGCCCGCTGGGCTTTTGTTGCGGTCGATTGCGCCTCGGCGCCGCACACCGCCGCCACGCTGCATTCGCCGCGCGCGATGCGTTTGGCGGCCTCGTGTAGATAGCGGATCGGGCTCTCGCCGCCGACCGGGCCGTAATAGCAATGTGCAGGTTTCGCGCCGAGCCGCATCGCGAGTTGCTTTTCCGGATCGCGGTAGCGCCAGCTCAGGAAATTGACCACGTCGAGCGAGCCGAGTTCGCCGAGCAGTCTTGCACCGCTATCCACCTCCGCGCGCTTCAGCGCCTGTTCCAGCAGCGCGAGCGGCTCGAGTCCGGCGGCGATATCCTTCGGCCGGTCGACGATTTCGCCGACGCCGACGATGACGGGAATGCGGTCTTCGGGGAGGGATGTTGGCATTTTTTTGTGGCTTTGCTTTTCCAGTGATCAGTTCGCAACTTTCAATTCCGTCATTGCGAGGAGCGCAGCGACGAAGCAATCCATCTATCCGTTATGCCGCGCCATGGATTGCTTCGCTTCGCTCGCAATGACGGCGGAAAGACCTACTCCTCCATCAACGCGTTCATATGCTCGACCGCGTCGACAAAATCTTCCTTGAACTCCTGCACCACGGCGCCGGCGGATTTGACGCTGTCGATCAGGCCGACGCCCTGGCCGACAAAATAGCTGACGAGGTCGCGCGCCTGGACGTTGCCGGCGGCCGCGGCGCGGTCGATCGAGTTGAAGGCGTCGCGGCTGATGATGCTTTGCAGCGGCATCGGCAGCGCACCGGGGCTGTCAGGTCCACGGTCCCAGGCATCCGTCCATACCGAACGCAACTGCCGGGCGGGCTTGCCGGTGCGGCCCTTGGAGCGGATCGCGTCGCGCGAGGACGCTGCGATCATCTTCTCGCGGAAGATTTCGGAGGTCTCGGACTCCACCGTCGCGAGCCACACCGAGCCGGTCCAGGCACCGGCCGCGCCCATCGCCATGCAGGCCGCCATCTGGTGCCCGGTCATGATGCCGCCCGCCGCCAGCACCGGCACGTTGCGGATCGGCTTGATCGCCTTGATCACCTCCGGCACCAGCACCATGGTGGACACTTCGCCGCAATGGCCGCCCGCTTCCGTGCCCTGCGCCACCAGAATATCGACGCCGGCTGCGACCTGCCGAAGCGCGTGCTCCTTGGAGCCGATGAGGGCGGCGACCGGCACGTCGTGCTTCCGGCCCATCTCGATCATCGCCTTCGGCGGGACACCGAGCGCATTGGCAATCAGCCTGATCGGATGGCGGAAGGATACGTCGAGCAACTCCAGCGCGATCTCGGCGTCAAACGGCTGCGGCTGGTTGTCGGCGACACTCTCGGTCGTGAGTTCGATGTTGTACTTCTTCAGGAGATTGCGGGTGAAATCACGGTGCTCTTGCGAAACCCGCTTCTCCAGGCTTTTCCAGGTGAGGTTCTTCTCGCCGGCGGTCGAAATGTTTTCCGGGATCAGCACATCGATGCCGTAGGGCTTGCCGTCGACGTGGTCGTCGATCCATTTCAGTTCCTGTTCCAGCGTCTCCGGCAAGAAGCGGGTCGCGCCCAGCACGCCAAATCCGCCGGCGCGGCTGACGGCGGCGACCACGTCGCGGCAATGGCTGAACGCCAGCAGCGGAAATTCTATTCCCAGCATGTCGCAGATCGGGGATTTCATGGTCGTATCCGTTCCCTGGGGCGGCTTTGGCGCCGCTCGTTGTTGGTTTTTGTTTGCCGTGTTGAAGGGACGCTAGCCCATCGGAGGCTGGGATGCCAAGCGCTCTTCGATCATGAAGGACGGACATTCCACCTCGCAAAATATGCAAAGCAAGGCCGCCGATTTGTGTCTTGCGCTTTGGCGCTATCGAGAGAATGCTGTCCGGCAAATCAAGAATTCTCAAGGGAGTTTCCATGTCCGCCTCGCCATCCGTTTCCGGAAAAGCTGCCGAGAGCTACGACGTCGTTGTGGTCGGCGCAGGCTTTGCCGGCATGTACATGCTGCATAAACTGCGCGGGCAGGGGTTTTCGGCGCGGGTCTATGAGCAGGGCGACGGCGTCGGCGGCACCTGGTACTGGAATCGCTATCCCGGCGCGCGCTGCGACGTCGAGAGCATGCAGTATTCCTATTCGTTCTCCGAAGAACTGCAGCAGGAATGGGACTGGAGCGAGCGCTACGCGCCGCAGCCGGAGATTTTGAAATACGCCAACCACGTCGCCGACCGTTTTGGTCTCCGTCCCGACATCCAGTTCAACACCGTCGTCGAGCGCGCGGAGTTTGACGAGCGCACCAATCTCTGGTCGGTCGCGCTGTCCGGCGGCAAGACCGTGACCGCAAAATTCGTGGTGCTCGCCACCGGCTGCCTGTCGAACGCACGGATGCCCGAGATCAAGGGCCTCGATCGCTTTGAGGGCAAGATCTATCACACCGGTCACTGGCCGCATGAAACGGTCGATTTCACCGGCCAGCGCGTCGGCGTGATCGGCACGGGATCGTCGGGCATCCAGTCGGTGCCTGTGATCGCCGAGCAGGCGAGCCACCTCACGGTGTTTCAGCGCACCGCGAACTTTTCGATTCCCGCCCGCAACGCCATGCTGACCGAGGAAGAGCGGCAGGCGTTCCGCGCCAAATATCCGGAAGTCAGGCAATTCGCGCGCACGGAATCGCGCAACGGCATCTATACCGAAATGCCCGACCGCGGCGCGCTTGACGATGGCGACAACGAGCGCCGCTCCAAATACGAAGCGCGCTGGAACCGCGGCGGGCTCACCTTCATGTCTGTCTACAACAACCTCGCGCTGGACCAGGCCGCCAACGACACCGCCGCCGATTTCGTCCGCGAAAAGATCGCCGAAATCGTCAAGGATCCCGAGAAGGCAAGATTGCTGCAGCCGAACAATCATCCGATCGGCTCAAAGCGCATCTGCATCGACACCGAATATTTTTCGACCTTCAACCGTCCGAACGTGACGCTGGTCGATATCAAGTCCAACCCGATCGAGGAGATCACGGCCAATGCCGTCCGCACCGGCGGCAAGGACTACGAAGTCGATGCATTGGTGCTGGCGACCGGCTTCGATGCGATGACAGGGTCGGTCGCCAAGATCGACATTCGCGGCCGCAATGGACAGACGCTGAACCAGAAATGGGCCGAGGGTCCGCGTACCTATCTCGGCTTAATGAGCGCCGGCTTTCCCAATCTCTTCGTCATCACCGGCCCCGGCAGCCCGTCGGTGCTGTCGAACATGATCGTCTCGATCGAACAGCATGTCGACTGGATCACCGACTGCGTGACCTATATGCGCGACCGCGGCTTTGAGGCCATGGAAGCCAAGAAGGACGCCGAGGATAATTGGGTCGCCCACGTCAACGAAGTCGCCTACACCACGCTCTATCCGCAGGCCAATTCCTGGTACATGGGCGCCAACGTCCCCGGCAAGCCACGGATCTTCATGCCCTATATCGGCGGCGTCGGGCCGTACCGGCAAATTTGCGACGACGTCGCGGCGAAGGGGTATGAGGGCTTTGCGATGACGGGGGCGGAGCCTGCGCAGAAGCGCGCTGCGTCATCCTGAGTTCTATCGTCATGCCCGGGCTTGTCCCGGGCATCCACGCCTTGCTTTCTGCGTTGTTGCAAAGACGTGGATGGCCGGGACAAGCCCGGCCATGACGGAGGGTAGATCAGCGGATCATCCCCGTAACCGCCTTCCCAACACCTCCACAAACCGATCCGCATCCGCCTCATCATTGTAAACATGCGGCGACACCCGCAGCCGTCCCAGACGCGGCGCGACGTAGACGCCGTCGCTCGCCAGTCCCTCGACGAGTCCCGCCGGCATTCCGCCCTTGAACGCCAGGCTCAAAATATGCGGCGTGCGCAGCCGCGCATCCGGTACGCTGACGCCGATGCCGCGCACGCCTTCCGCAATCCGCTCCGTCAGCATCGCGAGCCGCTGCACCACGGCCGCGGCGCCCCATTCGGCCATCATCTCCATGCCAACGGACGCCATCTCCAGCGAAATAAAATAATCGCGCTCGCCCATGTCGAAGCGGCGCGCATCGGGCACGTAATCGAGATCGGTGAAATAGACCGAATTCTCGGCGCGCACGTCGCGGCGGCCGGCTGAGGTCTGCTCCAGCGGAATCCCGTTCTGATGGCGTTTGGCGACATAGAGAAAGGCGCGGCCGTAGGGCCCGAGCACCCATTTGTAGGTCGGGAACAGCATGAAATCCGGATCGAGACGCTTCACGTCCATCGCCAGCACACCGACGCCTTGCGTGGCGTCGATCAGGAACATCGCGCCGCACGCCCTGAGCGCCGCGCTCACTTTGTCGACGTCGACCAGCCCGCCATCCGACCAGTGCACCGAGGAGATCGAGGCGAGGCTGACCGGCGCGGCACCCGATCTATCGATCACGCCCAGCACCGCCGACGTCCAGTCGCCGTCTTCGGGTTGTCGAACCGTCTCGACGGTAAATCCCTGCGCCTCGGCTCGCGTGTGCCATTCCAGCACCGGGGAGGAGTGATCGCTTTCCAGCACGATCACGCGCGTTCCGCGGGGTATCGTCAAAAGCTTTGCCGCCGTTGCGACGCCGTAGCTGATCGAGGGGGTCAGCGCGACATCGGAAGGCTCGGCATTGATCAGCCGGGCAGCAGCCGCGCGCGCGCGTTCGTTCTGCTGGTTGGCAAAGGAAGCCGGGAGCTTCCAGGGCATTCCCTTGCGCCCCACAGCCGCGCGCGCTGCTTCCTGAGTCCGGATCGGCAAGGGGCTGTAGGAGGCGGCATTCAGGTAGCAAATCTCGCGCGGGATATCGAACAAAGCGCGTTGGGAGGCAAGCATCCGGAAGATCTCTCTTGTGGTGACCCGTCCATTATGGCCGATCCCGGCCGGGCCAGCCACAAAGGCATTGCTCCGAGTACAACTCTGCCGCGCCTTATGACTTTATTTGCTGAACCTGGGCTATGGCAGGCGCGACCAAAGGGCGTTCGCAGAGGTCCACGATATCAGTGGCAACAGAGGCGGCCATGTCACTTTCCTACGAAACCCAACGACCCATCGCCTCGGACAATATCGTCGCCGGCGCGGTCTACGTACTTTACGGCGTAGGATATTTCACCGGGATTACAGCGCTGATGGGCGTCATCATCGCGTATGTGAAGGTCGACGATACCGACCCCGTGATGCAGTCGCATTTCCGGTTTCAGATCAGGACCTTCTGGATCGGACTGCTGTACCTTGCGATCGGCATTCCGTTTTCCCTGGTGCTGATCGGCCTGCCGATTGTTGGCTGGTGGTTCATCTGGTCGCTCATCCGCATCGTCAAGGGCGGCCTGTTGAGCATCGAGCACAAACCGATCGCTAATCCGAAGTCCTGGCTGTTCGGATAATCCGGCCGGCGGGAAGCTGCCCCCTAAACCTCCAGCCACTCCTTGCGCACGCCGGCATTGGCGGCGAGTTCCGCCGGTGTTCCCTCGAACACGATGCGGCCGTGGCCCATCACATAGAGGCGGCGGGAAATCTTCAGTGCGATGGTGAGCTTCTGCTCCACCAGAAGAATCGCGGTGCCACGGCGCGCGATTTCGTCGAGCAGGGTGCCGACCTGTTCGACCAGCTTTGGCGCGAGCCCCTCCGTCGGCTCGTCGATGATCGCGACATGGACCTGACGCGGACCGCCACGGGAATTGTTGGGCTGCCATGCAGCATCTTGCGGTTGGCGGCGACAGCCCCAAGGTATACCAGACTCACGCATTGTAATTCCGCCGCGCGGCAGATCGCCTCTATCGGCCGAAAGAAGCCTGGAGCCAACACGAATGAACGACGTTGTTACCGACCCCACCGCCTATGTGCCGCCCCAAGTCTGGACCTGGAATAAAGCAAGCGGCGGCCGCTTCGCCAGCATCAACCGGCCGATCGCAGGCCCCACGCATGACAAGGAACTGCCGGTCGGCCGGCATCCGTTTCAGCTCTATTCGCTGGCGACGCCGAACGGCGTCAAGGTCACCGTCATGTTCGAGGAGTTGCTTGCGGCTGGTCACAGCGGCGCCGAGTATGACGCGTGGCTGATCAAGATCGACGGCAACCAGTTCGGCAGCGGCTTTGTCGCCGTCAATCCGAACTCCAAGATCCCGGCGCTGATGGACCGCAGCGGACCGAAGCCGATCCGGCTGTTCGAATCCGGCGCGATCCTGATGCATCTGGCCGAAAAGTTCGGCGCCTTTCTGCCGGCAGGCGGCGAGGCGCGGGCGGAATGCCTGTCATGGCTGTTCTGGCAGATGGGCAGCGCGCCGTTTCTCGGTGGCGGCTTCGGCCATTTCTACGCCTACGCGCCGACCAAGATCGAATACGCCATCGATCGCTACGCCATGGAGGTGAAGCGTCAGCTCGACGTGCTCGACCGGCGGCTTGCCGACAATGAATATCTCGCCGGCAGCGAATACACGATTGCCGACATGGCCACCTGGCCGTGGTACGGCGCGCTTGCGAAGGGTCTCGTCTACGGCGCCGGCGAATTCCTGTCGGTGCACGAATACAAGAACGTGCAGCGCTGGACCGACGCGATTGCAAAGCGCCCGGCGGTGAAGCGCGGGCGCATGGTCAACCGGATCTCGGGCGATCCGGCCAGCCAGCTGCACGAGCGGCATGAAGCCAGCGATTTCGACACCAACACGCAGGACAAGATCGGCGAGCCGAGCAACGCACCGACGTAGTTCGTAGGGTGGGCAAAGGCGCACTTGCGCCGTGCCCACCACGCTTATCCGTGCAAATAATTGGAGTGGTGGGCACGCTTCGCTTTGCCCACCCTACGAACAAAAAATCCGAACCGAGGAAACCGCATGCCTACTTTCGAAAAAGGCGCCGTTCGTATCCACTACGAGGAGGCCGGCTCCGGCTTTCCGCTACTGATGATCGCCGGCGGCGGATTGAACTCGACGATCGCGGGCCTGTCGGGCAGTTACCCGCCGTTCGATTCCTTCGAGGAGTTCAAGGGCGAGTACCGCTGCATCGCGGCCGATTTACGCAACGCCAATACCGGGCAATCCACCGGCCCGCTCGAGATCGACCGGCCCTGGGATTCCCACACCGACGATCATCTCGGCCTGATGGATCACCTCGGAATCAACAAGTTCATGGTGCTCGGCTTTTGCATCGGCGGCCCCCTGATCTGGAATCTGCTGAGGCGCGCGCCGGACCGCATCGTTGCCGCCGTGCTGGCGCAGCCGTCAGGCTCGCGTCCCGAGATGCGCGATCTGTTCTACGACAACAATACCAAAGGCTGGGCGCCGGAGCTCTTGAAGCAGCGGCCCGACATCACCGCGGAGACAACAGATAAGTTCCTGACCAAAATGTACCGCACCAATCCCGACTTCGTCTTCACGGTGACGCGCGACTTCGTGCGCCAGTGCCGGACACCGGTGCTGATCCTGCCCGACGATATCCCGGCACACCCTTATGCGGTCGCGATGGAGTCGGCGATGCTGGCGCCGAACGCGGAAGTCAGCATGTTTCCGTGGAAGGAGCCCAAGGAGCGGATACCGCTGGCGGTACGCCAGATCCGCTCGTTCCTCCGCGCGCACCGGCCGGTGGCTTAGCTTGTAGGGTGGGCAAAGCGAAGCGTGCCCACCATTTCAACCGCGTTTCGAATGAAAATGGTGGGCACGGCGCAAGCGCGCCTTTGCCCACCCTACGAAGCGCCCAGCAAGTCGTTATCTTCCGGATGCTTGCGCATGTAGCCCTGGATGAACTCGCATTCGACCGTGAGCTTGCGTCCCTGCGCCCGTACTGCATCGAGCGTCGTGCGCGCCAGTTTGGAGCCGACGCCTTTGCCGCCGAGCTCCGGCGGCACTTCGGTATGCACCAGTGTGATCGCGCCTGGCGATTTCCGATAGGCGACAAAGGCGATCGCGCCTTCGATTTCGAGTTCAAACCGGTTGCCGGCTTCATTGTCGCGGAAAGTGTCGGTCATGCGCGATCTCGTTTGGTGCGTAGGGTGGGTAGGGCGAAGCGAAACCCACCGTCTTAATCGGCAGCTATTGATGGGTTTCGCTGCGCTCTACCCATCCTGCAATCTAATCCATCTACAGATTACGAACTACTTCGCCGGAAGTTCCGGCGCCGGCGGGAACACGACGCGGTCGTCGGTGCGGCAGTAGCGGTCGGCGAACATGCGGCCGATCGGGTGGTAGCGCTCCATGTGCACGCGCATGGTCTGCGTATCCCACAATTCGTCGCGGATGTAGAAATTGATGCCTTCACCCATGATCAGCGTGCGGTCGCCATTGACGTCGATGGTCTTCCAGATCTTGCACTCCATCGCCCAGGGCGCGTCGGCCAGCCGCGGCGCGGCGACCCGGGTCGAGGGAGCGAGTTTCAGGCCGAGATAGCCGGGCTCGCCGACATCGGGCGGAAAGTCGCCGCTGGAATCGTGCATTGCCCGCGCCAACGGCTCGTCGGTGAGGTTGACCACGAATTCGCCGGTGCGCTGGATGTTGACCAGCGTGTCCTTGACGCGGCCGTCGGGCCGCAGATTGACCGCGAACATGCACAGCGGCGGATCCTCGCAGAACACGTTGAAGAAGCTGAACGGCGCCGCGTTGACCACGCCGGTCGGACCGACCGACGTCACCCAGGCGATCGGCCGCGGCAGCACGAATCCTGCGAGCAGCTTGTAGCGCTCGCGCGGCTGCAGGTTTTCAGGCGCGTATTCCATGGCGGATTCCTGTTGGGACGGGTGAGGACTCACTGCGAGCGAGTTTGCGGAGGCACCCCCACCCCAGCCCTCCCCCGCAAGTGCGGGAGAGGGAGCGCATCGGTGTTTGTCGAACGATCGAAATCAACATTGGCTGAGCACACTGCTTACCAAGCGGCATGCTCGTCTCCCTCTCCCGCTTGCGGGGGAGGGCGGGGTGGGGGCGCCACTCGGGGACTCCAAGTAAAGCCCCCAGAAAAGCCTACGGCATGCTCAGTTCGTGCCTTCCGACCACCATCCAGTGCACCTCATCCGGACCGTCGGCGAAGCGCAGATGCCGGACGTCCTGGTACATTTCGCCGAGCTGGCTCCATTGCGAAATACCTGTGGCGCCGTGCATCTGGATCGCCTGGTCGATGATCTTGCAGGTGCGCTCGGGCACCATGGCTTTCACCATGCTGACCCAGATCCGCGCTTCCTTGTTGCCGAGCACGTCCATCGCCTTGGCTGCCTTGAGCACCATCAGCCGCATCGCCTCGATCTCGCAGCGCGCCTGCGCGATGATCTGCAGATTGCCGCCGAGATGGGCGATCTTCTTGCCGAAGGCTTCGCGGGTGAGGCCGCGCGACACCATCAGGTCGAGCGCCTTTTCCGCCTTGCCGATGGTGCGCATGCAGTGATGGATACGGCCTGGTCCCAAGCGGACCTGCGAGATTTCAAAGCCGCGGCCTTCGCCGAGCAGCATGTTTTCCTTCGGCACCCGGCAATTGTTGAACCGCAGATGCATGTGGCCGCGCGGCGCGTGGTCGTGGCCGAACACGTGCATCGGGCCCAGGATTTCCACGCCGGGGGTGTCGATCGGCACCAGGATCTGCGACTGCTGCTTGCTCGGCGGCGCGTCCGGATTGGTCTTCACCATCACGATCATGATCTTGCAGCGCGGATCGCCGGCGCCGGAGATGTAGTACTTCTCGCCGTTGATCACCCATTCGTCGCCGACGAGTTTTGCCGAGGTCGAGATGTTCTTGGCATCGGAGGAGGCGACATTCGGCTCGGTCATCGCATAGGCCGAGCGGATTTCACCGGCGAGCAGCGGCTTCAGCCACTTCTCCTTCTGCGCCTTGGTGCCGACGCGCTCCAGCACTTCCATGTTGCCGGTGTCGGGCGCCGAGCAGTTCATGGTCTCCGACGCCATCGGATTTTTCGCGAGCTCAACCGCGATATAGGCGTAGTCGAGGTTTTTGAGGCCCTGGCCGGTCTCGTCATCGGGCAGGAAGAAGTTCCACAAGCCTACTTCCTTGGCCTTGTCCTTGGCCTTCTGCAGGCACGCAAGCTGTTCCGGCGTAAAGCTCCAGCGGTCGGTCTTTTTCTCGCCAAGCTTTGCGAATTCGACCGACATCGGGTCGACGGTTTCGCGGATGAACTTCTTGACGTGCTCGTAGAGCGGACGGACCTCGTCCGACATCCGGAGATCATTGAGCTCTTCGCCCGGATTGAGGTTGTAGGTCGTCGTTCGCGGGATGTAGGCGTGTTTCATCAGGGTCCTCCCATGCGGCGTTTTCCATTCTGCGGATAATCTTTGGAACGCGCCTGTTGGGCCGCAATCTAGACGCCTGCGCGGTCCCAGCACAAGCGGGGCGAGGGTCCGCGCGCAGCGCCCTGCCGCTAATGCATGCGGTGATGCCGCGCCGGGGATTCGGATGCGTATCCCCTTAATTGGGCATATTGCTTCATCTGATCGGGCGACAGGATTTGCGCCGTTTCAAGGTGATATTTCAGATGCGCGTTGCGCAGTTCCGCCTGCGTCTGGCCGATCTTCGTCGTCGCGTCCCTCAGCGCGTCTGATGTGATCGAACGGTTGGCGAATTGCCGGTCGAGCGCGCTTTCCTGCTCGATCAGGTTGAGACCGATCGGTGTCGCTTCCGCTTTCATTGTTTCAAACAGTGTTTGAATCCGTTGCTTCTGCGCGGCCGACAGCGCCAGCCTGTCGGACAATTCCAGCACGTGCATCGGGCCGGGGTAGCCGTTCAGTTCGGCCGCGAGCGCCAGGCCCATGCCCCTGCCGGCCCTGAGATCATCGATCTGCTGCGCGGACAGCGCCTTGATCGAGCGGCCCTGCATCCCCGCATAGGGCGACTGCGCCATTGCGGTGGTCGAAACGAGGGCGAGGATGGTGATGGCGGTGGCAATGGCTTTCATGAAATTCTCCTGCTGTGCGTCGCGATCTTAACAGTCTCGCCGGTGGGCCTTCATCAAAGTCCCGTCAGAATTACTCGACGCGCTGAAAGACGCTGAATTGAAAGCGCTGTTGCGATCCCCAGGGCGTGGCATGGTCGTTGCGCTGGCTTTGCAGCAGCTTGAACCTCGGTCCCAGCGTCTGCCCGAGCCGCGCCGCATCGTAACGCATCACCGGCAGGCCGCTGCATTTCTCGGGTCCGTCCAGCGCGAAGGTCGCGATGATGGCGTGGCCGCCGATCTTCAAACCCTGCTTGAACCGCGCGATGTAGCCCGCGCGGTCACGCTCCTCGGTCAGAAAGTGAAACGCCGCCCGGTCATGCCAGATGTCATACGTCCGCGACGGCTGCCATGTGGTGGCGTCGGCCACAAGCCAATGCGCGCGCGAGGCGCGTTCGCCGAGGCGGGCTTGGGCGGCCTCCAATGCCGCCGCGGATAGATCGAGCACGGTGACATCACAAAATCCCCGGTCGATGAGGTGATCGACCAGCCGTGACGCGCCGCCGCCGATGTCGATGATCGCCTGATGGGGCGCAGCCCCGATCTCGTCGATCAGCGCCAGCGACGGGGCAGGGCTTTCCTGAAACCAGCTGACCTCGTTCTCGCCTTTGCTGGCGTAGACCTTCTCCCAGTGCGCCCGGCGGCTTTCGCTTTCCATTGCGTCCTCCTCCGCGCTGCGGGGGCCAATATCATATTCCGGCCTCGCCTGGCTTGCCATTGAGATTCATCGCCGGATGGAAAACCCGCTCCAGCCGCGCGCCTTTGACCAGCGCATAGATCGCGGGAATCACAATCAAGGTCAGCAGCGTCGATGAAATCATGCCGCCGATCATCGGCACCGCGATGCGCTGCATGATTTCGGAGCCCGTGCCCGTGCTCCACATGATCGGCAATAGCCCCGCCATGATGGCAACGACCGTCATCATTTTCGGCCGCACCCGCTCGACGGCGCCCTCCATGATCGCATCGTAAAGGTCCTGCTTCGTCAGGGCGCGACCTTCGGCCGCCCGGCGCGCGCTGATCTCGTCGAGCGCCTGGTTGAGATAGATCAGCATCACCACGCCGGTCTCGGCGGCGACGCCGGCAAGTGCGATGAAGCCGACGACGACGGCGACCGACAGGTTGAAGCCCAGCCACCACATCAGCCAGAGCCCGCCTACAAGCGCGAACGGCAGCGACAGCATCACAATCATGGTTTCGGTCAGCGAGCGGAAGTTGAGATAGAGCAGCAGGAAGATGATCATGAGCGTCACCGGCACCACGATCTTCAGCCGCGCGGTGGCGCGTTCGAGGTATTCGTAACTCCCGCTCCACATCACGTAAGCGCCCGGCGGGAACTGGATGCTGGCCTTCACCGCGGCCTGCGCGTCGGCGACGTAGCCGCCGATGTCGCGGTCGCGGATATCGACATAGATGTAGACCGCGAGCTGCCCGTTCTCGGTACGGATCGAGGTCGGCCCACGCGATGGTGCGACCTTGGCGACTTCGCCGAGCGGCACCGCGCCGCCGCCCGGCATCGGCACCAGCACGTCACGGATGATCGATTGCGTGTCGCCGCGCAGATCGCGGGGATAGCGCATGTTGACGCCGAAGCGCTGACGCCCCTCGACGGTCGTGGTGACGGTCTGGCCGCCGAGCGCGGTCGCGATCACGTCGTTGACGTCCTGCACCATGATGCCGTAGCGCGCCAGTGCCGCGCGGTCGGGGATAATGTCGAGGTAATAACCGCCGATGCCACGTTCGGCATACGCCGATGACGTGCCGGGCACCGCTTTGAGCACCTGCTCGATCTGTTTTGCGAGCCGGTCGATCTCGACCAGGTCAGTGCCGATCACCTTGACGCCAACAGGCGTTCGGATGCCGGTCGACAGCATGTCGATGCGCGCCTTGATCGGCTGGGTCCAGGCGTTGGAAACGCCGGGAAACTGCAGCGCCCGGTCCATCTCGGCGGTCAGGCTTTCCACGGTGACGCCGGCCCGCCATTCCCCCTTTGGTTTGAGATTGATCACGGTCTCGAACATTTCGGAAGGGGCGGGATCGGTCGCCGTCAGGGCGCGTCCGGCCTTGCCATACACGGAAGCCACCTCTGGAAAACTTCGGATGATCCGGTCCTGGGTCTGCAGCAATTCACCGGCCTTGGTGACGGATATGCCGGGCAGTGTCGTCGGCATGTAGAGCAAAGTGCCTTCGTTGAGGTTGGGCATGAACTCGGTGCCGAGCTGCCGCGCCGGCCAGATCGTCACGGCGAGCATCGCCACCGCCAGCAGGATCACCAGCACCTTGGCGCGCATCACGGCCTTGATGACGGGACGATAGACCCAGATCAGGAAGCGGTTGATCGGGTTCCTGTGCTCGGGAATGATCTTGCCGCGCACGAATATCACCATCAGCGCCGGCACCAGCGTTACCGACAGCAAGGCCGCCGCCGCCATCGCAAAGGTCTTGGTGAAGGCGAGCGGGCTGAACAGCCGGCCTTCCTGCGATTCCAGCGTGAATATCGGCATGAACGACACGGTGATGATCATAAGGCTGAAGAACAGCGCGGGCCCCACCTGTGACGCCGCTTCGATCAGCACATCGATGCGCGATCGCCCAGGCTCGGCGCGCTCCAGATGCTTGTGCGCGTTTTCGATCATCACGATCGCCGCATCGACCATGGCGCCGATCGCGATCGCGATGCCGCCGAGACTCATGATGTTGGAGCCGAGGCCGAGCAGCTTCATGGCGCCGAACGCCATCAGCACGCCGACCGGCAGCATCAGGATAGCGACCAGCGCGCTGCGAACATGCAGCAGGAACACGATGCATACCAGCGCGACGATCACGCTCTCTTCGAACAGGGTGCGCTTGAGCGTATCGATCGCGGCGTTGATCAGGCCCGAACGGTCATAGACCGCGACGATCTCGACCGATTTCGGCAGGCTGCTGGCGATCTCGGCAATCCGCTTCTTGACGTTCTGGATCACGTCCAGCGCATTGACGCCGAAACGCTGCAGCACGATTCCGCTGGCGACTTCGCCTTCGCCGTTGAGTTCAGTGATGCCGCGCCGCTCGTCGGGACCGAGTTCGACGCGGGCAACGTCTTTCAGCAGCACCGGCGTGCCGCCGCTGGACTTGAGCACGATATTGCCGAGGTCGTTGATGCCCTTGATGTAGCCCTTGCCGCGAATGACGTATTCGAACTCGGACAATTCGACGGTGCGGCCGCCGACATCGGCATTGCTGGCGCGGATCGCGTCGCGCATTTTTGGCATGGTGATGCCGAGGTCGCGCATCCGCTGCGGATCGAGCACGACGTTGTATTGCCGGACGAAGCCGCCGACGCTGGCGACCTCGGCGACGCCTTCCGCCTTTGCAAGCGCGAACTTCAGATTCCAGTCCTGGATCGCGCGGGTGTCGGCGAGGTTCAGCTCTTTCGACATGACGGCGTATTGGTAGACCCAGCCGACGCCGGTGGCGTCCGGTCCCATCGTAGGCGTCACGCCCGCGGGCAGGCGCGCCGAAGCGCTGTTGAGGAATTCCAGCACGCGTGACCGCGCCCAGTAGATATCGGTGCCGTCCTCGAAGATCACATAGACAAACGACACGCCGAAGAACGAAAAGCCGCGCACCACCTTTGAACGCGGCACCGTCAGCATCGCCGTGGTCAAGGGGTAGGTGACCTGGTCCTCGATCACCTGCGGCGCCTGGCCGGGATACTCGGTATAAACGATCACCTGGGTGTCGGAGAGGTCGGGAATGGCATCCAGCGGCAGATGTGCCAGCGCATAGAGGCCGGCAGCGGTGGCGAAACCGGCGCCGAACAGCACCAGCAGCAGATTGCGCGCCGACCACGCGATCAGGCGGGCGATCATTGCTGCGCTCCGTCGGCAAAGCCCTTCAGCGCGGCCTTCAGATTGCTTTCCGCATCGATCAGGAAGTTCGCCGAAACCACCACCGGATCGCCCTCGCTGACGCCGTCCCGAACCTCCACATAACCGTCGCCGCGATGGCCGAGCTTGACTTCGCGGGGCTCGAAGCGGCCTTCGCCTCTGTCGATGAACACCGCCTGGCGCCGGCCGGTGTCCATTACGGCGCTCTCCGGAATCGTCAGCACCGGCGCGGAACTGCCGATGTCGATCTCGGCATCGACATACATGTCGTGGATCAGCACCAGATCGGGATTGGCAAGCTCGATCCGCAAGCGCCCGGTGCGCGTCTCCTTGTTGATCTGCGGATAGATGACGTTGATTGTCCCGGTGAAGGTGCGGCCGGGAAAGCCGCGCGCCTTTACGGTCGCCGGTTGCCCGAGCGCGAGCATCCCCATGTCGCGTTCGGCCAAGTCGATGATGGCCCAGAGCTGCCTATGGTCGGCGATCCGGAACAGGACTTCGCCGGGCTGTGCGCGCGCCCCCTCGATGGCGTTGCGTTCGAGCACGATGCCGTCACGCGGCGACGTCCATTCGATGCCGATCGGAACCGTCCGGCTCTTCTCCATTGCAGCGATCGCCGCTTCGGGCACGTCGAGATTCATCACCCGCTGCCGCGACCCCCGGCCGTAAGCAATGTCGCCGCTGGTGGTTTTGGAGTTGATCGTTGAAATGTATTCGGCCGCGGCCGACGATACCGCCGGACTGTAGACTTCCATCAAGGGCTGCCCCTTGGCGACGTGGCTCCCGGTGGTGACGTTCGCAACCTTCTGGATATAGCTTTCGGCCCGCATCGCGATCACGGAGACGCGGCGCTCGTCGAGCTGGATGGTGCCCGGCGCGTGGATCGTGCTGCGGATAATGCGCGGCGCCGCAGGCTCCGACCTGACGCCGGTGCGTTGGATTTTCCCCGGCGACAATTTTACTGAACCGTCATCGCTGTCCTCGCCCTCATAGACGGGGATGTAATCCATCCCCATCGAATCCTGCTTGGGGGTGGGGGAGGTGTCCGGCAGTCCCATCGGGTTGCGGTAGTATTTGATCTTGCGCTCGGCCGGCGCCGCAGATGTCGCGGCCGTGCCGTGCGCGCTGTGGTCCTTCATGTCAGCCGCGGCAAAGCCGGCCACCCCGATTACGGAAATGCCGGCTATTGCGATCACGGCAACGCCGATCAGCGCACCCCAAAAGGCGCGCGAATGCTGCATCGTTTTCATCGTCGAAATTCCCTCAAGCTCACGTGGTCAGCCGCTAAGGCTGCATGCATGGCGGGCGCGCGAACGCGCCGCCGGGACGTCGGGCGTTAAGCCGAACGGACCAGGGAGCGGGGAGGTCTTGGCGGGGGATGTTGGCCGAGGCTGTCGGCCTCGGGGTCGCTGCCGGGCGCCAGCAGCCGGACCGTGACGGGCCGGATTTCAATCATTCCGACCGGCGATGGCGCGTGAAAATTGGTGACCATGCAAAGCGCCATTAGCGGGCACTGGTCGCAATCCATGGGCACGGATTTGTCCGGGCAGCATGGCATCTCGGCGGCCATTTCCGCCGCCACCGGCGCAGTCATGGCCACACCGTTGCCCGCATTCGCAGGCCGGGAAAGCGGCGCAAACACGAGCCCGGCGATCACAAAGATCGCCAGCAGTCGGGAAAGGTGGATCGAGATTTTCACAGGCGCATTTTCTCACGAACCGGCCGCCAAGGAAACCGCTGCGAACCCCTAACCGGATCACTAATCCGCCAGAATTCCGGAGCGGACGGCTTGATTTGCCTCAAATGGCCGACCGCTGGCGGGCGATCCAGCATCCCCGGATCCGGATGGGAGAGCCAAAACGGCACAAGCGCGCGCCGTGAACGCAAGGCCTCCGCGGAGGTTGCAAGCCAGCGCTATTCTACGGACTGTTGTGCCCTGGCAACAGTCCGGCACACAAGGCTCTGATACAGTCTCGGTACATTTACTGAGTCCTGAACGGATCTACCGGAGGTTACTGTGAAAAAACTGGTTGTTGCACTGCTCTTGGTCGCTGCGGGTACTGTCGGCGCATCTGCCGCGGACCTTGGCCCTCGGACCTATAGCAAGGCGCCCGTTGCGGTGGCCCCGATCTATAACTGGACCGGGTTTTACGTCGGTCTGAACGCCGGCGGCGCCTGGAATGACTCCAATCCGACCACCAGGACGCTGTTTCCGGTGGCATCCTACTTTGCCGACAGCAGCGTGACGGCCATTGGGATTGCCGGCGACCAGAAGGTCAATCGCTCCGGTTTCACCGGCGGCGTGACCGGTGGATACAACTGGCAGATCAACAATGCCGTGGTTGGCCTCGAGGCCGATTTCAACTATTTCGGCGTAAGGGGATCGACCGCCAACACCACGGTCTATCCGTGCTGCGCGCCGACCTCCTTCACCATTAATTCGTCGGTATCCACCGACTGGTTGGCAACGGTTCGTGGGCGCGTCGGCTTTCTCGCAACGCCAGCCTTCCTGATCTACGGCACCGGCGGTCTTGCCGTCGCCAACGTGAAGGCCAACTACCTCTTCACCGATACCTTCGCGGCGGCCAATGAATCCGCCTCGATCTCTTCGACCCGGTATGGCTGGACCGCCGGCGTCGGTGGCGAATATGCCCTGATGAACGGTTGGTCGATCAAGGCCGAATATCTTTACGTCGATCTCGGCCGGGCCAGCACGACCAGCAACAACCTGTCGGTCTTTGCGGGTGCGACTCCCTTGCCGCTCCAGACCTTCACCCATACCGTCAATTTGACCTCGAACATCGGCCGGGTGGGCATCAACTACAAGTTCGGCGGCCCGGTCGTCGCCAAATATTGATTTGACGTCTGGATATTCCTGCTGACCGCAGCAGGCGAAAGCCCCGGCATCGCCGGGGCTTTTTTTTATCGATGGAAGGCGCAGCGCAAGCGCCAGAATGGCCTTCGTTCCCGTTCCACCGGATTACATTTCCGTAATCCGCCGTGCCCGCTTCGCCCGCCGCGGCGCCTCGACGCAGCACGGCTTCTTGAAGGGGCCCCGGCGGGCTTCCTACATCTGGGATGCCTGTCACGGCGCATCGCCGCGGCAGCAGGGAGACAAGTATGAGCTATTTCAAGACTGCCATTCTCTTGGCCGGTCTTACCGGCCTCTTCATGGGCGTCGGCTATCTCTTCGGCGGGGCCACCGGCGCCATGATCGCGCTTGTGATCGCCGCCGCGACCAATCTGTTCGCCTACTGGAACTCGGACCGCATGGTGCTGTCGATGTACGGCGCCCATGAGGTCGACCGGCAAACCGCGCCCGACCTTTACAACCTCGTGGCTGAGCTTGCCGGGCGCGCCGGCCTGCCGATGCCGCGCGTCTTCGTGATGGACGAGGCGCAGCCCAACGCGTTCGCCACCGGCCGCAATCCGCAGAACGCGGCGGTTGCCGTGACCACGGGCCTGATGCACTCGCTCAGCCGCGAGGAACTGGCCGGCGTGATCGCGCACGAGCTCGCGCACATCAAGAACCACGACACGTTGCTGATGACGATCACCGCGACCATTGCCGGCGCCATCTCGATGGTGGCGCAGTTCGGCGCGTTCTTCGGCGGCAACCGCGACAACAACCACGGCCCCGGCATCATCGGCTCGATCGCGATGATGATCCTGGCGCCGCTCGGCGCCATGCTGGTGCAGATGGCGATCAGCCGGACGCGCGAATACGCCGCCGACGATCTCGGTGCGCGCATCGTGGGTCAGCCGATGTGGCTTGCGTCTGCGCTGTCCAAGATTGCCGGCGCGGCGCACCAGGTGCCGAACATGGAGGCCGAGCGCAATCCGGCGACGGCGCACATGTTCATCATCAACCCGCTGTCGGGACACGGCGTCGACAATCTGTTCACGACGCACCCCTCGACCGAGAACCGCATCGCCGCCCTGCAGCAGCTCGCGGCGGAGTTGGGCGCGGGCAGCACGGCTTCCGCTGGTGCCGGTCGCAACACGCCGCGCCGCGGTCCGTGGGGCCGCCCCTCGGCCTCGCGCGGCCCTTGGGGATGAAGCTGTAGGTCTCCCACTTTCGTCATTCCGGGACGCGCCACTTGGCGCGGGCCCGGAATCCATTAGGCCGCATGCGCTGTCGCTCGCTGGATTCCGGGCTCTCGCTACGCGAGCCCTCAGATGCGCAATTGCGCATCGGGGAATGACGACGGAGAGATCTGCGACAAATTAACCCGACGGGCAAAATTACGCTTCCCTCGTCGGGCAAATCAGCGGTTTGAATCGTCGCGTCCCGCCCGACAAGAGGGGCGTTGCGCACGTCACGAACGCGCGGCGGGATGCGGTGGACGCTTGTTTGCGCTGAGACGACGGCGTGGATTAAGCGTACGGCAAAACCGTGTGGTCCTGGCGCCCGTTGCCGGCGTCAAGCTGTCGGAGAAGCGTGAGCGGAAACGATAGCGACGGAGTCAACAAGAACTCGTCTCCGGGGAGATCACGGCATAAGCCGTAAAGCCATTGCGCAGGGAAGGCCGGGTGTTCTCCGCTGCCCTGTATGCTCGTGTGCAGCCTACTTAGTGCAAACCGCACACGGGACCGCGGGTGCAGCGCGCACCCGGTCTTCCCTGCGCCCTCTCGATAAGAGGGCGGGAAGTTTCTGGCAAAGCTCGGGCGCAATGCGTCGCGGGAATAATTTTCGTCGTCCCGGCGAAGGCCGGGACCCATACGCCGCGGCCCATCAATTGGAGCGCTGGCGTTGGAGACCTTCTGCAAACAACATCCGCCGCGGAGTATGGGTCCCGGCGTTCGCCGGGACGACGTGTGGAGAGCCAGTCGCCGCGACCTAACTAGAACGCCGTATACCCGCCATCGATCACAAAGCAATCCGCCGTATGATATGACGACGCCTGGCTCATGATGTACACCGCGATGCCGCCGAAATCGCTGGGCTCGCCGAACCGGCGCACCGGAATGCGCGGCATCACGTTGGCGACGAACTTGTCATTCGCCATGATGCCCGCCGTCATGTCGCTCTTGATCCAGCCGGGCAGGATCGCGTTCGCGGTGACGCCGTGACGCGCGAGTTCGACCGCGAGCGCGCGGCACAATGCGTTCAGTGCGGCCTTGGTGCCGGCGTAGTGCTCGTTGCGCGCGGTGCCGAACAGGGAGGCGAGACTCGAGGTCGCGACCAGACGGCCGAACTTGTCGCCGCCTTCCGCGCGCTCGGTCATGTGGCGGGCGGCGGCCTGGAACACGTGGAAGACGCCGTCGAGATTGGTCGCGAACACTTTTCGCCATTCCTCCTCGGTGCGGTCGATGAAGGCGCGCCGTCCGCCGCCGCCGATGCCGGCATTGGCAAAGCAACCGTCGACGCGGCCGAGCGCATCCAGCGTGGCCTTCATCGCAGCCTTGACGGAGGCGGGGTCACTGACGTCGCAGATGCGGGTGTCGACCTTGCCGGGACCCTTGGCGAGGCTTGCTGCCGCGCTCGCATTCTTGTCGGCGTTGCGGCCCCAGATCGAAACGGTGCATCCGGCCGCATTCAGCGCTTGCGCGATGCCGAGACCGATGCCGCCATTACCGCCGGTGACGACAGCGACACGGCCGGAGAGGTCGAAAATGCTCATGAATGTATCCCTTGGGTGTTTCCATTTGGTCTGGCGCGCGTTAGGGCATGATCCGGAAAAGTGGACGCCGGTTTTCCGACAAGAATCATGCCCAAGACAACAAGGTTTGCGCCCAGTGGTGGGCAGAGGTTCAGTCCGACCATGGACAAGCCCGTCAGGAAAATCAAATATGGGCCCAGACAACACATCCGACCCATCGCGCAAGCCTGATAGCGCGTAAACACAACTCGCGAGGAAACAAATGCAGTTCAAGCACGTCACGCTCGATTTCGATGGCTCGGTCGCCATTTTGAAACTCGACCACCAGGAGGTCATGAACGCGGTTTCGATCGACATGCTGGGCGGCCTCGGCGAGGCGCTGGATGCGATCGAGGACAGGAAGGCGGAGGTGCGCTGCCTTGTGATCACGGGGGCCGGCCGCGCGTTCTGTACGGGTGCCAATTTGCAGGGCCGCAACAACGCCAAGCCGGGCCGGGTCAATGCCGGCGCGGCGCTGGAAACCGCGTTTCATCCGTTCCTGCGCCGCCTGCGCAACCTGCATTGCCCGATCGTGACCGCCGTCAACGGCCCCGCCGCCGGCGCCGGCATGAGCTTCGCGCTGATGGGCGACATGATCCTGTGCGCGCGCTCGTCCTACTTCCTGCAGGCGTTCCGCCGCATCGGCCTGGTGCCGGATTGCGGATCGACCTGGTTGTTGCCGCGGATGATCGGCAAGGCGCGCTCGGTCGAGCTGTCGCTGATGGGCGAACGGCTGCCGGCGGAAAAGGCGCTGGAATGGGGCCTCGTCAACCGCGTCCATGACGATGCGGTCTTGATGGAAGAGGCGATGAAGCTGGCGCAGGATCTTGCCAATGGTCCCACGATCGCGCTGTCGCTGATCCGAAAACTCTATTGGGACAGCCCGGAAAACTCCTACGAGGAGCAGCTCAACCTCGAATTCGAGTCGCAACGCATCGCGGGCTCGGCGGAAGATTTCAAGGAAGGCGTCACCGCGTTCCTTGAAAAGCGCCCCGCCAAGTTCAGGGGCAAATGATCGAGGCCGAACTCGGACGCTGCGTCGCCGCCTGGTATCCGGGCGCGACCGGCGTCACTGGCGCGGCAAAACTTTCCGGCGGCGCCAGCCAGGAAACCTGGACGTTCGACATCGTGCACCCGGGCGGCACTGTCGGCGCGATCCTGCGCCGTGCGCCGCCGGGCTATGGCGCGTCACCCGGCCGCGCCGCAGGGCTCGACGCGGAAGCAACGCTGATGCAGCTCGCGCACGACGCTGGCCTGCCGTCGCCGCGCGTGATGCATGTCTTGAAGCCCGAGGACGAACTCGGCACCGGCTTCATCATGCAGCGGATCGAGGGCGAGACCATCGCGCGAAAAATTCTGCGCGACGAACAATTCGCACAAGCGCGCCCGATACTGGCGCGCCAGCTTGGTGGGGTGGTCGCGGGCATCCACGGCTTGCCGGCGGCAAAACTGCCAAAGCTGCGCGAGATGACGGCGACAAAGGAAATCGCCGATCTCGATCGGGAGTATCGCAGTTTTGGCCGGCCGCGTCCGGTGTTCGAGCTGGCACTGCGCTGGCTGCGCGAACGCGATCCCGGCCCGTCAAGGGAAGTAACGCTGGTGCACGGCGATTTTCGCCACGGCAACCTCATCATCGGGCCCGACGGCGTCCGCGCCGTGCTGGATTGGGAGCTGGCGCATTTCGGCGACCCGATGGAGGATTTGGGATGGATCTGCGTCAACTCCTGGCGCTTTGGCGAGATCGACAAGCCGGTCGGCGGCTTTGGTTCGCGCGAGGACCTGTTCGCCGGCTATGAAGCGGCCGGGCGCAAGGCCGATCCCGACCGCGTGATGTTCTGGGAAGTGATGGGCACGCTGCGCTGGGGCATCATGTGCTGCGGCATGATGCAGCGGTTTCGCCAAGGCCCCGATCATTCGATGGAGCGCGCCATGATCGGCCGCCGCTCGTCGGAGACGGAGATTGATTTGCTGAGATTGCTAGCCCCGAGGGGGAAATAAGATGCAGGACGAACCGACACCCACCGAACTGATCAAGGCGGTCGCGGAGTTTCTGCGCAACGAGATCACGCCCGCCATCAAGGGCCACAACGCCTTCAAGCTCCGCGTCGCCATCAACGGGCTCGATCTGGTGACGCGGCAACTGGCGCTGGAAGGCGATAGCGATAGCGCAGAGGCCGCGCGGCTCAAGCAACTGCTCGGCATCGACGGTGCGCTGCTCGACCTCAACCGCGCGCTGTCGGATAAAATTGCCAAGGGCGAAGTCGATCTGCAGACGCCGGGGCTGGCCGATCATCTCTGGCAAACCACGATGGACAAGCTCGCGGTCGATCAGCCGAACTACGCGTCGTACAAGCGGGAGTTGGGGAATAAGTAGGGTAGGCACGATTCTATCGTCATGACCGGCTTGTCCCGGCCATCCACGACTTGGCGTCTGCAACGAAAGACGTGGATGCCCGGGACAAGCCCGGGCATGACGGAGAGAGTGAATTTACTTCCCCAGCCATTTCGGCGCGCGCTTCTCCGAAAACGCCTTCGGTCCCTCGATGTAATCCTGCGAGGCCGCCATCGCCTTCACCGCCGGGTATTCGCGCTGTTCGGCGATCGCCTGTTCCAGCGAGACCGCCATGCCCTTCTGGATCGCTTGTTTGGAGGCGCGGATCGACATCGGCGAGTTCTTGGCGATGGTCTCGGCCCAGCGCTCAGCGGCCGCCAGCGCTTCGCCGGCAGGAACCACTTCATTGACGAAACCGAGTTCAAGGCCCTCCTTGGCCGAGACGTGGCGCGCAGTCAGGATCATGCCCATGGCGCGCTTCATGCCGATCTGGCGCGGCAGCCGGTGCACGCCGCCGGCAAGCGCAGCAAGGCCGACGCGCGGTTCGGGCAATGCGAAGGTGGCATTCTCCGAGGCAATGATGAGGTCGCAGGCCAGCGCGATCTCGAACCCGCCGCCCATCGCGACGCCGTTGACGGCGGCGATGATCGGCTTGTCGCAGTCGAACCGCGAGGTGAGGCCGGCAAAGCCGCCCTTGTCCCAGCCGCGCTTGCCGCCGGCCGCCTGCCATTTCAGATCGTTGCCGGCGCAAAAGGCCTTGTCGCCGGCGCCGGTGACGATTGCGACCCACTGGTCGGGATCGGCGGAGAAATCGTCGAACACCTTGTTGAGTTCGAAATGCGCGTCGATATGCAGCGCATTGTACACTTCGGGGCGATTCAACGTGATGATCGTGATCGGACCCTTGCGTGTGACCTTGGAGAATTTGAGATCCATGTTCGCTCCCGCTGTTTTTCTGTGACGAGGAATAATAGCGCGGTGCCAGCCGCCGGAACCCATTCAATTACGCAAGCGAGCCGCGCGTCACAAGCGATATTCCGTTGCTTGACTTAGGCATGCTCTTCCAACCTTAATCGTAATGCGCCGCCTGGTCCGGCTAGCCACTAAACACAATAAACGACATTTTCGGGAGAGACCGCCGTGGATTTTGCATTGCCCGCCGACCTCGTCGCTTACCTCGACGAACTCGACAAGTTCATCGCGCGCGAGATCAAGCCGCTGGAAGAGGCCGACGACAACATCCGCTTTTTCGACCATCGCCGCGAATGGGCGCGCACCGATTTCGACAAGGGCGGTTTGCCGCGGCATGAATGGGAAGCGCTGCTGCGCAAGGCCAAGAACCTCGCCGATGCCGCCGGGCACTTGCGGTTTGCGATCCCGAAGCGCTACGGCGGCAAGGACGGCTCCAACCTCTGGATGGCCGTGATCCGCGAGCATTTCGCGTCCCAGGGACTGGGCCTGCACAACGATCTGCAGAACGAGCATTCGATCGTCGGTAACCTCCCGATCGTGACCATGCTCGACCGCTATGGCACCGACGAACAGAAGGCGATGATCGACGGTTCGATCACCGGGAAGTACCGCATCACCTTTGGTCTCACGGAACCCGAGCACGGCTCCGACGCTACCCATATGGAAACAAGGGCGGTGCCGGCGACCCGTGACAACGTCAAGGGCTGGATCGTCAACGGCCAGAAGATGTGGACCACGGGCATGCATGTGGCGACGCATTGCGCGCTGTTCGCCCGCACCTCAGGCAATGACGGCGACGCGCGCGGCATCACCTGTCTCCTGGTGCCGGCCAAAGCCGAGGGCGTGAAGGTCGAGGAATATATGTGGACCTTCAACATGCCGACCGATCACCCCCGCGTCAGTTTTACCGACGTGTTCGTGCCTGATGACGCGCTGTTCGGCGAGGTCGGCCGCGGCCTGTCGCTGGCGCAATGCTTCGTGCATGAGAACCGCATCCGGCAGGCGGCGAGTTCGCTCGGCGCTGCCGTCTATTGCATTAACGAAAGCGTCAAATACGCGCGCGAGCGAAAGCCGTTCGGCAAGGCGCTGGCCGAGAACCAGGCGATCCAGTGGCCGCTGGTGGAACTCGCTACACAAGCCGAGATGCTGCGGCTGTTGATCCGCAAGACGGCGTGGGAAATGGACAAGCTGACCCAGGCGGAGGTCGAGCACACACTCTCCGACAGGGTCTCGATGTGCAATTTCTGGGCAAATCGCCTCTGCTGCGAAGCCGCCGACCGCGCCATGCAGGTCCATGGCGGCATGGGTTATTCGCGCCACAAACCGTTCGAGCACATCTACCGCCACCACCGCCGCTACCGCATCACCGAAGGCAGCGAGGAAATCCAGAAGCGGAAAGTCGCGGGATTCCTGTTCGGGTATATGGGGGCAGGGAAGCATTGAGGGGAGTGATGGGCCTCACTCTATCAACACGTCGTCCCGGCCTTGAGCCGGGACCCATAACCACAGGGCGCAGTGTGAGGCACTATATTCAAACAAGGCAACGAACAGCTTGCTGCAATTATTGAAAGCACGGCGTATGGGCCCCGGCTCAAGGCCGGGGCGACAAGAGAGATCAATTCACCTGCCGGTCCTTCCCCGTCCAATACGGGTCGCGCAAACTCCGCCGCAAAATCTTGCCCGACGGATTGCGCGGCAGCGCCTCGAGAAAATCCACCGACTTCGGTGTCTTGAAGCCGGCAATGCGTTCGCGGGTGAAGTTGATGATGTCGGCGGAAGTAGCTTGCTTGCCCGGCTTCATCACCACGATCGCCTTGACCGCTTCGCCCCATTTGTCGTCGGGGATGCCGATGACAGCGGCTTCGGCGACGTCAGGGTGATCGCAGATCGCGCTCTCGACTTCGGCGGGATAGATGTTCTCGCCGCCGGAGATGATCATGTCCTTGATGCGGTCGTGGATGTAGAGGTAGCCATCCTTGTCCATGTAGCCGGCATCGCCGGTGCGCAGCCAGCCGTCGCGGTCGAGCGTCTTGGCGGTGGCTTCCGGCAGGTTCCAGTAGCCGACCATGTTGGAGCCCGAACGCGTGGCGATCTCGCCGACTTCACCGACCGGCAACCGCGTGCCGTCGGCGTCGAGGATCGCAAGCTCAATACCGGGCAGGGCCTTGCCGGCCGAGCGCATGCGGTCGAGGCCCTCGATATGGTCCTCCGGCGGCAGCGCCACGATGGTGCCTGTCGTTTCGGTCATGCCGTACATCTGCACAAAGCCGCATTTGAAGACTTCGATGCATTCCTTCAGCAGCGCCGCCGGTATAGGCGAGGCGCCGTAGAGCATGTATTTCAGCCGCGAGAAATCGACCTGTCTCGCGCGCGGCTGCCGGACCACGAACTGCATCGCGGCCGGCACCATGAACAGCTTTGTAATTCCGGACTGCTCGAAGAAATCCAGCACCTTGGTGGGATCGAACTCGCGCGCGATCACGCCCTTGGCGCCGTGATAGAGCCCCATCACGCCCCAGCCGGAGCCGCCGATGTGAAAGATCGGCATCGCCACCAGCGAGACGTCGTCGGTCGACCATTTGTTCCAGTCGGGCTTCTCGGCTTCGTTGCCGGTCTGCACCAGGTTGAGGAAATTGGCGTGCGACAGCATCGCGCCCTTCGGCTTGCCTGTCGTGCCCGACGTGTAGAGCTGGATCGCGACGTCCTTGGGGCTGATCGGCACCTTGGGGTCATCGCCGCTCTGCGCATCGCGCCACGCCGTGAAATCCGGCCATTCCGGCGCGCCACCTTCGGTGGTGATGACGGTGCGGAGGTCAGGCAGCTGCGGCTTGATGTTGCGGGCTTGCGTGATGAACTCCGGTCCGACGAACAGCATCGGCGCCCGGCAGTCCGCGACGATGAAGGCGACCTCGGGGCCGGCCAGCCGCCAGTTCACCGGCGCCATCACCACATTGGCCTTCATCGCGCCCATCAGCAGTTCGAAATAGATGTCGCTGTTCTTGCCGAGATAGGCGATGCGCTCGCCCGGCTTGACGCCAAGTGCGATCAGCGCATTCGCGACGCGGTTGGTCTTGATGTCGAACTCGGCGAAGCTGGTCTGACGTCCCTCGAATTCATAGACCAGCGCATTGCCGCGGCTCCTGGCGCGCTCGCGCACCATCTCGGCAAGGTTTGCCGGCGCTTGTGTGGCGGACATGTTTCTCCCGTCGTGTCTTATTTTCGTTGCACCGAGTTTGGCGGTATCCGCCAGCAAAAACAATACGGCATGGCTGGCGTTCCCCGGATGCTGCGCAGCGCGCCGCACTTGCGGCGTGGTGCGCTGCTGCGCCGGGGTCCATCTGTGTTGCAGCGAATTGGGTCCCGGCTCTGCGGAGCAGCGTTGCACGCTGCACCGCGTCCGGGACACGAGATAACGTCACCCTCTCGCCGCGCGGTCCTTTTCGTTCTGCGCCTTGATCGAATCGCGCGCATGCTCCCAGTCGGCATCGGACCACTCGCGCAGCTCGTAGAAGTTTCCGCCGGTTGCCAGCGCCTGTGCGCCGTCCATCGCAATGGTCTCACCGTTGATCCAGTCGCAACCGCCCGAGATCAGGAACACGGCAAGGTTCTGCAATTCTTCCATCTTGCCGACGCGGCCCATCGGATTTCTGGCGATGGTGCGTGCACCGGGTTCATCGCCCGGGTTGAGACGCTTGCTCATGCCCTCGGTCGGAATTTCGCCGGGCGCGATGGTGTTGAGGCGAATGCCGTATTTGCCCCATTCCATCGCCAGCGACATGGTCATGGCATGGATCGCCGATTTGCTCATCGCCGACGGCACCACATAGGGCGAACCGTTGCGGACCCAGGTCACGGTGACCGACACCACATTGCCGCGCTGCTTCTCGGCAATCCAGCGGCGGCCGATAGCGTGGGTGACATAGAACGTGCCGTGCATCACGATATTGGCAATCGCGTCGAAGCCGCGTGGCGTCAGGTCCTGGGTGCGCGAGACGAAATTACCGGCGGCGTTGTTGATGAGATCGGTGAGCGGACCGCCGGTCCAGATCTGTTCGATCATCTCGTCGACCGCAAGCGCGTTGCGGATATCGACGCCGTGGCTGACCACACGTCCGCCGTGCAGATCCATCAATTCGGTCGCGGTCTCGTCGCACACGCTCTTGCGACGGCCGCAGATATGGACCTCGGCGCCAAGCTCAAGGAATCGCGCTGCCATGGATTTGCCGAGGCCGGTACCGCCCCCGGTCACGAGAATGCGTCGCCCGGCGAGAAGCTGATCGTTGAACATCGTTTCCACCCGAAAGGAATTGCTGTTAATTGGTCGATTGACTAAATCCGGACAACGCCGTTCTGTAAAGCGATAACAGCGAATAGCAGTGGAGGAGAATTCTCATGGAGCAGCGCGTTTCGATATCGATTTCGGACGGCATTGCCGACGTCCGGCTGGTACGAGCGGACAAAATGAACGCGCTCGATGCCGCGATGTTCGAGGCGATTGTCGCTGCAACTGAACGGCTTGCGCATGAAAAAGGGGTCCGGGCGGTAGTATTGTCCGGCGAAGGTCGGTCGTTCTGCGCCGGCCTCGATATGGGCCGTTTCGCCGCGATGAAGGAGCAGGGCGGTAACGGGATCGCCGGCGGAGAGAAGCGCGACCTTTCCGCGCGCACCCATGGCCTCGCCAATTTTCCACAGCAGGCGGTGTGGGGCTGGCGGCAACTTCCGGTGCCGGTGATTGCGGCGATTCAGGGCGTCGCCTTCGGCGGCGGGTTCCAGCTCGCGCTCGGCGCCGACATGCGCTTCCTCACCCCTGATGCACGGATGTCGATCATGGAAATCAAGTGGGGCCTGGTGCCTGATATGGCGGGCACGCCGATCCTCGCAAGCCTCGTGCGCGACGATATCCTGCGCGACCTCACCTACACCGGGCGCATCTTCTCGGCGCAGGAAGCGATGAGCTATGGCCTTGCAACGCGGATCTGCGACGACCCGCGCGCCGCGGCCTTCGAGGTTGCGCGTGAGATCGCCGGCAAGAGCCCCGACGCGATCCGCGCCGCCAAGCGAATGCTCAACAATTTGTCCGTCGATCCCGGCCCGGCATTGCTTGCCGAATCCGTTGAGCAGATGAAGCTGATGGGCGGTCCCAACCAGCAGGAGGCCGTGCGCGCCAATCTGGAGAAGCGGGCACCGAAGTTTGCGGATATCTAGCTTCTCGCCGTCATGGCCGGGCTTGTCCCGGCCATCCACGTCTTCTTTTCGAAAACAGAAGCAAGACGTGGATCACCGGGACAAGCCCGGTGATGACGGAAACACTCAGTGGTCTCTAATAATGAAAACAAAGCAATGACCGAAACATCCCCCTTCCTCGGCATCATCAGCGGCGAGCGCCGGCGCGAGCACGCCGAGGTCGCCGAGCGCACCGACCGCATCGCCAGCGGCCTGCATCAGCTCGGTGTCAAGCCGGGCGACAGCGTATGCATGCTGATGCGCAACGACATCGCCTTCATCGAGGCCGCTTATTCCGCGATGCGGCTCGGCGCTTACGGCGTTCCCGTGAACTGGCACTTCAAGCCGGAGGAAATCAACTACGTGCTGGAGGATTCCGGCACTTCGGTGTTGATCGCGCATGCCGACATGCTGCATCAGCTGCGGGACGCGATTCCGTCGGGCGTCACCGCGCTCAGCGTGCCGACGCCGCCGGAAATCCTGGCCAACTACAAGATCAACCCCGATCATCTCTCAACGCCGGATTTCGCGATCGACTTCGAATCCTGGCTCCGGCAGCAGCCGCGCTATGACGGGCCGGTGGTGCCGCAGCCGCAGAACATGATCTACACCTCGGGCACCACGGGCCACCCGAAGGGCGTGCGCCGCTTTGCACCGACGCCGGCGCAGAGCGCCAATGCCGAAGCCATGCGAGCGATGATTTACGGCCTCAAGCCGGGCGCGCGCACGATCCTGCCGGGGCCGCTGTATCACTCCGCGCCGAACTCGTTCGGCCTGCGCGCCGGACGGCTTGGTGGCGCGCTGATATTGATGCCGCGCTTCGAGCCGGAGGAATTTCTGCGGCTGATCGAAACCGAGCGGGTCGACACGATCTTCATGGTGCCAACCATGTTCATCCGGCTGATGAAGCTGCCGGAGGAAGTGCGCAGGAGGTACGACGTGTCGTCACTGCGGCATATCATTCACGCCGCCGCGCCCTGTCCGGCCGACGTCAAGCGCGCGATGATCGAATGGTGGGGACCGGTGATCTACGAATTCTACGGCTCGACCGAATCCGGCGCCGTCACCTTTGCCAATTCCGAGGACGCGCTGAAGAAGCCCGGCACCGTCGGCAAGATATCGCCGGGCGCTGAACTGCGCTTCATCGGCGATGACGGGCGCGTGTTGCCGCCGGGCGAGATCGGCGAAATCTATTCGCGGATATCCGGCAATCCGGATTTCACCTACCACAACAAACCGGAGAAGCGTTCCGAGATCGACCGCGAGGGATTCATTACCTCGGGCGATGTCGGCTATATCGATCAGGACGGCTATGTCTTCATCTGCGACCGCAAGCGCGACATGGTGATTTCGGGCGGCGTCAACATCTACCCGGCGGAAATCGAAGCCGCACTGCACGCCGTGCCTGGCGTCCATGACTGCGCGGTGTTCGGCATTCCCGACGAGGAGTTCGGCGAAGCGTTGATGGCGGTCGTGGAGCCGCAACCGGGCGTGACGCTTGATGTCGCCGCGGTCCGCGCCCAGCTGAAGACCTCGCTGGCCGATTACAAGGTGCCCAAGCACGTCGAAATCCAGGCCAATCTGCCGCGGGAAGATTCCGGCAAGATCTTCAAACGCCGCCTGCGCGATCCCTATTGGGAGCGGGCAGGGCGGCGGATTTAGGGGGCGCGCTCCTCAGGAGGAGGTCGGTTAGTTTCTGCACCGCCTCCATCTTTATCTTGCACTGCGGCAAAAAACTTGCACACTCCAGAACTTGCCGGGCAAGCCCTCTGGAGTAGCAAGCCATGTCACCCCAGACCATGCCTTCCGATCCTGAAGTCCGTGCCAATCGCGTCGAAGACGCGGAGGACGCCCGGCTGAGGAACGATATCAGGCTGCTCGGGCGCATTCTCGGCGATACTGTGCGTGACCAGGAAGGCGCCGACGTCTTCGGCCTGGTCGAGCGTATCCGGCAGACCTCGATCCGGTTCCATCGCGACGACGACAAGCCGGCGCGGCGCGAGCTCGAACAGATCCTCGACAGCATGTCGATTAGCCAGACGGTGCGGATCGTGCGCGCCTTCAGCTATTTCTCGCATCTGGCCAACATTGCCGAAGACCAGAACAACATCCGCCAGATGCGGGCGCGGACCGGGCCGGGCGGGGCGCCGCGCGCCAGCATGCTGGCCCAGACCCTGGCGCACGCGCGCACGGCCGGCATCAGCGCCGCCGATCTGCGCAAGTTCTTTGCAAGCGCCCAAGTCAGTCCGGTCCTCACGGCCCATCCGACCGAAGTCCGCCGCAAGAGCACGATCGACCGCGAAATGGAGATCGCCGCGCTGCTCGACCGCAAGGAGCGGGTGCAACTGACGCCCGATGAGGTCGAGGCCAGCGACGAGCAATTGCGCCGCGCGGTGCTGACGTTGTGGAAGACCAACCTCTTGCGCCGGACCAAGCTCACGGTGCTCGACGAGGTCGCCAATGGCCTGTCGTTCTACGACTACACGTTCCTGCATGAGGTGCCGCGGCTGCATTGCGCGCTGGAGGACCGGCTGAACGAGGGCGACAGCTCGAGGGGCGAACTGGCTTCGTTTCTCAAGATGGGAAGCTGGATCGGCGGCGACCGCGACGGCAATCCGTTCGTGACCGCCGACGTGGTGCGCGGGACGCTGAAATTGCAGTCCAGCCGGGTGCTGCGGTTTTATCTGGAGGAATTGCATCTCCTCGGCGCCGAATTGTCGATGGCGGCGCATCTGGCCGATGTTTCCAAGGATTTGCGTGTCCTTGCGGAGCGCTCGCCGGATAAGTCGCCGCACCGAAGCGGCGAGCCCTATCGTCTTGCGGTATCCGGCATCTACGCGCGCCTCACCGCGACCGCGACGCGGCTGGACGTGGAGACCAGACGCCCGGCGGTCGGCGAGGCCGCGCCTTACTCCGATGTCGCGGAATTCAAGGCCGATCTCGATATCCTCTATCGCTCGCTGATCTCGAACAATTCCGGCGTGATTGCGCGCGGGCGATTGCGCCTGTTGCGCCGGGCCGTGGATTGCTTCGGTTTCCACCTCGCGAGCCTCGATATCAGGCAAAATTCGGCGGTGCACGAACGCACCGTCGCGGAGTTGATCGACGCGGCGATGCCCGGCATGTCCTATCTGGCGTTGAACGAGGAGGCGCGGATCGCCTTGCTCGTCAAGGAACTCGGCAACGCGCGTCCGCTGACGTCGGCCTTTGTGAAATACAGCGAGGAGACAATCGGCGAACTCGCGCTATTCCATGCCGCCGCCGACGCGCATGCCCGTTATGGTTCCGCCGCGATCCCCCAGTGCATCATCTCCATGTGCAAGGGGGTGTCCGACATGCTGGAAGTCGCGCTGCTGCTGAAGGAAGCCGGCCTCGTTCGCCCCTCGGGCCGTTGCGCGATCAACATCGTGCCGCTGTTCGAGACCATCGAGGACCTTCAGGGCTCCAGCGGCATCATGGACCGCATATTGTCGCTGCACGATTACCGCAAACTGGTCGACAGTCGCAGCGCGATTCAGGAAGTGATGCTCGGCTATTCCGACAGCAACAAGGACGGCGGCTTTGTCACGTCGGGCTGGGAACTCTACAAGGCCGAAATCGGCCTGATCGAGGTGTTCGAACGCCATCACGTCCGCCTGCGGCTGTTCCACGGCCGCGGCGGATCGGTCGGCCGCGGCGGCGGACCGAGCTATGACGCGATTATCGCGCAGCCCGGCGGCGCGGTGAACGGCCAGATTCGCATCACCGAGCAGGGCGAGATCATCTCCAGCAAATATTCCAACGCCGAAGTCGGCCGCAACAATCTCGAAATTCTGACGGCGGCGACGTTGGAGGCGAGCCTGCTGCAGCCGAAGCACAGCGCGCCGCGTCCGGAATATCTGAAGGCCATGGAGGAATTGTCCGCACTGGCCTTCAGGGCTTATCGCGGGCTGGTCTACGAGACCGAGGGCTTCGCCGACTACTTCTGGGGCTCCACCGTCATCAACGAGATCGCCACGCTCAACATCGGCAGCCGCCCGGCTTCACGCAAGAAAACCCGCGAGATCGAGGATCTGCGCGCGATTCCCTGGGTGTTCAGCTGGGCGCAATGCCGCCTGATGCTGCCGGGTTGGTATGGCTTTGCCAGCGCGGTGGAGACCTGGATTGCGGAACATCCCGAGCAGGGCATGCCGTTCCTGCAGGAGCTCTATCGCGAATGGCCGTTCTTCCGGATGCTGTTGTCGAACATGGACATGGTGCTGGCCAAGAGCTCGATCGCGATCGCCTCGCGCTATGCCGAACTGGTGCCTGACGTGGCGCTGCGCGAAAGCATTTTCGGGCGCATCCGCGGCGAGTGGCATAGCTGTATCGATTTGCTGCTGAAGATCATGCAGCAGGAGCGCCTGCTGCAGAGCAACCCGCTGCTTGAGCGCTCGATCCGCAACCGCTTTCCCTATCTCGACCCGCTCAACCATGTGCAGGTCGAACTGCTGAAGGAGCACCGCGCACAAAACCCCGACGAGCAGGTGCTGCGCGGCATTCAGATCACCATCAACGGCGTTTCGGCGGGATTGCGCAATAGCGGGTAGGAAGCGGCGAATAGCGAATGGCGAGTAGCGAATGGAAAAGTCCCCATTCGCTATTCGCCACTCCCCATTCGCCTCCTCAGGTCACGGCTTCATCGCGCCCTGCGCACTGGTGTAGACGGCGTAGAGCGATGACGAGCCGCAGATGTAGAGCCGGTTACGCTGCATGCCGCCGAAGCACAGGTTTGCGACCGTCTCCGGGACGTGGATCTTGCCGAGCAGATCGCCGTCAGGCATGTAGCAGCGCACGCCGTCCTCGTTCGGATCGCCCCAACCCACGGAGCACCACAGGCGCCCGGCGGTGTCGCAGCGAAGCCCGTCGGTAATGCTGGGCTTGGGCATCTCGGCAAAGACCTTGCTGTTCGAGAGTTTTCCGCCCGCGAGATCCACATCGAACACGCGGATATGTGACGGGTTGTCCGGCCCGTCGGTGAAGCCGGTGTCGCAGATATAGAGCTTCTTCTCGTCGGGCGAGAAGCAAAGGCCGTTGGGCTGCACGAAGTCATCGACGACCATCTTGATGTCGCCGGATTTCGGATCGACCCGGTAGACGTTCTTCTTGTCCTGCTCGGCATCGGCTTTGATGCCCTCATAAAAGCCGCCGATACCGTAGGCCGGATCGCAGAACCAGATCGAACCATCGGCCGCGACGACCGCGTCGTTCGGCGAATTCAGCTTCTTGCCATTATACTTGTCGGCGATGATGGTGATCGAGCCGTCGAGTTCGGTGCGGGTCACCCGTCGGCCGCTATGTTCGCAGGTGATCAGGCGTCCTTCCCGATCGATGGTGTTGCCGTTCGAATTCATCGATGGTTGGCGGTAGACGCTGACGTGACCGTCATCCTCCGAGAAGCGCATGATGCGGTTGTTGGGAATGTCGGAGAACAGCACGTAGCGGCCGGCCGGGAAGTAAACCGGCCCCTCGGCCCAGCGGAAGCCGGTTGCGACGCGCTCGACGGCCATGGTGCCGGCAAAGGCCGGGAAACCGGTAGGCCCGAACGAAACCCCCTTCTTTTTCATCGACTCAAGGCGGGCATCCGGATAGCGGGCCCCGGGTAGCGGACCCAGGGGCAGCGGGCCGGTTGACGGGGTTGGGACACCCGATTGGCCTAGCGGGGCTACGCTTGCCGCGGAGGCCGCTGTCATGGTTACGGCCGTGGTGGCCAGCACGGTTGCACCGCGCAAGAGCGCGCGGCGATCCAGTCCGTTCGCCTTGGCGTCAGTGGAGTGAGGTACATGGGGTAGCGGAGTTGTCATTTTTTCCTCCCAGTTTTTCGTTGGAAGGAAATCATGTGCCCGCAATTGGGCGTAAAGCAGGCGAGTTTCGCTCGAACAACCTGGGGATGGTATTTGGCGCGGAAGTCGTCGCCTCATCCCGAGGGGCCGCGCCAGCGGCGTCCGGAGGGATCGCCGCGGGCTTCGGGGTTCGAGACGCGCGAAGACGCGCGCCTCACAAAGTGCTGACCTTGGTGGCTCAGATCGGATCCCAGGTGAAAACATCGGCCGAGCGATCGAGCTTGGCGAATGATCCCTTCAGCGCCGGCATGCCGTGCTCGGCGATGGTCTGGGGCGTCCAGCCTTCGCTGCGGTGAACCGAGCGCACCGGACGATGCTGGCCGAACAGGAAAATCTCGTTCATGCGCACGCCAAAAATCTGTCCGGTGACGTCCTTGGCGTCGTCGCTGAGCAGATGGGCGCAGACCGGCGCGATCTTCTCCGGTCCCATCTGCTGGATCTTCGCGACGCGCGCCTTCTCGGCTTCGGTCTCGGTCGGGATGGTGCCGATCATGCGGGTCCAGGCGAATGGCGAGACGCAGTTCGAGCGCACGTTGAAGCGGCCCATGTCGAGCGCGATCGACTTCGAGAGGCCGACGATGCCGAGCTTGGCGGCGGCGTAGTTGGCCTGGCCGAAATTGCCGATCAGTCCCGAGGTCGAGGTGAAGTGCACGAAGGAGCCGCTCTCCTGTTCGCGGAACAGCCGCGCCGCGGCGTGGCTGACGTAGAACGAGCCCATCAGATGCACCTTGATGACGGATTCGAACGCTTCCACGCTCATCTTGTGGAAGATCATGTCGCGCAGGATGCCGGCATTGTTGACGACGCCGTCGAGCCGGCCGAAATGATCGGTCGCCGTCTTCACGATCTTGCTCGCGGGGATCGCTTCCGCCACCGACTCGAAATTGGCAACCGCCGTGCCGCCGCGCTTCTTGATTTCTTCCACCACTTCCTCGGCGGGAGCTGCGCTGTTGCCCGCGCCGTCGGCGGCGCCGCCGGGATCGTTGACCACGACCTTTGCCCCTTCGGCGGCACAGAGCAGGGCGATCTCCCTGCCGATGCCGCGGCCCGCGCCGGTGACGATGATGACTTTGTCTTGCAGTGATTTGGTCATGGTGGTTCTCCGTCCTGTTTGTCGATAGCTGAAGGAAGCTCGGTCTTGTCATGCGCGGGCTTGACCCGCGCATCCATCCTTCTTCGGAGGATGATGGATTGCCGGGTCAAGCCCGGCAATGACAGATCAGACCTTTCACTTCTCGTTCGTAAAAATGATCGTGCCGGACGCCGCGAACATGCCGCCGACGCCGTGGCACACCGATATCCTGGCGTCCTTGACTTGCGCCGGCGCGATGCCGCGCATTTGCCGCACGCTCTCCTGCAGCGCATACATGCCGTACATGCCCGAATGCATGTAGCTCAGGCCGCCGCCATTGGTGTTGAGCGGCAGCTTGCCGCCGGGGCGCGTGTTGCCCTCGGCGATGAACCTGCCGGTTTCTTCGTGCGGCATGAAGCCGAGATCGCCGAGACCGAACAGCGGCAGATGCGCGAAGGCGTCGTAGATCATCAGATGATCGACGTCCTTGTGGGCGATGCCGGCCTCCTTGAACGCGAGCGGTCCCGCCGTCGTGAAGGCGCGCGAGGAGTTGAAGGTCTCCATCTGGCTGACCATCGGCGTTTCCACACTCTCGCCGGTGCCGAGGATATAGACCGGCTTCTGCGGAAAATCCTTGGCGCGGTCGGCCGAGGTGAGGATCAGCGCGCCGCCGCCGTCGGTGACGAGGCAGCATTGCAGGATGCGGAACGGATAGGCGATCATCTTCGAGTTCAGCACGTCCTCGACCGTGATCGGCGCCTTCATGGTGGCGCGCGGATTCTTCGCGGCCCATTCGCGCTGCACCACCGCGACCATGGCGATCTGCTCATGGGTGATGCCATAGGTCTTCATGTAGCGCAGCACGGGTATCGGAAACATGCTGGGCGGACCGAACACGCCGAACGGCGACTCGAACTGGCCGTTGAGGCTGTCCGGCGGCGTCGAGCGCGGCAGCTTTCCGATCATCGACTTGCCGCTCTCGGCGTGCGTGATCAGCACGGTCTTGCAGAGGCCTGCCTCGATCGCGGCCGCGGCGTGGCGGACATGCAGCATGAACGAACAGCCGCCGACGGAGGTGCCGTCGACCCAGGTCGGCTTGATGCCGAGGTAATGGGCGATCTGCTGCGGGGTTTCCACCGCGGTGGCGATGCCGTCGATGTCTGACAGTTTCAGTCCGGCATCGGCGATGGCGTTGAGCGCCGCATCCGCGTGCAGCTGGATCTGCGACATGTTCGGGATGACGCCGAGTTCGGTGGTCTCGGCGGCGCCGACGACGGCGACCTGGTTTCTGCGCATGGTGCTTAACCCTTCGCCGGACGGAACTGGGGAAGGGTGATCTTGTCGTCGAGCTTTTCGAAGGCGACCTCGAGCTTCATGTCGAGTTCGAGCGCTTCGGGCGTCTGCGGGCAATCGATGATGTTGCTCATCATGCGCGGACCTTCGTCGAGTTCGACGACGGCGATCGCGTAAGGCGGCGTAAAGCCGGGCGCGGCGGGGCGATGGTTGATGACATAGCTGTAAAGCTTGGCCTTGCCGCTCGCCTTGAACACGCTGACCTTGCGCGAGGCGCAGGACGGGCAGAACGGGCGCGGCGGGAAATAGACGTTGGCGCAGGCATCGCAGCGCTGCAGGCGCAATTCGCCGGCCGCAGTACCGTCCCAAAAATGCTGGGTTTCCGGGGTCGGCTTCGGTTTAGCGCGCGCTGGCTCCGCCATATCAGGCATTCCTCCTTGAGGCGGGCATCGGCCCGCATGTTGCGATCTTGATGCGACATTTGACCATTCCCCGTCAACGGTCCAGCCGTGCCGCCGCATGGCCGCATTCCCGAGAAGCCAAGGGTGCGTGGAGGGCGCTTGTATGCCAGTGATTTCCCGCGCTAGGGTGTTGCTGATTGCGCCGCACGGAATGAGCGCGATGACGGAGACGATGTGCGAACGATTCGAATAGGATCCGGTGCCGGCTATTCGGGCGATCGCATCGAGCCCGCGATTGAACTCGCCGAAAAGGGCGACATCCAGTACCTGGTGTTCGAGTGCCTCGGCGAGCGCACGGTAGCATTGGCGCAGCAGGCGCGCATGAAAAACCCCGACGGCGGCTACGATCCGCTGCTCGAAGAGCGGATGCGTGCGGTGCTGCCGATTTGTGCGGCCAAAGGCGTCAAGATCGTCACCAATATGGGCGCGGCCAATCCGGAAGCCGCCGCACGCCGGACCGCCGAGATCGCGAAGTCGCTTGGGCTGTCCTCGCTGAAAATCGCCGCCATCGTCGGTGACGACGTGCTCGATGCCTGCAAGGACGGCGATCTGCCGATCATGGAATTCGACGGCACCATCAAGCAGCTCGGTAACCGCCTGCTGTCGGCAAATGCCTATCTCGGCGCCGAGCCGATGGCAGAGGCACTGATTGCTGGCGCCGATATCGTCATCACCGGGCGGGCTTCCGATCCGGCGCTGTTTCTGGCGCCGATGATCCACGCCTTTGGCTGGGCGATGGACGACTGGAACTTGCTCGGGCAGGGCACCGTCGCCGGGCATCTGCTGGAATGTGCGGGCCAGATCACCGGCGGCTATTTTGCCGATCCTGGCTACAAGGATGTTCCGGACCTGGCGCGGCTCGGTTTTCCGATCGGTGAAGTCGGCGAGGACGGCAGCCTTGTCATCACCAAGGTGAAGGGTTCCGGTGGCGCGGTAACGGCACGGACTTGCAAGGAGCAGTTGCTCTACGAGGTGCACGATCCCCGGCAGTATTTCCAGCCGGACGTGGTCGCGGATTTTTCGCAAGTGACTATTGAGGAGATCGGGCCCGATCGTGTTCGCGTCAGCGGCGGGCGCGGCCACCAGCGAACCGAGACACTGAAAGTCTCGGTCGGCTATGTCGACAGCTATATCGGTGAAGGGCAGATTTCCTACGCCGGCCCCGGTGCGCTGGCGCGCGGCCGGCTCGCGCTGGAGATCGTGCGCGAACGGCTGAAGTTGACGGGCGTGGAATCCAACGAGTTGCGGTTCGAACTGGTCGGCGTCGATTCCCTGCATGGCGCGGAAGTCTCGGGCCGCACGAACGAGCCCTATGAAGTGCGCGTTCGGGTCGCGGGGCGCACGGAAAATCTGCGCGAGGCGGTCAGGATCGGCAACGAGGTCGAAACGCTCTATACCAACGGCCCTGCCGCCGGCGGCGGCGCCTGGAAATCGGCGCGTGATGTGGTCGCGGTGGCGTCGGTGCTGTTGCCGCGCGATCTGGCGAAACCGCAAGTTCGTTTCGTGGGGGCATAAGGTGAAGCTGCGCGAGATCGCCCATTCCCGCACCGGCGACAAGGGCAACACATCGAATATTTCCGTCATCGCCTATGATGCGAAGCATTATCCGCTGCTGCGCGAGCAGGTCACCAGCGAACGGGTGAAGGCGCATTTCGCCGGGGTCGTCGAGGGCGAAGTGGTTCGCTACGAGCTGCCCAATCTGTCGGCCTTGAATTTCGTGATGACGCAGGCGCTCGGCGGCGGCGTCACCCGTTCGCTGGCGCTGGATGCCCATGGCAAATCGTTGAGTTCGGCCCTGCTCGATCTCGACATTGATCCCGGATCAGACGACAAGTAGCGAAGCAAAGAGAAGCAGCGAGAGAACTCATGCCGAACACAACAACATTTGCCTCACTCGCCGCCGATCTCGAAAGCGGAGCGACTTCCGCCCGCAAGCTGGTCGAGGAATGTCTCACCAAAATCGCCGACGCCTCGGGTGAGGGGTCACGCGCGTTCATCCATGTCGACAAGGAAGGCGCCCTGGGCGCGGCGGACGCGATGGACCGGCTGCGCAAGGCGCACGCGGTGCCGTCGCCGTTTGCCGGCATCCCGGTCTCGATCAAGGATTTGTTCGACATCAAGGGGCAGGTGACCCGCGCCGGCTCGCGGGCACTCGAGGAAGACTGCACGCCGGCGGAGGCCGATGCGCCCGTGGTGGCGCGGTTGCGCCGGGCCGGCTTCATCGTGATCGGCCGCACCAACATGACCGAGTTCGCCTATTCCGGCATCGGCATCAATCCGCATTACGGCACGCCGAAAAGCACCTGGAACCGCAGCGTCGGCCACGTGCCCGGTGGCTCGTCCTCGGGTGCGGCGGTCTCGGTCGCCGACGGCATGGCCCATGGCGCGCTCGGCACCGATACCGGCGGTTCCTGCCGGATTCCAGCGGCCTTCAACGGCATCGTCGGCTTCAAGCCGACGCAACGCCGCGTGCCGCTCGACGGCGGCGTGCCGCTGTCCTTCTCGCTCGACAGTTTCGGGCCGCTGGCACGCACGGTGCAGTGCTGCGCGACGATGGACGCCGTGCTGGCTGATGAGCCTGAGCTACCGGTGTTGCAGCCGCGCCCTGTCAGGGGCATGCGGCTGGCGGTGCCGACCACGGTCGCGCTCGATGATCTCGATGACGAGGTCGCCAGGACGTTCGAGCGCGCATTGGAAACGTTGTCGCGGCAGGGCGCGCTGATCGAACGGATCGAGGTGCCGGAATTTCTCGATGTCGGCGCGATGAACGCCAAGGGTGGCTTTGCGGCTTCGGAAAGCTATGCCTGGCACCGCTATCTGATCGTGAGCAAAGGCGACGTCTACGATCCCCGCGTGCACGTCCGCATTCTGCGCGGCGAAGGCATGAGTGCGGCCGACTATATCGATCTGCTCGGCGCGCGAAAGTCGTTCATCGCGCACACCGAGGCGCGCATCGCGCCCTATGACGCGCTGGTCATGCCGACCACGGCCAACACCCCGCCTGTCATTGCCGACCTCGCCGATGACAAGGCGTTTGCCACGCAGAACCTGCGCGCGCTGCGCAATTGCACGCTGATCAACATGCTCGACGGCTGCGCGATCTCGCTGCCCGCGCATCGCGAAGGCGAGGTGCCGGTCGGGCTCATGCTCGCGGGAGCGGGCGGAAGAGACCGCTGCATCTTTGAACTTGCGGCCGGAATGGAGAATGTCATCCGTGGTTGATCTTACCTTTACTGTTCAAGACAAGGGCGCGCCGACGCCGCTGACGCTTGCGATCGATCAGGCCGTGATTGCCGGCTGGACCGGGCGCGATCCGGTGGCGCGCGACAAGCACATTGCCGAGTTGGAAGCGATCGGCATCGCGCGGCCGGCCTCGACGCCGATCTACTACCGTGTCTCCGCGTGCCGGATCACCACCACTGACAGCATCGAAGTCAGCGGCGGCGATTCCAGCGGCGAGGTCGAGTTCGTGCTGATCGGCTGGCAAGGCCGCGTCCTTGTCGGCTGCGGCTCCGACCATACCGATCGCCAGGTGGAAGCCTACAGCGTCACGGTTTCAAAACAGATGTGCGACAAGCCGATGGCCTCCGTGCTGTGGGAGCTGGAGGACGTCATTGGTCACTGGGACCAGATGATCCTGCGCTCCTGGGCCGTCATCGACGGCGCGCGGGTGCTGTACCAGGAAGGCACGCTCGATGCCATGCTGCCGGTCAAGGACCTGATCGAACGCGGCTTTGGCGGCAAGGGCCTGCCGGATGGTTGCGCGATGTTCGGCGGCACCTTTGCGGCCAAGGGCGGCATCCGCCCGGCGAGCCGGTTCGAGTTCGAACTGGAAGACCCGGTGCTGAAGCGCAAGATCGGCCACGGCTATGATGTGATTGCACTGCCGGTGCTGGGTTGATTTGTCGTCCCGGCCTAGTGCGCAATTGCGCACGGGGGCCGGGATCCATACCGCGTGATCTGTCGGTAAGGCACGACGGCAGAGGCCTTTCGCAACATTCCAGCCGGTGGTTATGGGTCGTAAGTCTCGGTGCCTCGATTAAGATGGGGCGATCGAGGCGGGCGTTGCGGGGTTTATGGGAGGTCGTT
>NZ_JAFCMA010000025.1:0-134866 GCF_018130125.1 Bradyrhizobium sp. AUGA SZCCT0177 | reverse complement strand
GTAGCCGCGCACAACATCCACGCGGCCTATTACGGCGGGACAGAAACTTCAGGTCATCCCAGCGACAAGTGGGGCTGGGCTGGTCAGCTGGCTCTGTCGATCAAAAACCTGCCGACCGGCCCGGGCGACGATATTAATATTTCAGTTGGCTATTCGGACGGTGCCAGCCGCTACGTCTGGCAAAGTCTGGTCACGCCGTCCCTTGCCATGTACGGCGGCACCGGCCTCGCCGGCGTCTATCAGAGCCTGGGGGTTGCCGGCGTTTCTGACGGCATTTTCACGACCGGCAACGGGATCGAGACCACTAAACTGTGGGGCGTGCGTAGCGGCTACACCCACAACTGGAACAGCCAGTGGAATTCAGCGCTCTTCGGCTCCTACACGTCCGTCAACTACAACGCCACGGCAAGAGGATATATCTGCGCCACCGTCGCCACCTTCCTGACGCCCGGCTCAAGCTGCAATCCGAACTTCAACGTCGCGCAGATCGGTACCAACACGCGCTGGTCCCCGGTGAAGAACCTCACTTTCACGGGTGAGCTGATGTACACCCTGGTGGATCAGCAATATGCCGGCGTGGCCGCTTTGCCGACCGTCGGCGCCAAGCCGGCAGCCCTGTACGAACTCCGGGATCAGGGCACATGGACACTCGCCTTCCGCGCCCAGCGTAACTGGTAAGGCGAGCGTATGTATCTAATAAAGCGCTTCCTCGATTTTTGAGAATGCTCGCCGATCCGATGCCGGAGCAAGCGTGCTCGGCCGTTTAAGCCGCAGTTGACTTGGCGTAGGCACCGCAAACAGGCTCGAGATCGCCTGACCCGGGTCGCTCTCGCCAAGAGGCGGCAGGGTGCTTACACTCGACTCTAGATAGGGGACGTAATGTATGCAAATCTTCTTTTAAAAGGCGCTCTGACGTGGTTTCTCATCGCGATGGTTGAAGCGCCGGAAGCCGAAAAATTTGTGCCGCACAAGAATGCGCCTGGACCGCCCCGACTGAATGTGGAGAAGGCCGACAACTCGGGCGTAGTGAATACGGACGTCCAGTTCATTGCCGATCGTCTTACAATTATCAATCATATCTCGGCCTCCGCCTACCTCATGGACGAAGGTCGCTGGGACGACTAGTTCGCATTGTTCTCAGACAACGTTAGCGTGGAGATGACTTCGCCCACAATTGGCACGTTCATCATCAAGGGTCAGAAGCCATTCAAGGCTTTTGCGGCCGATCAATTCAACAAGCCGAGGACAAATTCGTCGACGAGTATAATTCCGGTCTCGCCAGTCGCTTGCTTTACTTCAGCTTTGTTACATTAACGTCGACCGGTTATGGTGACATCGTCCCAATTCACCCCCTTGCTCGAAGTCTGTGCAGCGTTGAAGCGGTTATTGGTCAACTTTATCCAGCTATCCTGTTGGCGAGGCTGGTTACTCTCGAGTTGGTCGCCAATACCCCACGAACGACCGTAGATCACTAAAGAACAAACACGAGCAGGACGCCCATTTCGTCGTCCGTGAGCGTCCTCTGCATGGCGGCTTGTCACCCCGAGACGATCATCGTGCCGTTAGGGCAATCTATCAATGAGGACGAGATGCGTACTATCATTTGGGCTATTTTGACCATTACTTGGTCCGTCACTTCGGCAACGGCGCAACCGGTTTTTCTGGCAGGGCGTTATGTACTGCCAGTTACCCAGCATGATTTATACGTTTCTGCTCCGGGGCGTCTTGGGACGACTGTGACTGTTAATTTCCGGTTCAAGCCGATGCGCACCTGTACCGATACTCTCGACAGTGTCTTTCAGTACCAGTTGCCGCCTGGTTACAACGATACACCGATCAACGAAGTGGGCGCGACCTGCAATAAATCAATTCGCTGCAGTGGAATTGAATTTAAGTGCGTTGGTGCCAAGCAACCATACGCGATGTCGTTTGAGCTGGTGCCGTTGCGGGAAATAAAGGCGAGGGGCAAGTCGTTTTCCGGAACCTATCGTTATGTCTCAGAACAAATTGCACGCCCGCGTGCGGCACTCTTGAGACGCGCTTCAGTCGGTAATTTTGAATTAGTCGAAGAGTCCTCGGACAAGAAGACAAGGACCGTCCGGTTTCGGATTGAAAAGTAAACTTATTGTTGCCGTTTCGGAGCATCCACATTTTCGCCTACTCGCCGATGGCTGTTGCTGCGGTCGGACGCGAGTCGACGAACGCGAACTCAAAGTCAAACTTCCCTCCGAAGTGGCCTTCGCATTCTCCTATGAGTTCGACTGATCTACTGGCGCGTGAAACGTGCACGTCGGGCGCTAACTGCGCGCTGCATCGTGCCCGGGGCCCGGGATTCGGTTTGATCTAGATCAATCTGCCGCGGCAGCGCTGCCCAAGAATAGACTGTCACCGGCCCGCGCCAGGCCCTACCAAACAGCACGGAGATGATCATGAGATCGTTTAGTTCACTGCGTACCGCCATTCTCGCTGCGACCGCTGCCCTCCTCGGTGCGGGCGCGCAGGCCGGGCCGATGCCGACCAATGTCGTGGCGATGAAATCGATGGTTGACCAAAACACGACCGAAGTGCGTTGGCGCGGCGGCGGCTTTGGCTACCGCGGCGTCGGCTTCCGTGGCGGCGGATGGGGCTATCGCGGCGGCTTGGGTTATCGCGGTTTAGGTTATCGCGGTCTCGGCTACGGGGTTGCAGCCGGCGCCATCGTCGGCGGCGCGATCGCCAGTCGCGGCTACTATGGTGGCGGCTATCCCTCCTACAGCTACGCCGCCGTCCCGTATTACGGTTATGGCGGCGGCTATGGCTATGGCTATGGCTATGGCTATGGCGGTGGTTATGGCAGCGGTTATTGTCCGCCCTATGGTGGCTACGCTGCCGCCCGCTATTACGGCTGGTGAAATCCGGCGTCCTGCTTCTTTCCGCCCGGTGTCGGCGCTGCGAAGCCGGCCCTATTCCGTCGAGGTGATGATGGCGCGGTCCTAGTCGCCAACTTTATTTCGGAAGGCATTCCACATTAAAGGCAATGATGATCTGCGCCGGGTCACCCTTACCAATGCTCTTCAGGTCTTCCAATCCGCTTTTTAGCTTGGCTCCCGCCTCCTTCAAGCTCCCCTCAAGGGTCGACTTGGCTGCCCGGCATCGCTCTTCATTGGAGAACTCCTGAAACACCACGGTTGGGAGTAGCCTCCATTCTGCCTTGTCGGTTGTCGCGGCCGGACTGACTGAGTAGGAGAAGACGTACATCAGGATCCACATCGGCATGCTCCACTGGTGATGCCACGGTCGATAAGACCGGCCGCGGCCGCCGCTCGCTTAACGCCCAGAGGATGACGATGGTGTGAGCCCGATCGCGGCGCCAAGCACAGGGTTTGACTGGCCCCAAGTCAGCGCCTACCGACTCGATTAACTGGACCACCACGGTTCATCGGTGTACCCGCCCGTACTCCCACTCCAGCTGCGCCGACGCCGGAGGTCACCACGGCTCGCGCGACCGGCCGCGGCCGAAGCACTACACCGGGCCTTACGACGCAGCCGGCAGGATATGAAACGTACTGGCAGTACACCACCGCAGCTGCCTCTTCAGTGCTTGCGGCTACGAAGCCAGTTATGAGCAGCGCCGACAACGCGATCGAGAGCTTCATTTTAGTCTCCCTGTCGCCGCCAACGCCCGCTGCATCGTTTCTTTCGCGTAGCCGCGATAGGCCTGCGCGGTCTTGTGCCCGGAGAGCGCACGACCTTGGCCGTCCGTCAGTTCGGCCTCCTCCAGTTCGGTCATGCCGCCGTGCCGGCAGGCATCAAGCGTAAACAGCTCCGACACACCGTCGATTTTCTTGCGCATCTGCTGCACGACCTTTTCCATACCAGGGTAGGACCACACTTTGGCATCGCCCTTGCGTTCACCCTTTTCGATCCGGCGCATGATCATCGGAAAGAAAATTGAGTCGAATAGCTTTCGATGAGGAAAGAAGAAAAATGGGTTAGTGTTCTGACTGATAAGCTTTCATACAAAATGGAGGCAGTCGACGAACTGATAAGGAAAGAAGAAAAAACTTATCAGTTGCCGCGGGCGAAGCCGGTTTGTTCCATAAAGCTCATACGCTAGTCTGCTCACGCCAATGGCGCCGAACGGATCTGTTACATGTCCTGGGCATTACCTGGAATCGCTGGCGCTCTCGAAATCGCATTCGCCCTCTGGCCTGCCGTCAGCGGGCCACCAACGGTACGTAGTGTTCGAGTTCGGGGTCGGGGAAATGCACCGTCTGGCCGAGTTCCGCGGATCGATAGAGCCCCATCAGCATTTCTATCACGCCGACGCCGTCATGAAAGGTTTCCGCGGGGCTCAGCCCGCGCCTGAACGCTTCCACCATGTGTCGGTTCTCATCGGTATAGCCGTAGATGCCGGCTTCGTCCTCGACCACCGGCATCAGGCCCTGCTCGGCATTCTGCTTCTCGACGAGATCCTCGCCCTCCGATCCGGTGACCGCGCGTGAGAGGAACACTTTGAGACCGGTCGAGAGCGACGAGAATTCCATCGAATATTCGGGGCCGAGCAGTTCGAGCTGGATGCGCAGGCCGGCGCCGACATACGCCCATGACGTCGTCGCTTCGATCATCAACTGATGGCCATCGGCGTCCTCCATCGCAAGGATGCCGCGCGCGAAGTCCTCGACCGGGCGTTTGGCGAAATCGATGCCCATCCGCGTCTTCAGGTCGGCCGCATAGCGTGGCCGCGTCCATTTCAGGTTGGCTGTCGTCGCGCTGGCGCTCACCAGTCGCAGGCTGTCGCGGGTCGCACCCGGCGCGGTCAGCATGAAGCGCGCGACTTCGACTGAATGACACATCATGTCGGAGAGCACGCCGCCGCCCTGCCTTTCGCCTTGCCAGAACCAGGGCTCGTGCGGGCCGGAATGTTCCTCCGCCGCACGGGCCAGATAGGGCCGTCCGCCCTGCGGCACGGCGCGCCGCCAAATGATGTCCTTGCCGCGCATCACCGCGGTCGAGAACAACTGGTTCTCCAGATAACCGTGCAGCAGGCCTGCATCCTCGACGAGCGCGAGCATTTCGCGTGCCTCGGCGAGCGTGCGGGCGAGCGGCTTTTCGCAGGCGACGGCGCGCAGCGGCGCGCCGGCTTTCGTCACACGATGGATTTCGCGCATAATGTCGAGACGGGTGTCGTTCGGCGTCAGCAGCCAGAGCGCATCGACCTCGCCGGACATCGCCATCGCTTCGATGCTGTCGAACACATGCGCTTGCCCAAGGCCGAGACTGCGCGCTTTGTCGGCGATACGCGTGCGCCGCTCGACCGAGCGGCTGTAGACGCCGCCGATGCTGACGTTGCGGACGCCGACCATGGATTGCAGATGGAAGGCGGCGATGAAGCCGCTGCCGATGAGGCCGACGCGCAGCATCGGGAGTTCCGTGAGCTTCGGCATATCAAGACCTCTCCTTCAATGGCGTACGTCGTCGCGCAGCGCGTCAGGTGATATGGGTGGTGCCTTGCGCTGCCGGCCGGGGATGGCGGCCAGCAGCGCCTGAGTATAGGGATGCTCCGGCCGGCTCAGCAGATCTGCGGTCGGCCTGATCTCGACGATTTCGCCAAGTCGCATCACCGCGATCCGGTCGCAAACCTGGGCCGCGACATTGAGGTCATGGGTGATGAACAACATCGCCAGCCGCAGCCGCGTTTTCAAGGTCTCGAGCAGCGCGAGCACCTGGGCCTGGACCGAGACGTCGAGCGCCGACACCGGTTCGTCGGCTACCAGCACGTCGGGGTCGAGCGCCAGCGCGCGCGCAATGCCGATCCGCTGCCGTTGCCCGCCCGAGAATTCATGCGGGAATCGCTGCATCGCGCTCGGGTCGAGGCCGACCAGCGTCAGCAGCTCCTCGGCACGCGCAAAGGCCTGTGCCGCCGGGACGCCATGGGCGATCGGGCCGTCGGCGATGATCCGCCCGACGCGGCGACGCGGATTGAGCGAGGTGAATGGATCCTGGAATACCATCTGGATGTGCTTGCGGGCGGCCCGCAGACCAGCCCCGCGCGCTTGCGTGAAATCCAGTTCGCCGACGCGCACGACGCCCGCATCGGCATCGGTGAGCCGCATCACGAGCCGGCCGATCGTGCTCTTGCCCGAGCCTGATTCCCCGACAAGGCCGAGCGTTTCGCCGCGCCGGATTTCGAAGTTCACGCTCTTGGCAGCCGCGACCTCGCGCTGCGAGCTGAACCAATTGTTGCCGCGATAGGTCTTCGCAAGGCCGGTTGCCGCGCAGGCGACCGGCGCGTCCTCGACCGCAGGGCGCACCGGCGGGGTCAGGCCAGGCACCGCGGCGAGCAGCCGGCGCGTATAGGGATGCTGCGGACGTTCGAGCACATCCGCGACCGAACCCTGCTCGACGACGCGCCCTTTCTCCATCACTGCGACGCGGTCGGCAATATCGGCGACGACGCCGAAATCATGGGTGATGAACAGCACGGCCATGCCACGCCGCTGCTGGATGTCGCGGATCAACCGTAGAATCTGTGCCTGGGTGGTGACGTCGAGTGCAGTGGTCGGCTCATCCGCCACCAGGATCGATGGTTCGAGCGCCAGCGCCATCGCAATCATGGCGCGCTGACGCTGCCCGCCTGAGAGTTGATGCGGGTAGCTGTTGATGATCCGGTCCAGATCGCGCAATCCCACTTCCTCGGCGAGCGCGCGCGTGCGGGCGCGCCGTTCGGCCAGCGCGAGGTACCCATGTGCCTCGAACGCCTCCATGATCTGGTCGCCGATCCTGATCACCGGATTGAGCGCCGTCATCGGTTCCTGGAAGATCATCGCGATGCGCCGTCCGCGCAATGTCCGCCACTCTGCGGCCGGCAATTTCAGCAAGTCGCGTCCCTCGAAGCGAATTGCGCCCGCGACCGGTCGAATATCGTTCGGCAACAGGCCCATCACAGCGGAAGCGCAGACCGTCTTGCCGGAGCCGGATTCACCGACGACGCAAAGGATCTGCCGCGGGTGCAGCGCGAGCGAGACCGCCTCGACGGCAAAGGCTCGATCGGCGTCGGCGGGCAGTGCCAGTGTCAGCTGCTCGATCGACAGAATCGCGTCTTCCGCCACCGTCTCGCTCATGGTGTCCGGCCTGACATCATTTGCTCCATCCTGGTCACGCCGCCAGCGCGATGCCGTCCTTGCGATGGTCTGACGCACCATACATGACGCCGCTGATGGGATCGACCTGCACCGCCTGGAAACCGCCAAGCGGCTCGTCCGCCCACGTCACACGATGGCCGCGTCCGATCAGATCGTCGGCGACCGAGCCGGACACCGTCGGTTCGAGCGACAGCGTGCCGTCAAAGGCGAAGCTGCGCGGCGCGTCCGAGGATTGCTGGATGTCGAGGCCGCGGTCGAGCACCCCGCTCAGGATCTGCATGTGTCCCGCGGCCTGATATTGTCCGCCCATCACGCCAAATGCCATGACGGGTTTACCGTCCTTCGCGAGCAAGCCCGGAATGATGGTGTGAAAGGGACGCTTTCCCGGCGCGATGGCGTTGGGATGGCCTTCCACGAGACGGAAGCCCGAGCCGCGATTGTGCAGCAGCACGCCCGAACGGGGAGCGTAAATGCCGCTGCCGAAGGCGAAGAACAGCGAGTTGATGAAGGACACCATGTTGCCGTCGCGATCGGCGACCGCAACATAGGCGGTGTCACGATGGACGGGCATCTCAAAGTCCGCCGGGGCGCTGGCGCGCTTCGTGCTGATAGTGGCGCGCAACGCGGTGATCGAGGCGTCCGACAGCAGCGCCTCGACATCGAGCGGATGGAAGGCCGGATCGGCGACCAGTGCGTCGCGTTGCCGGTAGGCCGCTTTGGTCGCCTCGGCAAGGAGATGAATGCGGTCCGCTTCGCCGAGCGCCGGGTCGGCCATGTCGAAGCCGGCGAGGATGCGGGCGATCAGCAGCGCAGCGACGCCCTGTCCGTTGGGTGGACATTGCCAGACCAGATGACCGCGATAGTCGGCGCTGATCGGCGCAACGTACTCCGATCTGGCGTTTGCAAGATCTTCAAGCTGCATCAGTCCGCCGAGCGCCCTCAACGTTGCCACGATCTCTTCGGCGACGGCGCCCTCGTAGAACGCGGCGCGACCCTCGCGCGCGATTCGCCGCAGCGTCGCGCCAAGTGCCGGATGGCTGAGTTTGCCGCCGATACCAGGCGCAACGCCGCCGGGCAGATAGACCGGGACGCCAGCCTGGTGTCTTTCGATGCGGTCGGCATAGCGCGCCCAATCCAGCGCGGAGCGGGGCGGGACCACGAATCCGTTCTCGGCCGCGTGGATCGCCGGCGCCAGAATCTCGTCCAGTCCTTTCGAGCCGTAATCGGCGGCAAGCCGGCACCAGGCGTCGACCGCACCCGGAACGGTAACGGCATGAGGTGAATCGTCAGCGATCGACATCAGCCCCTGTTGCCGGAACCAGCCGAGCTCGGCCTTCGCTGGTGCTCTGCCTGAGCCGTTGATTGCGACAGGCTGGCCTGAGGCGGGAGCATAAATTGCAAAACAGTCGCCGCCGATGCCGGTCATGTGCGGATCGATGACGCCCTGGAGCGCGATCGCGGCGATGGCGGCGTCGACCGCGTTGCCGCCGCTGCGCAGGATGTCGATGGCGGCGAGCGTGACAGCGGGGTGAGAGGCCGCGGCCATGCCACGGTCACCCACCGCCAGCGAGCGTCCCGGCACCATGAAATCGCGCTGCCGCCAGCTCATGCCGTTCTCCGATTGTTGTTGTGAGGCCGGTTGGCGAGCGCTGCGGCGGCCGCTTCGTCGCAAAGGACATGAACATTGTCGTGCAGGCGGAGCGCGGAGGCGGGACAATCCGGCCCGATTGGGCCGTCAATGGCGGCTGCGAGGGCGGCCGCCTTGTCAGGTCCGGTGGCGATCAGCAGGATGCTGCGCGCTTCCAGGATTGTCGCAATCCCCATCGTGATCGCACGCTCGGGAACCGATGCGAGATGAGGAAAATTGCCGGCATTCGCGATGCGGGTGGCTTCGTCGAGCTTGATCTCGCGGGTGCGTGACGCAAAATCCGAACCCGGTTCGTTGAAGCCGATGTGGCCGTTGGCCCCGATGCCGAGCAGCAGCAGGTCGATGCCACCGGCAGCCGCAATCATTGCCTCATAGCGGGCCGCCTCGGCGGCGATGTCGCCGGCCAGGCCGTCGGGAATTCTCGCCCGTCCGGCTTCCATGTCGACATGCCCGAACAAATGCTCTTGCATATAGCCATGGAAGCTTCCCGGCGATTGCGGCGCAACGCCGACAAATTCATCGAGGTTGAAGCTGGTCACCGCCCTGAATGAGACATCTCCGGCGCGTGTAGCGGCGACGAGGCGGGCATAGACCGGTCTCATCGTTGCGCCGGTCGCAAAACCAAGTGTGACCGCATGCTCGTTGCGCAGCCGGGCAACGATGTGCGCAGCCGCGCGTTCCACGACGGCGGTGGCATTGCCCGCAATCTCGATTTGCGGCGCGTGCTGTCTCATGCCGCGACATCCGAAGCTGTGAAGGGCAGGGCCAGCGGACTCGCATCCTTGCCGATGCCAAACAGCGCGCGGTGCAGGTGGTCGATCGCACTGCCGATCGCGCCGATCAAGGTAGCGCGATTGCCGAGTGCGCTGAGTTCGATCCGAACCGGCTCGCGCGTGCAGCGTCCGAGATGCGCGTCGATTCGGAGCTTCAATTCAGGACGCGCGCCGATGCTGCCGCCCATGATGATGATCTCGGGATCGAGCATGCTATGCACGGCAAGAATTGCGGTCGTGATGACCCGGCCGACCTCGTCGATCGTGATCCGCGCAGCCTCGTCGGTATCGAGCCGATCGAAGACGTCGCGCACAGTGCTGCCGGATGCGCCGCCGAGTCCGGTGTAGCGCTCGATGATGCCGGCGTTGCCGACGGCGGTTTCCAAGGTGCCGAGCCGCTGGCCACGCGCATCATAGGGGTCTCCGCCGAGCGGCAGGTAGGCGATTTCGCCGGCCGCGCCACGTGCGCCGCGGATAAGATGGCCATTCGCGAAGATGCCCATGCCGATGCCGGTGCCGAGAGCGATAAAGGCGAAGGTGCGGGCTTTGCGGCTATTGCCACGCCAATGCTCCCCGATTGCGGCAAGATTGACGTCGTTCTCGATGGCGATGTCGATGCCGAGCCGGGCGCGCAGCGCGGCGCGCACGTCCAGGCTGTCCAGTCCGGCGATATTGGGCGCGATCACAATGCCGCCCGACGCCGGCTCAATGATGCCGGGACTTCCCATCACGCCGCCGCGCAGACGTTGCGCGGATACGCCGGCGCGCTGAAGCAGGGCATCGGTCATGCGCCCGATCTGGGCGACAACAGCGGCGCCGCCATCGCCCGCGGTCGCTTCAATGCTCTCGGCGACGGTCACGCCCTGCAAGTCGGCAAGAGCGACGTGCAGCTTGGTGCCGCCGAGGTCGATGCCCAGCACGAAGGCCGCGTCTGGTCGCAGCGCGTAAGTTACGGCGCTTCGCCCCACGGTGCCCTGGGTCTGCCCGTCCTCGTACACCCAGCCGTCGCGTTCAAGCTCGCGCATCACCTCCGAGATGGTCTGCTTGGACAGGCCTGTGCTGCGGGCGATTTCGGCGCGGGACATCGATCGATCCCGCAGCAGCCGCTCGACCACGAGGCGGACGGATTGCTGTCGCGCAACGGGCGAGGATGGAGAATCTTGCATGAAGCCAGTCCAATTAGTCAAGGTGACGAACTAATATCCTTGGTTGAATGGCGTCAAGGGGCTTTTGTAATCGCTTGCGTGCTATTTCTCCCTCGAATGCTACGAAATACCGTGTAGTTTGTTCGCAATATTTACAAATAGAGTCGAACGTGCTTGCTTTGTCGTCCGACGGCAAGGCCATGGGAGTCCGATATGAGGCGTGCAGCTACGGTGTTGACGGCAATTTCGATGACCGCGTTGGCTCTGGTCTCGGCCCAGGCCGCGACGCTGCGGGTTGGCCTTCAGGACGATCCCGATGCACTCGACCCGGCGCTCAGCGGCACCTATGCCGGCCGTTTTGTGTTCGCGGCGCTATGCGACAAGCTTGTCGACATCTCGCCCGAGCTCAAGATCGTGCCGCAACTCGCCGAGGCCTGGGAGTGGGCTCCGGACGGCAAGTCGATCACCTTCGCCCTGCGCAAGAACGTCACCTTTCATGATGGTACCGCGTTCGATGCGGCGGCGGTGAAGTTCAATATAGAGCGCATGAAGACCATGCCGGATTCCAAGCGCAAGGCCGAGCTGGCGCCGATCGCGAGCGTCGAGGCGCTTGCGGCGGACAAGGTCAGGTTCAACCTGTCGGAGCCCTTCGTGCCGCTACTCGCCAATCTCAGCGACCGGGCCGGCATGATGGTGTCGCCCAAGGCCGCCGGCGAGAAGGTCGGCGAATTCGCGGCGGCGCCGGTCTGCGCCGGTCCGTATCAGTTCGTCGAGCGCAAGTCGCGTGACCTCATTCGTGTCAAGAAATATCCTGGCTACTGGAATGCCGGACAGATCGGCTACGACGAGGTCGTCTATCACTATGTGCCTGACTCAACCGTGCGGCTGTCGCGGGTGCGGGCCGGCGATCTCGACCTCGCCGAACGCGTCGCGCCGACCGACCTCAAAATCGTGCGTGAAGACGCCAACCTCGCCCTGCATTCCGGCCAGGGGCTTGCCGTCGCGCATCTGATGTTCAATGTCGGCGCGGGAGCGAAGGCCGACACGCCGCTCGGCAAGAACGCGACGCTCCGCCAGGCTTTTGAGCTGGCGATCGATCGCAACGTCATCAACCGCGTCGCCTTCAACGGCGAGTTTCTGGCCGATAATCAGATGATCCCGCCGTCGTCTCCGTTCTACGACCGCGCCCACAAGATCCCGGCGCGCGATGTGGCGAAGGCCAAGGCGATGATCGCTGCTGCCGGCATGACCCGAGTGCCGGTCGAACTCCAGTACGAGAACACGGCCGGCGATACCCGTGTCGCGCAAATCATGCAGTCGATGGCGGGCGAGGCGGGCTTCGATGTCAAGCTGTTGCCGATGGAGTCGGCTACGGCGATCGAGCGCTATATGAATGGTAATTTCGAAGCCTATATCGGCAACTGGAGTGGCCGTGCCGACCCGGATCCGACACTGATTGCTTTTTTCAGTTGCGCCGGCTCGCAGAACGTCAACAAATATTGCAACAAGGATCTCGATGTGATCTTGACCGAGGCCCGCGGTGAGGCCGACGAAGCCAAACGCAAGGCGCTCTACGTCAAGGCTACGGACATCTACTTAACGGCGCTATCGTCGATTCCCCTCTACCATCCAAACTGGTTCTTTGCGGCACGCAAATCGGTTGGCGGCATCGTCATGGTACCCGACGGGCTGCTGCGCTTTACGGGCGTCAAGCCTGCGAACTGACGCGCAACGCCTGGCGCGCGTCGGCGCGCCGGCCAAGTGAGGAACTGACTGCCAAGATGAAGACACTGCTTCTGCGCCGGCTCGGCGTCTCACTGCCGACATTGTTGCTGGTGTCGATGATGGTGTTCGGCCTTCAGAAGCTGCTGCCCGGCGATCCGGCGTTGGCGCTGGCCGGCGAAGAGCGCAACCCGGAGGTCGTCGAGTATCTTCGGCAGAAATATCGCTTCAATGATCCGGTTCCGGTGCAATACGTCGTCTGGCTGAAAGGCGTGGTGCAGGGTGACTTCGGTACCTCGGTGCGCACCCGGCTGCCGATCGGCACCATGCTGGTTGAAAAGCTGCCGGTGACCATCGAACTCGCGATCCTGTCGATGCTGGTTGCGCTCCTGCTCGGGCTGCCGATCGGAATCTTCGCGGCGCTGCGGCGCGGAACGCCGTTCGATTACGGTGCCAGTCTGTTCGGACTGGCTGGCCTGTCGATTCCGCATTTCTGGCTGGGGATCATGATGATCCTGGTGTTCTCGGTGAATCTCGGCTGGCTGCCGGCCGGAGGGTTTGTTTCGCCTTTCGAAAGCGTGGGGCGCAACCTGCTTTCAATGCTGATGCCTGCCCTGGTTCTCGGCACCGGCACCGCCGCCATCATGATGCGCCATGTCCGCAGTGCGATGATCCTGGCGATGAAGCAGGATTATGTGCGTACCGCCCGCGCGAAGGGTGTCCGCGATCGCACAATCGTGCTGCGCCATGCGCTGCCGAACGCGCTGATTCCGGTGGTGACGCTGGGCACGTTGCAATTCGGCGAATTGCTGGCTGGCGCGGTGCTGACCGAGCAGGTGTTTTCCATACCCGGTTTTGGCAAGATGATCGTCGATGGCGTGTTCAGCCGCGATTATGCCGTGGTCCAGGCCGTGGTGCTGTGCACGGCGGCCGTGTTCCTGTTGATGAGCCTGATTGCCGACGTCGCCTATGTGCTGCTCAATCCGAGGCTCAGGTCATGAGTTCGATTGAGACGACGCCGGTTGCAAATCGGGTGCGCGCAGGCGGTTCTCCGGAGATTCGCCGCCTGTTGCGCGAGCCGTCCGCCGTGATCGGGGCTACGATCATTCTGTTCTTTGCCGTGCTTGCGGTGTTTGCCTCGTGGATCGCGCCCTACGATCCAAATGCGCCGGACTGGATGGCTATACGCGCGGCCCCCAGTGCAGCTCACTGGTTCGGCACCGACGATCTCGGCCGTGATGTACTGTCCCGCGTCATCTTTGGCACGCAGGCTTCGCTTGGAGCCGGCATGGTCTCCGTGACCGTCGCTGTGCTCATCGGCCTCCCGTTTGGTCTCGTCGCCGGCTATTTTGGCGGCCTCGCCGACATGGTGATCTCGCGTCTCGCCGATGCGCTGCTGGCTTGCCCCTTCCTGGTGCTGGCGATTGCGCTGGCCGCTTTCCTGGGCCCCAGTCTCGAAAATGCGATGATCGCCATCGGCATTTCCGCCGTACCGGTATTCGTTCGTGTCGCGCGTGCTGAAACACTGGTCGTCGGCACCGAGGATTACATCGCGGCGGCCCGTGCCCAAGGCCTCGGCGATCTCGCCATCCTCACCGGACAGGTACTGCCGAATGTGCTTGCGCCGACGATCGTGCAGGCGACGCTCACCATGGCGATTGCGGTCCTGGCCGAGGCGAGCCTTGCCTTCCTGGGGCTTGGCCAGCTGCCTCCGGCCCCGTCATGGGGCGCCATGCTTGATGTCGCCAGGCAGTTTCTCAGCGAGGCGCCATGGATGGCGTTCTGGCCCGGGCTCGCGATCATCGCCCTCGTGATCGGCTTCAACCTGATGGGTGACGGCCTGAATGATGCTCTCAATCCCAGGCACTAGATGCGGGTTTCGATCTTGTCTCCTCAATCCGCGGGGACAGCGATCAGTTGAACCCGCCCCGCAAAGCGGCCGTTCATGCCCAACAGCATCTCGTGGTCGATAAGCATGAGCAAGAAATAGGGCAGTTGGCGATCGATAAGGAAATACCGAAAATGGAGGCAGTTTGCAGACTCGTAAGGTTTCGCAGAAAACCTTATCAGTTGGCGTGCGAGCGCTCATACTGGGGCCGTTGCGCGTCAGTTGTGGCCATGGCCTGTCACGCCACCGCGTCTTCCTGTTTGGCACAACAATATTCCAGTGGTGTTCTGATCTCTGCTTCATGCGACCATTGAACAAGTCGGGTTCCGATCCGGAAAAATACCGTGCTACGAGCTGAGTCAGCTTACTGCGGCGTAATGCCGGCATCCTTGATGATACGGCCCCATCTGTCGATTTCGCTCTTCAGGAGGGCTTCGAGCGCCCCTGGCGTCGCGCGTTCCGGCTCGACCGGCGCCATGCTGAGTTCAGCGAAGCGGGTGACCAGAGGCGGGTCCTTGAGCGCCTTTTGCAGGGCGTCGACGAGAGCGTCAACGATCGGTTTCGGCGTATTGCGTGGTGCATACAGCCCGTACCAGGTCGTGACGTCGAACTTCGGTACCCCCGCTTCCGCCGACGTCGGCACATTCGGCAGGGTCGGCACGCGTTTTTTGCTGGTGATGGCGTAACCCGGGATGGTGCCGGCCTGAATATACGGCGTAGGCCCTGTTGCCGGATCGCAATAGACGTCGATGTGACCGGCGATGATATCGTTCAGCGCGGGGCCTCCACCCTTGTAGTAGATCGGTGTGAGCTTGGCCTCGATGGCGCTCATGAACATCAGCCCGCACAGATGTGACGCGGAGCCGAGGCCGACATTGCCGTAGGTGACCTTGTCGCCTTGGGCTCGCACATGGGCGACGAGTTCCTTCAGGTCCTTGGCGGGAAAATTCGCACGCGCCACCAAGATCATCGGTACGTCGGTGACGAGACCGATCGGCGCAAAGTCACCAACGGGGTCGAACGGCAGCTTGGCGTAGAGCGCCGGCGCGGTGGCCTGACCGACATGCATCAGCAGCAGGGTGTAACCGTCAGGGGAGGCTTTGGCGACGCGATTGGTGCCAAGGGTACCGCCGGCGCCGACGACGTTTTCGATGACGAGCGACTGCTTCAGCGTCGCGCTCATCGATGTCCCGAGCAGGCGTGCAATGACGTCGCCAGGCCCGCCGGCCGAGAAGGGAACGACCAGCGTGATCGGCCGGCTCGGAAATTCCTGGGCGAATGCCGGCAGTACTGGCGACAGCAACAGCATCAGAAGAACGCATTTTACAAACTTCATGGCAGCTTCCTATCGGCCTTGTGGCCCTTTGAAACGGCTTGGTCGAAATAACGTTGGGTCATTCATCCGCGGTCGCCTTCTCGTTCGACGCGGATGATTGCTCGATCATGCTGAGCGCGGCCACGGCCGCCGCGTTGATGTGATCGACGCAGCATTTCTCGGCGAGATCGGGATCGGCGCTCTGGATGGCGCGCCAGATCGCGGTGACCTCGCGCAGGCTCTTGTTGATGCGTTTGGGCTGCGACATCGAGGTAATCCGCAGCAGCGTGATCCGGTCGTGCAGCGGCCTGAGCATCCGTTCGATGAAGGCGTTCTGACAGCCGCCGATCAACGCCGCATAAAACTCCGTCTTGGCTTCGAGGGCCGTTATCAAGTCGGAATCGGCGAACGCCGCCTTCAGCTTGGTGAGAGCGTCCCCGATCCTGCGGACAACGGCAGGATCGTGCAGGCGCGCGCATTCTCGTCCGGCAAACCCCTCGAGCACGGCGCGGGCCGCGTAGAGCTGCTTTGCCTCCTCAAGACTGATGGTGCTGACGACAGGGCCGCGGTGAGGGACGGTATTGACGAGACCATCGGCTTCCAGCAACCGGAGCGCTTCGCGAATGGACGGCCGGCTCACGCCGGTCATCTCGCAAAGCTCTCGTTCGACTAGGCGCTGGCCCGGCTTCAGCTTTCCGGACATGATCGCCTCACGCAGCTTCTGGGCGACCATCGACCGGACGGTCGGAACGTCCTCGATCCGGAGCGTGGATTGCAATTCACCGCGTTTGTCCATTGTCTACCGCCTTCGCACCGGCATTGGTTCAATAGCGATTTACGGGCAGAATCATCATCTCCGCAATCTGAACATGCGGCGGCTGGTCCAGCGCAAACACGATCGACCGGGCAATATCGGCCGGATCGAGCGCCATCTTGAACTGGTCGAAATAGTCCTTTTCCTTCTCCCGGTCGCCGCGATAGCGGGTGAGGATGATATTGGTCCGGGTCAAGCCGGGCTGCATCTCGGTCACCCGAATCGCCGTTTCTGCGAGCTCGCCGCGGAGCGTTTCGGTAAACATGTGCACGCCCGCCTTGCTGGCGCTGTAGGCGGCCATGTCGGGAATGATGCGTAGGGCGTTGATCGAGCTGATGTTGACGATGTGGCCCGAATTGCGCCTGATCATGTCGGGCAGCAGGCTGCGGGTCACCCGCATCAGGCCGATCAAATTGGTCTGGATGATCCCGGACCAATCGTCCGCCGCGCCGGCATCGAACCGGGTCCGGCCGCCGATGTCGTGGCCGGCATTATTGACGAGGATGTCGATCGGCTTGAAGGCGTCCGGGATGAGGTCGGGCAGGCGGTCCACGGCCTTGGTGTCGGTAATATCGAGTTCGATCGGGAATGTGTTGTCGCCCATCTCAGTGGCGAACTCGCGAAGCGAGGCCGGATCGCGGTCGGCGAGCACGACCCGCCGCCCGCTTTCGAGCAGCGCCTTCGTAATGGCACGACCCATGCCACCGGCGGCGCCGGTTACCACGGCATTTCGGCTCGATGCTTCAGCCACTGTAGATCTCCTGGGTGAGACGGACGGTGACGCTCATGCGACGGACCAGCCTCCATCGATCGGCAGCATTGCCCCCGTGATGTCCTGTGCGGCCGGACTGCACAGGAAGGCCGCCATCGCGCCGACGGCTTCCATGGCGACAAACCGCCCACTCGGCTGCCGGCTCGCAAGGTAGTCACTGGTGGATTCGTCGATGCTGCGGCCTTCGCTGGCCGCGATCCCCGCTATTTTTCCCTGAATGGCCGGCGTCGGCAGCGTGCCCGGACACAGTGCGTTGCAGGTAATTCCGCTCTTCGTGGTCTCGATTGCGACGGCGCGGGTCATGCCGACAATGGCAGTCTTGGTGGTCACGTAGTCGATGCGGTCCGCGACCGCGCGAGTCGAATAGATCGACGCCATGTTGATGATGCGGCCCCATTTCCGTTGCTTCATGCCGGGCAATGCGAGGCGGATCAGGTGGAACGGGGCCGACAGATTGACGGCGAGAGCTTCGTCCCATCGTTCTGGCGGAAAGTTCTCGACCGGAGAAAAGTGCCGTACCACCGCATTGTTCACCAGAATATCGACCGCACCGATGCGGCCGAACAGGGCGTCCATGACAGCTTCGATGGCGGCGCGCTGCGACAGGTCGGCTGCGACACTGACCACCTCGACGCCGAATTGCGCGCGCAGACGGTCCCGCGTCTGCGCCGGTTCCTTGAGGTCGTGCAGGACAATGTTGGCTCCCGCGCCGGCCAGGCTTTCAGCCACGGCCAAGCCCAGGCCTGCCGTCGCCCCGGTCACGAGAGCCCATTTGCCCTGCAACATCGTCTCGGGCTCCGTTACTTCTTGTCCAGTTCGGCAAACACTTCCTTGGCATTACGGAAAGCGTCCACGCCGGCCGGCACGCCGCAATAGATCGCAACCTGCATGAACACCTCGCGTATCTCCTCGCGCGTCGCGCCGTTGGTCAGGGCGCCCCGCACATGGGTCTTGAGTTCCTGCGGCCGGTTGAGCGCGCACAGCATCGCAAGGTTGAGGAAACTGCGGGTCTTGTGCGTGAGGCCGTCGCGGCCCCAGACATAGCCCCAGCAATACTCCGTCGTGAGGTCCTGCATCGGCCGATTGAAGTCATCGGCCGATGCGATCGCCTTGTCGACGAATTCGTTGCCCAGCACGTCCTTTCGGATCTGGAGGCCTCGATCGTATGTCGCCTTGTCCATATCGGTATCCAATCCTTGGCTAGTTTTTGGGCCAGAACGGTTGGGACAGCGCCAGCTGCGGCGGGAATACCGTGACCGGGATGCCCGATTGCCACTGCACGATGGTCATGCCGGCGCCGACGCGGCGACCCTTTTCGTCGAACTTGATTTCGCCGAGCGGGTAATATTTCGAAGGACCGGCATCCATGGTGCGCAGCGCGTCGGCGACCGCAACGCGGTCTGCCTTGCCGGCTTTCTCGAGCGCGTCCTTGATGACCCACATGTCGCCATAGGTGGAGATCGCGTTCTGCGTCATCCAGGGCTCCTTGTAGCGGGTCTTCAATTCGGCGATCAGCGTCTCGTGACCCTTGGCGCCCCAGCTTGCGACGCAGGTCAGCAGGCCCTGCAGCAGTTCCGGGCTTACGGTCTGCAGCATGTCGGGTTCGGCGATGGCGATGCCGAACGAGATAGTCGGAATCTTGCCTTGTCCGAGGCCAAACTCGTTCATCTTCTCGAGCAGCAGCTTGGCGTCGGAAATCACCGTCGGCAGGAAGAACAGCAGGTCAGGTTTGGCCGACCGGATTTTTTGAACCAGCGAGGTGGCGTCGGCGAGCGGCGGCGTAAAGGTTTCATCGACGATCAGTTGCAGCCCGTTTTCGGCGAGCAGGCCGTCGCGCATCGCCTTTGCCGACGAAACCGATGCCGCGGTGTTGTCGGTGATGATCGCGACCGTCTTGGGCTTCTTGCCGGAAGCGGTTTCCGCCAGCTTCACGATCTGGGGCAGGGCCTGTTTCGCCTGCGATCCCGCGGTGGCCGAGGTCTGGAACACATATTTGAAGCCGCGATCGGTAATCAGGTCGGAGTAGGAGAGGGTGAGGACCGGAAGATTGGCCCGCTCGGTGACCTCCGTGACCGCCAGCGTGAATGAACTCAGATAGGAGCCGCTCGCGGCCACCAAGTCGGTTTCCTGGGCGACCATGCGCTGTGCGGCGTTCTTGGCTTTCTCGGTGGTGTCACCGGAATCGAGCACGACCAGCTTGAGCTTGGCGCCGCCGAGTGACTTGATGCCGCCTTGCGCATTGATGTGCTCCACGCCCATCTCGGCGCCGTGGCGCATCACAGCTCCTGGGCGCGCATAGAGGCCCGAGATCGGCACCAGCAATCCGACCTTTACTTCGGCCGGTTGCTGCGCCCATACGCGAGTCGAGATCAGGCCGGCGGATGCACCGGCGAGCAGGCTGCGCCGCGTTAGAGCGGTCTGTGCAATTTTTGTCATGGCTATTCCTCCCTGAAATTTTTGAGATGCGTTGCAGTCAGGATTTCTTTGGCCAGAACGGAGACGACTGAGCGAGGTCGGACGGGAACACGGTGACAGGTACGCCGTTCTGCCACTGCACGATGACGACGCCTGCGCCGACACGGCGGCCCTTTTCATCGAACTTCAATTGACCGCCGGGATAGTATTTTGCGGGCCCGCCATCCAGAGTGCGGAACGCATCGGCGACGGCGAGGCGGTTGGCCTTCCCGGCCTTTTCAAGCGCAGCCTTCATCAGCCACATGTCGCCATAGGTCGAGATGACATTTTGCGTCGCCCAGGGCTCTTTGTACTTGGCCTTGAGTTCGGCGATGATGTCCTCGTGTCCTTTGCAGCCCCAGTTGGCGACGATCGTCATAATGCCCTGGACGACTTCCGGGGTGACGCTTTGCAGCATGTCCGGCTCGGCAATGGTGATGCTGAAGGACACAGTCGGAATCTTGCCCTGTCCGAGGCCGAACTCGTTGATCTTCTCCAGGCCGAGCTTTGCGTCGGAGACCGCGTTCGGCATGAATAGCAACAGGTCCGGCCTGGCTGACCTGACCTTCTGGATCAGCGGCGTGGCGTCGGAAAGTGGGGGTGTCCACACTTCCTCGACCGCGAGCTGAAGGCCTTCCTGCGCGAGGAGTTTCTCCTTCAGCGCCTTGGCGGTTGCGACCGAGGTCGCCGTGTTGTCCATCAGCATGGCGACGGTCTTCGGTCGCTTGCCGGAAGCGGTCTCGGCCAGCTTCATCAGTTCGGGTAAGCCGAGTTGGGACTGCACACTGGCGGGCGCTGCGGTCTGGAAAATGAACTTGAACCCGCGATCGGTCAGCAGGTCCGAATAAGACAGCGTCAGGACAGGTAGTTCGGCGCGTTCGGTGACTTCAGTCACCGCCAGCGTGAAGGAGCTCAGATAGGAGCCGGTCGCAGCAACCAGATCGGGCTCCTGCGCCACCATGCGCTGCGCTGCGTTCTTGGCCTTTTCGGTGGTGTCGCCGCAATCGATCACGACGAGCTTCATCTTTGCGCCGCCGAGCGATTTGATGCCGCCTTGCGCGTTGATGTGCTCGATGCCCATCTCGGCGCCCATGCGCATCACCTGGCCCGGACGGGTATAGATGCCGGACAACGGCACGATCAGGCCGACCTTGACTTCGGCAGGTTGCTGCGCTCGCGCCACAGTCGACAGGCCGATCGCGGCCGCTCCCGAGAGCACGGTTCGCCGCGTCAGCGACGTCTTCGAAATCTTGTCGGATAGATTGTCCTCAATCTTGTCCTGGCCCATTTTCGTCCTCCCAATGGTGTTGTTGTTGGTTACATGCCGAGATAGGCCTTGCGGATGCGGTCGTCCGCTCGCAAGGTTTGGTTGTTGCCTTCGAGCGCGACGCGGCCGGCTTCGAGCACGTAGCCGTGGTCGGCGGATTCGAGGGCCTCCGCCACGCGCTGTTCGACCAGCAGGATCGTCAGGTTGGATTGCCGGCGGATTTCGATCAGCCGTTCGAAGATGAAATCGGCGATGGTGGGCGCAAGACCCATCGAGGGTTCATCCAGCATCAGGAGTTTGGGCGAGCCTGCAAGCCCGCGGCCGATCGCCAGCATCTGCTGCTGACCGCCCGAGAGCGTGCCCGCGAATTGGCCGCGGCGCTCGGCCAGGATGGGCAGCCATTCGAAGATGCGCTCGATGTTGTGTTTCCAGTCGCGCTGGCCGGCCTCGGTCATCGCGCCCATTTCGAGGTTTTCCATCACCGTGAGCGAAGGAAAGACCTGACGGCCTTCCGGTACGTGGGCGATGCCAAGATGCGCGCGTTGCGCGGGCCGGATCGCCAGCAGGTCATGACCTTCGAATGTGATAGTTCCTGCGCTCGGCTGCACGATGCCGGAAATCGTCTTGAACAACGTGGTCTTGCCAGCGCCGTTCGGTCCGACGATCGCGACGAACTGGCCTTCGTCGACCTTGATCGAGACGTCGTTCAGCACGGGGATCGCGGAATAGCCGGCGGTAAGCCCTTCAATGCGGAGCATGGGCCACCCATTTTTTGCCGAGATAGGCCTCGATGACGCGGCTGTCGCGGGTGACCGCTTCAGGCTCGCCCTCAACGATTACGGCGCCATGGTCAAGCACCAGGAAACTGTCGACCAGGCGGACCATCGCCTGCATCGTGTGTTCGATGATCGCAATCGTCATGCCGTCGCGGGCAAGCCGCTGGATTACCGCGACGACCTCGTCAGCCTCGTCGTGTCCGAGGCCCGCGAGCGTCTCGTCGAGCAGCAAGATACGTGGCTGTCCGGCCAGCGCGCGGGCGAGTTCCATCAGCCGCAATTCCTTGGTCGTGAGTTCGCCCGCGATGCGCTCGGCGATCTCCGACAGTCCGACGCGGGCAATCGCATCGGCTGCCAGCTTCCTTGCCTCGACATCGGTCTTGGCGCGGACATAGGCTCCGACCACGACATTGTCCGAGATCGACATGCGCAGGAACGGACGCATGATCTGGAAGGTGCGGCCGATGCCGGCCTCGCAGAGTTCGTGCGGCTTGCGGCCGGACATCTCGCGTCCGCCGAGCAGAATCTCGCCGGTACCCGGCCGCAGGAATCCGTTCAGCAGGTTGAACAGCGTAGTCTTGCCGGCGCCGTTGGGACCGATGATTCCAAGGATCTCGTTTTGCCGCAGCTTGAAGCTGACATCCTGCACGGCCTTCAGCCCGCCAAAGGAACGCGACAGGTTGCGGACTTCGAGGACGACGTCGCCCGTTCCGACGGATCGTTTGACACGCGCTGGCGCGGCGGGGACGGGCGCCGCAACCGGGACATTCGGCGCGCTCTGCGTCGCCGCAGCCGGTAGTGCCGAGCGTTTTCGCAGGAAGTCACGCGCTTTCCAGTACAGGCCCTCAGGCGCGAGAAGAATGACGCATATGATAGCAAGGCCGTAAATGACCCCTTGAATGCCGGGAAAGCGCGAACCCGCTTCGGCATTGAGCGTTTCAGCCAATGGGATCAGGATCACCGATCCGATCACTGGACCCCAGACTGTTCCAACACCGCCGAACATGGCGACCGTCAGCGCCTGTGCCGACACCAGCATGCCGAACACAGATTGCGGGGTCACCACCAGCAACACGACAGCGTAGAACCCGCCAACCGCTCCGGCGATGGCGCCGCTGAGCGTGACGGCACGGAGCTTCCAGGCCAGCGTGTTGATCCCCGCGGCTTCCGCGGCGGCTTCGTTTTGTTTGATCGCAAGCAGCGCCATGCCGAAGCGCGACCGCTCGATGGCGCGTGTCAGCAGGATGGTGCCGAGCATCATCGCCAGCGCCAGCAACGTGTAGAGACGGTGATCGGCGAACTGCATATAGGCGATCGGATTGTCGCGCTTGATTGGCAGCGTGACTTCCTGCAGGCCGAGCCATTCGAACACGTAGAGAATGGCGAGCGGGTAGGCCAGCATCGCCAATGCGAAGTAGTGCCCCTGCAGGCGGAAGGTCGGAAAGCCGATCAGCAATCCGGCGATACCGCCGAGAACGGCCGCGATGGGGATCGTCACCCACGGCGACAGATCGAAATGGATCTGGCAGAGCACGACGGTATAGGCGCCGACGCCGAAGAAGGCGGCATGACCGAACGAGATTAGCCCGGTGTATCCGCTCAGCAGGTTCCACGACAGCCCGAAGATCGCCCAGACCGGAACCAGCGTCATCACCAGCTGGTAATAGGAATTGGTCACGCTCAGCGACACCGCGGCATAGAGCGCGGTGAAGACAAGGATAGGCAACAGCGATCGCCATCCGCGCATGGTCATGTCCTCTCGACCATACGCCCGAAGAAGCCTTGCGGACGGAAGAAGATGATCAGCAGGAACACGACGAAGATCGCAGCGTTCTGCAATTGCGTCGGCAGGATCAGCGTCGACATCTGCTGGACCAGGCCGATCGTCATGCCGCCCCAGAAGGCGCCGATGATGCTGCCCATGCCGCCAAGCACGACGCCGGCATACATCACGATGACGTATTCGACGCCGACAAACGGGTGAAAGGGATAGTTGGTGGCGAGCAGGCCGCCCGCGATCGCGGTGATGCCGGTGCCGATTGCGAAGGCGATGCGGTGCGCGCGGTCGACGTCGATCCCCATATAGGTTGCCGCGGTGGGGTTATCGGCGGCGGCGCGCAGCGATTTTCCGATCCGCGACCGCGTGATCATCAGCGTCAGCAGCAGCATCGTCACCAGCGAGACAACAGCGTCTATGCCGCGCGCTTTGTTGATGAAGACGCTGACGTCATAGAACATCGGTCCAAGCTCCCACGCCGAACTCGACAGCGGCGTCCGGATCGAGGCCAGCACCGAGCCGAACACGAGCAGGCCGCCATTCTGCAGGATCAGCGCGATCCCCAGCGTCAGGATGAGCTGGGCATAGTGACCCTCGCCCTCGAGCGAGGAAGTGCGCATGCCTGATACGCGCGAGATCAGCGTAAGATGGACGAAGTAGCCGAACACGGCCAGCACCGGGCCGGCCAGCAGGATCGCGACGAACGGTCCGAAGGTGTTGCCGAACGTGGCTTGCACGCCGAACGCGGTGAAGAAATAGAACGCGGCATACATGCCGAGCATCATGAAATCGCCCTGGGCGAAATTGATCACCCGCATGACGCCGAAAATCAGCCCGAGCCCGACGCACATCAGGCCGTAGACCGCGCCGATCAAAAGTCCGGCGGACAGCGCTTGCAGGAAGCCTTCCAGCGCCTGGGTCACCGGAGACCTCGCGCGGCAGGGGAGTATCCGTGTTTCGTGCCGGCCATCGGTGTGGCTGTTTCGGCCATTTCCGGTTTGAACATGGTGCCCCTCATTTTCCGTTTGTCGTGATCGATCATGAAGCTGGCCGCAGCCGTTGCTCGGATGGTTCAAGCCGGCACTGAGCGGCTATCACGTGGCTGACAGGAAGCGATGTGCAATTGTCCACCAGCTCTTCCAGATACAGCGCGCGCTTGTCGCCGATGACGTCGGAAGCAGCCCGCCGAAAGCGGGCGCGGATTTGCTCCGGCGTCGCGGCAATCACATTCTCGAGGCGGTGATGGATGGTCTTTCCATTGCGCAGGCCAACAAGGACCTCAGCGCCCTGGTTCGCGGGGAATGCAGCGGTGAGATCAGGCGCGCTTTGCAGCTCGGTCCGCTCGACCAGGCGCAGTATCCTGGGATCGTTGATGTCAGCGTAGTTTTCTTCTTCGAGCGCGGCGCGCGCCAGCACCGCGGCGACGCTGAAGGAAATGCTCATCTTGGCCTGCAGCGCGTTGTGAAAGGGTCCCTTCGAATCGCAGCCGGGGTAGCGGGCCGCCGCTTCGGGGACTCGAATGGCAACGGTCGCGACGTCGTCCGATGATCCGAGTTCGCGCGCGGCGCGCAGAGCCGCCTGGGCTGCGGTTTGCGCGAAATTGCAGGCGGGAGCCGGCTTGTTGTAGACGGCCATAATTTCCGGCTCGGCGCCGGTGAACAAACGGATATCGTCGGGGGCAGGCTGGCGGCGGAAGGCAGCGAACAATCCGGCTTCGCCCTCAAGGATCGTTTCCGAAGCGAGGGCGCCGGCCTCCGCCAATTCGATCGCCGCAATCGCGTTACGCGCTGCAAAGCCTGGGTGGAAATACATTTCGGAACCGCCCGCGCGCGGCCATTCGTTCAAGCCGGACGATGTGTTGGCGGCAATGGCAATTGCGCTGGTTGCGGCATCTTCGGTAAGTCCAAGCGCATAGCTTCCCGCCAACGCTGCGCCGAGCGGCGCAACGAGACCGGTCGGCCGGTAGAGGCGGGCGAGGTCGGCGGTAAAGAGCGCGCGGCCGATCTGCGCGCCGGTCTCATAGCCGATGATTGCCGCGGTAAGGAATGTCGCGCCTGATAGCGGCGTTCGTTCCGACAATGCGAGCAGGATCGGCCAGATCACCACGCCATGATGGCAGATGCTGGCGGCGTGCATGTCTTCGCGCACCAGGCCGTGACCCATAGTGGCGTTGGCGAAGGCCGCGTCGCCGGGCGAGGCGAGGGTTCGGGTGCCGATGACGGTTGCGCCGTCTCCGACCTCGCGCGTTATGGCGATCGCCTGGCGGCTCCACGGGTGATTGCGCGCCTCGAAGGCGCAGGAGAGAAAATCCAGCAGGCAGATTTTTGCCTTGGCGATGACTTCAGCGTCGAAACGGCCGCGGTCGACGGCAAGCGCGGTGCGCGTCAGCGCTCGCGCCAACGAAACCTCGTTTGGTCCGGTCGATCCGATCGTCATGGCAATCGCCTCTCGCGCCGGTGGCTTCGGTCTAGCCGCGCATTTCGACGCCGGCCCATTCCTCAAGCACTTTGGCGATCGAGGTGAAGTCGGATGACGCGCCATATTTGGCGTTGGTAATCGCGAGCATCTGCCGGACCACCGAGCCGCAGACCATCGGGACCCCCATGGCTTCGGCTTCATCGACGCAGAGTCGCACGTCCTTGTAGGAGAGGCCGGTGGTAAATCCGAAATCGAAGGTGCCGGGAAGCACGGCGCGGGGGAATTTGTCCTCGGAGGCGCTGTTGCGACCGCTGCTGGCGTTGATGATATCGATCAGCACCTTGGCATTGACACCGCCCTTGACGCCCATCGCCACCGCTTCGGAGGTGATCACCAGTGCTGCCGCGGCCATCAGATTGTTGGCGAGTTTTGCCGTCTGTGCCGTGCCCGGCTTGTCGCCGGTGTAAAACAGCTTTCCGAAATGCTTCAGGATCGGCTCAACCCGGTCGTAGGTCGCCTTCGGGCAGGACACCATTACCGCGAGCGTGCCGTTCACCGCGCCCTTGATGCCGCCGCTGACCGGCGCATCGACCAGGGTCAGGTTCCTCGGCTCGAATCCCTTGGCAATCAATTTGGCAGCGCCGGGTCCCGTGGTGGACAGGTCGATCAGCACCGTGGCGCGGTTTCCGGCAACGATTCCATCGGGCCCCAGCGCAACCGCCTTGACGATATCGGGGGTGGGCAGACTGCATAGCACGATATCGGCGCTCGATGCGACTTCGGCAGGTGATTTCGCAAGCCGTGCGCCGCGCGCAACCAGCGCATTGGTCGCCTCAACCTGCGAATCGTAAACGCACAGCGAATGGCCGGCGTCGAGCAGGCGGCCGGCCATCGGTCCGCCCATGCGGCCCGTTCCGACAAAGCCGATTGTTTCTGCTGCCATGGTTCGCTCCCTGTCGCGCCGCAAGCACGGGCGCATTCTTGTTCTTGTCGCGCCAGGGTTCCCCGGTCGCGTTTCGCCAAATTTCCAGATTGTCTGTCAATCTGTCAAGCATAAGATTTTTGTCGACAGGGGATGTCGCGCCGGAATAGGGTCGGAAAAACAAGGTCCGAGGAATTCGCTCAGTGCGGCAAGATGAAGCGCAAGGCGCCGGCACGACATTCGCCGATTTCGTTGCCGGCACGGTGTGGGCGGATGTCGCCGCGCAAAATCACGAGGCTAAACGCTCGATCCTGAACTTCTTCGCGACCGCGCTGGGGTCGGCGAATGATCCTGCCGTCACTGCCGCGTTGCGCACGTTGTTGCCGTTCAGCGGCGCCGCGACATCCGCGGTCATCGGTCGTCTGGAACGGCTCGATGCGCTGGCTGCGTCGTTCGTCAACGCGATTTCGGCCAATCTGCTCGATTTTGACGATACCCATCTGGACACCATCATTCATCCTGCGGCGCCCGTCGCAGCGCCGGTGCTGGCATTGGCGCAAGCGCGGGGATATTCGGGGCAGGCTGTGCTCACGGCATTCATTCTCGGCGTGGAGGTCGAATGCCGCATCGGCAACGCGGTGTCTCCCGGACATTACGCGCGCGGCTGGCACATCACCTCGACGTGCGGGGTGTTCGGCGCGGCCACGGCCTGCGCGAAGCTGCTTGGGCTTCCGGCGGACCAGATTTCTAATGCGATCGGAATCGCCGCCAGCCAGTCGGCCGGGATCATCGAGAACCTCCCCAGTGCCGCCAAGAATGTCAGCGTCGGCAACGCGGCACGCAACGGCCTGTTCTCAGCATTGCTTGCGGCCGAGGGCTATTCCGCATCGCCCCGGGCCATTGAGGGACCGCTCGGTTGGGCGCGCGCTATGGGAGACGAACCTGATCTTGGGCGATTGACGGGCAGCCTCGGCAAGACCTGGGAGATCGCGAAGAATACCTACAAGCCCTATCCGGCGGGCATCGTGTTTCATGCCGTGATCGACGCCTGTTTCAATTTGCGGGCGAAGCTCGACCGCCGCATCGATGATATCGCTTCCATTACAGTGCAGGGCTCGGCGCTGCTGCTGGCGCGCGGCGACCGCCCGGTTCGCAACGAGCGCGACGCACGGGTCAGCATTCATCACTGCGCCGCCTGTGCGCTGCTGCTGGGAACGGCCGGCGTTACCGAGTTCGCGGATGCGACGGTATTTCGGCCAGACATCGTCTCGCTGCGCCAGAAGGTGGGGGCGGAGCTTGACGCCTCGCTTCCGGATGGTGCTGCGCGTGTCATTATCCGCCTGACGTCGGGAGAGACGCTCAGCGAGATCGTGATGGCAGCGAAGGGCAGTCTTGCCGACCCGTTATCGGATCGGGATATCGAAGCGAAACTGCGCGATTGTGCGCGGCTGGGTGGGACCGATTGGGATATAGATCGCATCATCGATGGTGTTTGGCGTCTCGACGAGCTTGCCGACGTTTCCAGCCTGATGAGGGCGCACGGCTGAGCCGCGCCGCCTTGAAAAACAGTTCTCAAACAATGGAAGGAACCAACGATGACTGAGTTGTTCGACAAGGGCCTGAAGGTTCGCAAGGAAGTGCTCGGCGAGGACTACGTCAACAAATCCATCGCAGGCGCCGACGAATTCACCCGGACGATGGCGGAATGGTCGACCGAGTTTTGCTGGGGTGCTCTGTGGACGCGGCCGGGTCTGGACCGTCGTACCCGCAGCATCGTCAACCTGGCTATGTTAGGCGCACTGGGCCGTCCCCATGAACTGAAGCTGCACGTAAAGGGGGCCCTCGTGAACGGGCTCACGAAGGACGAGATCAAGGAGATCCTGCTTCAAGTCGCCGTCTATTGTGGCATCCCGTCAGGGATCGATGCCTTCCGAAACGCGCGGGAGGCCTTCAAGGAAGTAGAAGAGCAATGACGCGGCCTTCGGGGCGGTTTCATCTGCAATCATAACGGGCAAGAGATCATGTCGCGGTTTGCCGTTCAGATACCGCGACATTCTCAGCGCCGAGTGAATATGATTTCACTGGACCACGGATGCTGGACATAGCTGCCCATGATGGATTGGAACGAGAGTTCAGGTTTTTCAATCAGTTAGACGGCGGCGTGTGCACGATGTGTGCACCGAGAGATCAAAGAAATCTAGCAGCATCCAATATGAGCAGGCTGAACGGAACGGCGCTGCGGTCAGTGGTGATGTGTGTTGTCGTCCGATCGCTCCACTCATTCGCCTCGGAACTGCGGGCGGCGCTTGGCGACAAAGGCGGCGACTCCCTCCTGCGCGTCGCCGGTGTCGCTGGCTTCCACGATCGATTCCTTCTCTGCGTCGAGCTGATCTGACAACCCCGTCTCGAATGACTGCCGCAGCATGCGGCGGACGGCGCCGTAAGCGCGGGTCGGCCCCGCGGCAAGCGTGGCGACGATGGCAGCCGCTTCGCTCAACTGCGTCGCTTGGTCTCAGACGCGATACCAATCCGAAGGCGAGCGCCTCCTGCGCGCGCCGCATCCCGACCATACGCGGTAGGAACCAGGTGTTGCCGCCGTCGGCGGTGAGGCCGAGCGCGCCATAACCCAGTGCGAACCGCGCGTCCTCGGCCGCAACGACGATGTCCGCGACATACATCAGGCCCAACCCGCCGCCGCCTGCGCCACCGCGCACCGCGGCGACAACAGGTGCGTCGATGCTGGTCAGCCGCTCGATCGCGAGATGATAGACGGCGCGAGCAATGGTTGGTGTGGCCGATCTCGGTGGCGAGGGCTTTGATTGAAGCTGTGGTCACCGCGGTCAAAGGCTGAACCTGTTGATCGGTTTCCCCCGCATCTGACTGCCACTCATGCTGACCGCCGCGCCATTAGGGGCTTGACGTCTACACCCTGGTCATCCTACTGGTCTTACCAAGATAACATCCAAAAGATTGCGGGAATGGAACTCAAGCGAGCGGCCGAGGGTGAAAAGGGCTTCCAGAAGGTCTTTGCCTTCCTACGCGACCGGTTGATCGTCGGATCACTCAAGCCGGGCGACCGCCTGGATTCCGAGCGCGAACTCGCGACACAGCTCGGCGTCAGCCGGCCGCTTGTCCGGGAAGCCCTGCGCGCGCTAACCATGCTCGGCATCGTCGAAATACGCGACCGCATCGGCACCGTGGTGACGCGTCCTGACGTCTCGGTCCTGAACGACTTCTTCACCTTTGCGCTGGCCCAGCAGGCGGACATGCTGGATGACGTAATGCAGGCCCGCGTCGCAATCGAATGTCAGGCTATCAGGCTGGCCTGCGAACGCGCCGGCATCGCCGATTTCGAACGCTTGCAACGCGCCCTCGCGAATATCGAGGAAACGATCGATGAGGCCGATGCGGGCGGCATGGCCGACTTCGAATTCCATCGCGCCATCGTGTTGGCATCGCGCTCGGAAACGCTGACGGTTCTGCATAATTCGGTGGCGGGCCTTTTGACGCGCTCGCATCGAAGCCGCCGCGAACTCGTGCAGTCGTTCCCCTCGATGAAGACGTACCTGATCGACGATCACCGGCGCATCTTCGAGGCGGTCATCGCACGCGATCCGGAGCGGGCGGATGCCACGCTGCGCAAGCATTTTGAGATCGGCGACGAATACAGAAGGCGCGCCGTCGTCGGCGAGAAGGAAGGCCGCAAAGCATCGCGCTGACTGCAACTCCAACCAACAAGAAGACGAGTAAGCGTATGGGACGGGATGGCAAGGGAAGCGTCGGCTTCATCGGCATTGGCACGATGGGCCGGGAAATGGTCCGCAACCTTCTGAAGGCCGGTCACGCGGTCCGTGCCTTCGACCTCAACGAGGCGGCCGTCGCAGACGTCGCAAAGGATGGCGCGGTCCGCGCGCAGAACCCGGCAGACGCCGCGCGGGACGCCGACATCGTCATCACCATGCTGCCCGACACGCCGCATGTCGAAGCGGTGATCTATGGCGAGCACGGGCTCCTGAAGTCGCCGCCTCCCGGCAAGCTGATCGTGGACATGAGCACGATCTCGCCGGTTGCCGTCCGCCGCATCCATGCGGATCTGCAGCAGGCCGGCGTGAGCTTCATGGACGCGCCCGTCTCCGGCGGACCGCTCGGCGCGAGAGATGCAGCGCTGTCGATCATGGCCGGCGGCGAAGCGGAAGCCTTCGGCAAGGCTGAACCGTTCTTTGGGGCCATGGGCACCACCATCACCCATGTCGGCGCGTCCGGCGCTGGACAAACGGTCAAGCTCTGCAATCAGCTGATTTGCGGCATCAACATCCAAGCGATTTGCGAAGCGCTCGCTCTGGGTCGCGCCTCCGGCGTCGACCTGGACCTGCTTCGCCGCGTCCTGTTGGGCGGCTCGGCCGCATCCTGGATGCTGGACAAGCTCGGTCCGGCGATGATCGGAGGCGACGTCGGCGCCGGCTTTCGGATCGACTTGATGCTCAAGGACCTCAGGCTGGTGCAGGAGCATGCCCAGGCGTTGAACGTACCACTGCCCGGAACCGCGCTCGTCACCAGCCAATATGTCGACGCGCGGGCGCACGGCGAAGGCGCGAACGGTAATCAGGCTCTGTTCCGTGTCTACGACCGCATGACCAATCAGAGCGCTGGATGATCCTGTTGCAATGAATATCGAACTCGACTTTCCCGCGGTACTGGAACGGTGGCCGAACTTTCTCGGCGGCGCCATTCTGACGCTCGAACTCGCGTTCCTCGCAACAGTTTCCGGAGCTCTTATCGGTACACTTGCGGCCGTAGGCCGCGGAAACCATAGCCGGCTGATTGCCCGCATTTGCAAAGTCTATGTGGAAGCCATCCGCAATACACCGCTGCTGGTCCAGATATTCCTGGTCTATTTCGGACTTGCCAGCATCGGACTGAAACTGTCCGCCTTCACCGTTGCGGTGGTTGCTCTGACGATCAATGTCGGGGCCTACACGGCCGAGATCATGCGTGCAGGTTTCGAGGCGATCCCGCGGGGTCAGATCGAGGCGGCCGAAGGGCTCGCGCTCTCGCGCTTCCAGATCTACTGGCACATCATCCTGCTGCCCGCCGTCGAAAGGGTCTATCCGGCGCTGACCAGTCAGTTCGTTCTGCTGATGCTCGCCTCGTCGGTCTGCTCGCAGATATCCGCCGAGGAATTGACGGCCGTAGCCAACTACATCCAGTCGGATACCTATCGAGCCTTCGAGACCTACATCATCGTCGCCGTGCTTTACATTCTGCTGTCGCTGGTCATGCGCGCGGGATTCTGGGGCCTCGGCCTCGTCCTGTTTCCGCGCCGGCGACGGCTCGGCACGGCGTTGTGAGGTAAGCATGGGCGGACATCTCAACGCTAACCACCTGCTTTTCCTCGGCCACGGCGCGCTATGGACGATCGGGCTTTCCCTGATCGCTCTCATTGGCGGCGGTATCGTCGGCTTCGTGATCGCACTCGCGCGCATTTCTCCCTTGAGGTCCGTGCGGCTTCTCAGTGCCGCCTATGTGCAACTGGTTCAGGGTACGCCGCTCCTCGTTATCCTGTTCCTCGGCTATTTTGGACTGGCAGCCATTGGCCTCAAGATGTCCCCGCTTGCAGCCGCCAGCGCTTCGCTCACCCTCTATGTCGCCGCCTATCTCGGCGAGATCTGGCGCGGCTCGATACAATCGGTGCCAAAGCCGCAATGGGAAGCGGCGGAAGGCCTGGCGCTGAGCCGCACCCAGCGCATGATGAAGGTGATCCTGCCGCAGGCGATCCGCATTGCGACGCCGCCCACCGTCGGCTTCATGGTGCAGATCATCAAGAACACCTCGCTCGCCTCGGTGGTCGGTTTCGTCGAACTGATGCGCTCGGGTCAGATCGTCAACAACTCGCTGTTCGAGCCGTTCATCGTCTACGCGATCATCGCCGCCGTGTACTTCGCCATGTGCTACCCGCTGTCCCTGTTCAGCCAGAAGCTGGAGCGGCGGATGGGACGTGGCAGTGCCAACTTCAGTCTGGCCTGACATGCAGCAACCCGCATCTTCCACTCCCATCGTGTCGCTCCGCGACGTGCAGAAGAGCTTTGGCTCGCTGAAGGTGCTCGATGGCGTGAGCTTTACCGTCGAGCGCGGCGAGGTCCTTGCCGTCATCGGCCGGTCGGGTTCCGGCAAGAGCACCGCGCTACGCTGCATCGACCGGTTCGAGAAGGTCGACGGAGGCGAGATCACCGTCTGCGGGCGCAGGGTTGATCTTCCAGACGTCGATCTGCGGGCTCTGCGACAGGATGTCGGTATCGTATTCCAGAGCTACAACCTGTTTCCGCACCTCACGATCGAGCAGAACATCACGCTGGCGCCCTGCTCGGTGAAACGAATGGGCCTGTCCGAAGCGAAAGCGCTGGCGCACAAGGTGCTGGCGCAGGTCGGCCTCGAAGAGAAGATTCATGCCTATCCCGAGCAGCTATCCGGTGGTCAGCAGCAGCGTGCCGCCATCGCGCGTTCACTCGCAATGCAGCCCAAGGTCATGCTGTTCGACGAGGTGACTTCGGCGCTCGATCCCGAACTGACAGGCGAAGTCCTGAAGGTAATCGAACAGCTCGCTGCCGATGGCATGACCATGGTGATGGTCACGCACGAAATGGGTTTTGCCAAAGGCATCGCCGATCGGATCGTCTTCATGCATCGCGGCAAGGTTCACGAAACCGGGCCGGCCTCGATCCTGACGTCGCCAACTACCCTCGAACTCGCGCAGTTCGTCGGCACGGGCAATTTGAAATCATAACCGGAGGAAAACAAATGATGAAAAACAGGAAACTTTTGGGCGCGGCCATTTCGGCATGTTGCCTTCTCGCACTGGCAGCGCAGCCGGCTTTTGCCGACCTGCTCGACGACATCACCAAGGCCAAGAAGATCCGCATCTCGACCGACCTTGCGATCCCGCCGTCCGGCATGATGGACAGCAGCATGAAGCCGACCGGCTCCGATGTCGAAGTTGCCGAGATGCTGGCCAAGGATTGGGGCCTCGAGCTGGAATTCATCCAGACGACTGGCGCGACGCGGATCCCGAATGTGCAGACCGGCAAGGCCGATATCATCATATCCACCCTGTCGGTCACGCCTGAGCGGGCCAAGGTTATCGATTTCTCGAAGAAGTACGCCACGCTGCAATCGGATATCGGTTGTCTGAAGTCACTGAACGTCAAGGACTGGCCGGACCTGAAGGACAAGACCGTGGGCGTCTCGCGCGGCACCACGCAGGATACGATGCTGTCGAATATGAAGGACAAGGAGCTGAAGATCGCGCGCTATGATGACGATGCCACCGGCGTGACGGCGGCCGTCTCCGGCCAGGTCGATTGCGTCGGCTCGTCGGCCACGATCATCAACCAGATTGGCGTCAAGAATCCGGCGCGCATTTTCGAATCCAAGATCCCGCTCGCCAGCTTCGAACTCGCCATCGGGCTGAAGAAGGGTGAGCCGCGCCTCCTGGAGAAGCTCAACGCGTGGATCACCGAAAACGTCAAGAACGGCAAGCTCAACGCCATCTACAAGAAATTCCACGGGGTCGAGCTGCCGCCCGACATGCGTGGTTGAACGAAGCCCAACCGTGACAGCCGGGTGCGGCTGTCACGGTCCCAAGAACAACGAAATGGAAATCACATGCGCCTCGTCATAGGATCCGACCACGCCGGCTGGCCGCTCAAGCAAGCCGTCATCGACCATATCCGCAGCCTCGGCCACGAGGTCGTCGATGTCGGCTCCTATGACGAGAAGCCGGTGGATTTTCCCGATATCGCGCGGGCCGTGGCCAAGAAGGTCACTTCTGGCGAAGTCGCGCGCGGCATCATGGTGTGCGGTACCGGTGTCGGTGCCTCGATTGCGGCCAACAAAATGAAGGGCATCCGCGCCGCGGTCTGTCACGACGTCCATTCGGCCCATCAGAGCGTCGAGCATGATGATGTGAATGTCATGTGCATTGGCGCCCAGATCGTCGGACCGTGGCTCGCCAACGATCTGATCTCCTCGTTTCTTGCCGCCGAGTTTTCGACGGATGAGGATTTCCGGCGACGCGTCCAGAAGCTTCACGAAATGGATGCGGAAGGCTGAGGTTTTTGCTTGGGGGCGGGCGATGATCCTTGTGTTCGGCTCACTCAATGTCGATCTGGTCGCCAGAGTGCCGGTCATTCCCGGCCCCGGCCGGACGGTGCTCGCTCCATCCTATGAAATCCAGTTCGGTGGAAAGGGAGCCAACCAGGCGGTCGCCGCCGCACGGATCGCCGGTCCTGGAAAGGTCCGTATGGCGGGCCGGCTGGGGCAGGACGTGTTTGGTGATGAGGCTCTCAAGAACCTGACCGGCAACGGCATCGACACGAGCCGTATCGTCAGGGTCCATGAGCCGACGGGCTGCGCGTTCATCACCGTAGATCCGAACGGAGAAAACGCGATCACGGTGGCAAGCGGCGCTAACAATACGGCATGCGCCGCCGACGTCTCGGAGACACTCTTGAACGCCGACACCGTTCTGGTGCTGCAGATGGAGGTGCCGTACGCCGAGTCCCTCCACCTGGCGTGCAAAGTCAAGTCGGCCAATGGCAAAGTCATCTGGAACCTGGCGCCGGTCCCGGATCAGATGACAGGCGCGACGATCCGCGGTCTGCTCGACGCGACGGATTACCTCATCGTCAACGAGCACGAGGCGCTCGACCTTGCTGCCGCGCTCGACGCAGGCGTGACGGATTTCGAGGCCGCCTGCGGCTGGCTGGCCAGATCCGACGGGTTGACTTGCGTGGTGACAGCTGGAGCACAGGGAGCCATAGCCGTGACGGCCGACGATACCCGTTTTCGCGCGCCGGCGCCGAGCATCCAACCGGTCGACACCACCGGTGCCGGCGATACGTTTGTTGGCGCCTTTGCTTCCATGATTGGCGAAAAATCGTCGCTCAAAAAGGCGTTGGAAGTCGGATGCGAGGCCGCCGGCTTGAGTTGCCTCAAGGCCGGCGCGCAGCAGGGCATGCCGATGAGAGACGCATTACGCGAGGTGCCGCCCAGGGGGCCAACGACAGTTCCTCCGACATAGCACCCGCACTCAATGCGTGGGATTTGACGCCGGTGCGCCGATGGCTAACGTTCCACTTTTTTCTTTTGGCCGAACGAACGCCCGATCTGGGCTGTCGATCAAATGATGAAGGCGGTGTCTGGTCGCCGCTCGGTGAAGCGCCACGGTTGATTCGCCGCGGCACAGCGGCAGTGAACGTCGCCGGTCAGCGTGTCAGTCGTACTCCACCCGGCCCGAGGGATAGCTGGAGGCGTTCGCGACGAGTAAGGCGACTACGAAGCTCGAATGCAACGCATCGTCCGAGATCGGCGATATCACGATCACGCCCAACCTGCCGCGGCATCAATTGATCGCGATCTTTCGGCAAAAGATCTGTAGGCGATCGCAACAGCGCTTTCGAAGATCGCAGTCCAGGGCGAACGCCTGCCCGAGGCTGTGCTCAAGATGACGGGCCTCTGAAGGGGTTCTCGCGGCAAAGAACATCGCGCTGGTGGATTCGCACGGGAGTGGAGACGTCGCCGGCATCGGCAACATCCTTTGTGAGTATGCCGACCTCGCATTGGGTATTTTCGAGAGTCCCCACAAATGCAGCTGACGTCCCGCTCAATCGGCTTTCACTCCGGATTTCCTGACAACATCGGCCCACTTGACGCGTTCGGTATCGACGAAGGCGCGGGTTTCGGCTGGCGTCATGGTCACAGGCACAAGGCCGTTGGCTTTGAACCGGGCGTGCACGCGTGGATCCTTCATCGCCTCGGCGAGGGCGGCGCTGATCTTGTCCACGATCGGCTGAGGTGTGCCTTTCGGTGCGACCAGCACATTCCACAACTCGGCCGCAAAATCCCTGATCCCGGCCTCACGCGTGGTCGGGACGTCGGGAAGTTCATCGGAGCGCACGGTACTCGTCACGGCAATCGGAACGATATTGCCGGCCTTCACTTGATCCGACGTGTCGGGGATGGTCAGTACACCGAGGTCGGCGTGCTTGCCGACAAGGTCATTCAACAGCGGCGCGTTACCCCTGTAGGGCAAGTGCATGATTTTGACGCCGGCGTCGAACAACAGCCATTCCATCGCGAGATGGCCGGGCGAGCCGATCCCCGATGTGCCATAGGTCAACTGCTCCGGCTTCGATCTGGCCAGCGCGATCAATTCTGACATCGACTTCGCGCCAAGATCGGACTTGGCGGCGATCAGCATCGCCGACGAGCCCATATGGCCGACATAGTTGAGATCATTGCCGGGGCTGAAGCCAAGATTACGTCCGAGCGGTTCAAGCAATGCCGTGGTGCCGACGCCGCTGACGCCGAGCGTATAGCCGTCGGGCGCCGCCGTCGCGACCGCCTTGATGCCGATGGCGCCCGCGGCGCCGGCGCGGTTGTCGACAACGATCGGCTGCTTGAGCGAGATCGCCATCCTCTCGGCGAGTACACGCCCCGCGATGTCGGTCGCGCCGCCCGCCGGGAACGGGATAATCAGCGTGATCGGTTTCGCCGGGAAGTCCTGGGCCTCGGCCGTCGGAAGTGGGCCTGCCATGGCAGCAACAAACGCCAGGGCCGATGCGGCGCAGGCAAGACGTGTTGGCAGCATGAGACGGATTACAGAAGCCATGGCCTCCCCTCCTTTTTTGCGCAGGCAAGCGCCATGACGCGGAATGCGATCTTGAATGTAACAGGTCGTTAGGCTAGGTTATTATCCTATTTATTGCAAGTCAGGCCGGAATCACATATGCAGACGTTGTCATGAGCACCCTCAGCCAAAGCGCCGTGCCGCGTTACATCCAGCTGGCAACCCTGTTCCGCCGACATATCGAGACGGGACGGTGGAAAGTCGGCGAGCAGATCCCGACGGTCGATGAACTCGCTTCCGAGGTGGGCGTCGCACGGGCAACGCTCCGGCAGGCGCTCGGCATCCTCGAGAGTGAGCAATTGATCGAGCGGTTCCGCGCCAAGGGCACGTTCGTGCGCCGCCAGCCCAAGGATCATCTGTGGTGTACGATGGAGACCAATTTCGCGGGGTTGCTCCGTGCACGCGAGGGCGCCACGATCGAAGTGCTGTCGGCCGCCGACGGTCAGCTCCCGATGATCGTGCCGCACGGCATCGGTGAGTTGGCTCCGAGCTACAAACGGCTGCAGCGCAGGCACTCGCGCGACGGTGAAGCCTTTCTGCTCGCGGACGTGTTCATCGACGAGCGGCTCGTGCCGCGCATTCCGCCCGACGCGTTCACGTCGAAGACGGCGCTGAAGCTGGTGGCTGACGTTCCAGGCCTCGTCATCAAGGATGCGCAACAGATATTGACGATCGGCGGTGCCGATCTCGAGACAGCCGAACTGCTCGGCGTGCCGCTTAATGCACCCGTCGCTTTCGTCCAGCGTACCGCCGTCGATGAGGAAGGCTACATCGTGCTCATCGCAGACGGCATCTATCGCGGTGACCTGGTGCGGGTCGATATCAAGTTGCGCTGAGCCGTGCCGCGGCAGCGCCTGCGCGGTCTGCAGTAGACAGCACATCAAAAGGCTATAAAGCTAGCTTTTAGAGTTTTAGGTACCGAAAAGAGTTCCCATCGTGAAGCTGCACTGGTCCCCACGGTCCCCGTTCGTCCGCAAAGTGATGATCGCGGCGCATGAGCTCGGGCTTGAGCAACGGCTGACGCTGCTGCGCACCGTCGTCGCCATGTCGAAGCCGAACGAGGCGCTGCTGTCGGACAACCCCGTCGGCAAAATTCCGACGCTGGTCCTGGACGATGGAACGGCGATCTTCGACAGCCTGACGATCTGCGAATATTTCGACGCGCTCGCGGGCGGCGGCCGGTTGTTTCCCGCGTCAAAGCCGGAGCGCTGGAATACCCTTACCCGGCACGCCTTGGCCAACGGCTTGCTCGACGTGCTGATCCTCTGGCGGAACGAGCGCGACAAGCCGCAAGCCCGGCAGACGCCGGAATGGATCGCAGGCTTTGCGCTGAAGACGCGCGCGGCGCTCGAGCGTTTCGAGCAGCTCGCGCCGCGTCTTGGCGATGCGCCGTTCGACATCGGCCACATCGCAATCGGCTGTGCCCTGTCGTATCTCGACTTCCGCTTTGCCGATCTCAACTGGCGGGCCGGTCACCCGGCACTCACGGCATGGTATCAATCGTTCAGCGAGCGCCCGTCCGCCAAGGCCACGGAGATCGTCGATGGCTGAAACGGACAAACGGCAGCGCACTGGTCCGCTGTCGCATCTCAAGGTGCTGGACCTTGGTCGTATCATGGCGGCGCCGTGGGCAACGCAGATGCTTGCCGATCTCGGCGCCGACGTCATCAAGATCGAGCGTCCCGGCAGCGGCGACGACACGCGTTCATGGGGGCCGCCGTTTCTGGAAGATCGTGACGGCAAGCCCACGAAGGAGTCGGGCTACTACCTGTCGGTCAATCGGGCCAAGCGCTCGGTCGCCATCGATCTGGCCGCGCCCGAGGGTCAGGAGTTGGTGCGCCGGCTGGCTGCTGACGTCGACATTGTGATCGAGAATTTCAAGGCTGGCGCGCTTGCTCGCTACGGCCTCGACGCGGCGACGCTGCGCGCGAAGCACCCGAAGCTGATCTATTGCTCCATCACCGGCTTCGGCCAGGACGGGCCGCGTAGCAACCAGGCCGCCTATGATTTCGCCATTCAGGCCATGGGTGGCCTGATGAGCATCACGGGCGAACGCGACGGCCAGCCCGGCGGCGGCCCGCAGAAGGTTGGCGTGCCGGTCGTCGACATCATGACCGGCATGTACGCAGCGGTCGCCATCCTTGCCGCGGTCGCCCGGCGCAACGAGACCGGCCAAGGCGAAACCATCGACCTTGCGATGCTCGATGTGCAGGCCGCGTTCCTCGCCAATCAGGCGATGAATTTCCTGGTTGGCGGAAAGACGCCGCAACGCGGCGGCAACCGTCATCCGAACATCCAGCCGCAGGACGTATTTGCCTGCGCCGACGGGCATCTCGTGCTCGCGGTCGGCAACGATGGGCAGTTCTCCAAGCTGTGCGAAGCTATCGGGCGGTCTACGTGGTCGACCGACGCATGTTTCGCCAGAAATGCCGATCGCGTTCGCAACAACGCCATGCTGACCGGCCTGCTGACGGAGCGTTTCCGCGATTTTTCGCGCGACGATCTTGCCGCACGGCTCGATGCCGCCGGCGTGCCGTGCGCGCCGATCAACTCCATTCCGCAGGTGTTCGACGACCCGCAGATCAAGCACCGGCAGATGCTGCGGCACTTGCCTCACCAAAGTGCCGGCACTGTGCCGCAAGTCGTCAGTCCGATGCGCTTTAAGGATGCCGCGTTGAGCTTCGACGCCGCGCCGCCATTGCTCGGCCAACATACGCACGAAGTCCTGGCCGAGATCGGCTTCGACGCAGCGGCCATCCATGCGCTCGCGGCGCGCGGCATCATCTGAAATCAAGCGATGCGAAGGAAAGTCATGGCGCGCATTCCACTGCCAACCCCCGATGAGATGAGCGCGGATCAGCGTCGCGTCTACGATGCGGCCGTGTCTGGGCCGCGCGGACAGTTGATCGGGCCGCTGCGTGCCGTCATCCACTCTCCGGAACTTGCGGCGCGCTGGTCGAGCCTCGGGGAATATCTGCGCTACCAGACGTGCCTGCCGCCATTGCTGAAAGAGCTTGCGATTCTGGTGACTGGCCGGCGCTGGACCAGCCAGATCGAGTGGTGGGTGCACGCCAGAGCGGCAGGCGAAGCTGGGTTGGCCGCGGCCGCCATCGAAGCGATCCGCGTAGGCAAGGCGCCGCAGTTTGAAACCCGCGACGAAACCGTCGTCTACGAATTTGCCCGCCAGCTCCAGCAGCAGGGCGAGCCGGATGTCACCACCTATCGCGAGGTCGAGCAGCGCTGGGGCGTGCGCGGTGTCGTCGAACTGACCGCACTCGTGGGCTACTACACGATGGTCTCGATGACGCTCAACTCGCATGAGATCCCGCTTCCCGACGGCGTCGAACCGCCGCTGAAACAACTCGGCAACGGAGAGTTGACGCTATTGCCGCCGGCGCTTGTTTCCAGATCGGAAAAGTCATGACCGGAGCATCGCAGCCGCCAACGATCATCGCTCCGGACGCCAGCCCGCCGCGACGGCCGCTTCCACCGGGCGCGTGCGATGTGCACAGCCACGTGTTCGGCCCATTTGACCGCTTCGTTTCGTCTGCGCCGTCTGTCTATGCGCTTCCCGAAGCCACGCCCGATGTGCACACGAAGATTCGCACGAAACTCGGCTTTGCGCGCGGCGTCCTGACCCAGGCGGCGCCCTACGGCTTCGATCCGTCGGCGATGCTGAATGCCCTTGCCGCCTCCGCGGGCGCGCTCAAGGCCGTAGCCGCAGCCGATACAACGGTGAGCGACGCGACGCTCGCTGCCTGGAAGCTCGGAGACATCGTCGGCCTGCGCTTTGTCGAGGCACACGCTCCTGGCGGCGTGCGCTACCCCGGCAGCGTCGGCTTCGATCAGTTCGTCGCGTTGGCGCCGAGAATTCGCGAGCACGGACTGCACGCCCAGCTCTGGGCCGGCACCGTCCAATATCTCGAGTGGTTGCCGCGCCTGCTGCCGCTCGGCGTGCCTCTCGTGCTCGACCACATGGGCAAGCCGGATCCCGCCCGCGGCGTTGCCGACCCGGGCTTTCAGCTGCTGCTCGCGGCGCTGCGCGAGGCGCGGATCTGGGTCAAATTGTCAATCTGCCGGGTGTCGTCGGCTGCGCCCGAATACGCCGACGTGCGTCCGCTTCATGACGCGCTTGTCCAAGCCAATCCCGACCGCGTGTTGTGGGGCTCCGATTGGCCCTATGTGCGCCTGTCACCCGCGCCGGATGCCGGGCATTTGCTTGATCTGTTCGACGCCTGGACAGGCGACGCCGCGCTTCGCACCCGCATTCTCGTCGATAATCCCGCACGGCTCTACGGGTTCGACGCCGCAGCCCCGCTTGACTGAGAGGAAACCACCATGACCGAGACCTATGAAACCTGCCTCGTTGACGTCGCCGACTACGTCGCGACGGTCACGATCAACCTGCCGCCGGTGAATGCCCAGAATGGAAAATTCCGGGAAGAGATCACGCGGATTTTTGACAGTTTGGGACAGCGACCGGACGTTCGCGCCATCGTGCTCACCGGGCAGGGCAAGCTGTTTTCGGCCGGCGCCGACCTCAAAGACCGCCCCGACCCGAGCGTGCCGGGCGCCTACACGACCCACGGACGTAAAGTGCGTGAAGGCTTCAACTGCGTCATGGAGTGCGAAAAGCCGGTGATCGCGGCGCTCAACGGCGGGGCCATCGGCGCCGGCTGCGTGCTGGCGCTCTGTTGCGACATCATCGTCGCCGCGGACGATGCCTATCTGTCGATGACCGAGGTCGATTATGTGCTCGCGGGCGGCGTCGCCCATGTGCGCCGCCATTTCGGCGAGTCGGATGCTCGCCTGATGATCTACACGGCGCGTCGCGTCACCGGGCAGGAATTGCTGCGCATGCGCGTAGCGTCAATGTCGGTGCCGCGCGATGAACTCATGGAGACGGCGCAAGGAATCGCCCGCCAGATTGCGTCGAAGAGCCCGCTCGCCGTGCGCGCCGCCAAGAAATCGTTCCTGGTCACGGAAAACCAGCCGTTGCAGGAGGGTTACAAATTCGAGCAGTCGCAGACAGCGATGCTCGCCACCACGGCGGATTTCAAGGAAGCGCAGGCCGCCTTCCGCGAGAAGCGTAAGCCGACGTTCTGACCGACCATGATCGCTTCCGTGCGTGAAACCGACGATGCACCGATGCGCCGGCTTGCTGTGGCGATCTTCTTCGTGTTCGTCGTCTGCGATGCGGCGTCAACTGCGGCGCAGGCGCCGCGAACGCGCGAGGTCGTCACCTATGACGACGTTGCCATCGACCTGATCGCTGAGGGCAGCGGTCCGCTCGTCGTCATGTTGCCGTCGCGTGGACGCGGTTCCGAGGACTTCGACGAGGTCGCCGCCGGCATCGCTGGCGCCGGGTTCCGCGTGCTGAGGCCGCAACCGCGTGGCGCCGGCCGCAGCACCGGGCCGTTGGAAGGCGTCCGTCTGCAGGACCTCGCGCGCGACGTTGCGTTCGTGATCAGTCGCGAAAAGGCCGGGCCCGCGGTCATCGCGGGGCATGCTTACGGAAACTGGGTAGCCCGCATGACGGCGACCGATCATCCCGAACTCGTACGCGGCATCGTGCTTGTCGCGGCAGCCGGGAAGACGTTTCCGGACTACCTGCGCGACGATGTGCAGCAGGCCGCGGACTCGCGTTTGCCGGATGACGTGCGTCTCGCCGCCTTGCGCCGTGGTTTTTTCCTGGAAGGCCACGATGCATCGGTCTGGTTGAACGGCTGGGCGCCGGCCGCCCACCGCAGCCAGGGCGTCGCTGCCGCCGCCACCAGCCAGGCGGAATACTGGCAGGCGGGCACCGTGCCGATACTGGACCTGGTGCCTGATAGCGACCCATTCAAGCCCAGGGAAAAATGGTACGAGAGCCGCGACGAGTTCGGCGGGCGCGCCACTGTCATGATCATCCCGCGCGCGAGCCACGCATTGATCCCCGAGCAGCCGCAGGCCGTCGTTAAGGTCATCGTCGACTGGGTCCGCAAACTGCCATGACGTTGTTCGGCACGTCATACCGACATCGCAGTCATCGCCCGCGCTAACTCGCACTTTGCGTCGAGGCTGGGTCTCGACAATAGCGGCGTGCAGGGTTGCGATCAGTAGAGTTCATCGAGCATTCGACGGAAGTCGTCTCGCGTGGTCTCTCGCGGATTCCATTGGTTGTAGCCGGCAGCAAAGCGAGATCGGCAATCTCGATCGTCTCCGGGACGCATCACATCTATATCGGCTATATCGGCCGTGTCGTGGCGGCAGCCTCGCTCGATCAGCATGCGTTGCTCTACAGGGACGGCCTGTTCCGGAAGCTGGCGGCGGGGTGCTGAGGTGAAGTGCGCGCGTTTTTCCGGAAGCGCCTGCGCAATAGCGCTTGACCGTACCAGCGTCGATGTCTTGCGCAGATCGCCGAGAACTAGGGTATTTGGGGGGGTATCGCAGGTTCGGACGGAGTATGGAAAGCGGGGGCAATCCAATTACTTTGGCCTTCGAAATGAGCTAAGCGCCTAGGGGCGTTCGATCGCCTTCCACCCCACCAGGAGAGCCTCGAACGCGGAGATCCGCGCGCAGCATGGGCGTTTTTAGTCCGCAAGACCTGTTGCTCAGTAACCCGAGGATGGATGCAATTGATATGCGCACGCGTCCATGCAGGTCGCCATAACTAAACGCTATGGCGGCAGATTGCAGTTGTGGTTCCCCCGGTCTGGCCCGCGACCATAGTCTCATTGTCACAAACCGGATGCGCCCGTTCGCGAGACGGTGAGCTACGGTGAGGCAAGCCGCCAGTGTTTTGGATGGAGGAGGTCATGATGCACAAACTTGATCGCAGGGCATTCTGCTTCGCTATGGGCTTGATCGGGCTGGGGGTTGGATCGGTCGATGTCTGGGCCCAGGATGCAACGATCCGCCTTGGCATCGTCGCTCCCATGAGCGGGCCGAACGCCCGCTACGGTTCCTTCTCGCTGCGCGGAGCCCAACTGGCCATAGAGGAAATCAATAATGCCGGCGGCGTTGTTGGCCGCAAGATCGCGATCAATTCGGGCGACAGCCAGGGCACGCCGGTCGAAGGCGTTTCGGCCACGCGCCGCCTGATCGACCTGGACAAAGTCGACTTCATCATCGGCGACGTGTCGAGTTCGGTGACGCTCGCCATGCAGCCCGTCGCCGAGGACGCGGGCGTATTGCTGCTCAATGCCGCCTCGTCCAACCCGAAGATCACCTATGCTGCGGGCGTCGGCGGTTTCAAATGGACGTTCCGTAACTATCCGACCGATGAAAACCGCGCCCTCATCGTCATCCAATATGCTGCCGAGAAAAGAGGCTTCACGAAGTTTGCCGTGCTCTCCGTCGATACCGACTATGGGCGCGCGGCAGTCGACTTCACGAAGAAATATCTTCCCGGGCTCAAGGGCACGATCCTGACGGAGGACTATTACAAGGAAGGCGAGGTCGATTTTCGCAGTGTGCTCGCCAAGATCCGCGACTCCGGTGCTCAGGCGATTATCATGTACGGCAATGCGGACACGACGCCGATCATCGGGCGCCAGATGATCGAAGTCGGCCTGGCCGGCAAGGTACCGCTGATCGGAAATGCGGAATTCAATACCGAAAGCACCATCAAGGCTGCGCCGAAGGCGCTCGAAGGCGCCGTAGAGGCCGCTGCGTGGCTGCCGGCGTGGGACGCTCCGAAGAGCCTCGCTTTCGTGGAGAAGTTCAAAGCCAAATATCGCGAGACTCCCAACAATCACGCTTATGTGCATTGGGAAACCGTGCATCTTCTGGCCAAGGCCATCGAAGCGGCCGGCAGTGCCGACCGTGCCAAGGTCCGCGACGCCCTATCGAAGATCAAGTACGATAGCGCGATGGGCGAGGTGACCTTCGACGATCATAACCAGGCACGCCTGCCGATGATCCTGCTTCAGATCGAGAACGGCAAGCCGGCCATCAAGGGAGCCTACGCAGCCGAAATCAAGTATCCCGCCAAGTGAACGCGAAAGAGGAGTAACCAAAATGGTGTCCGCGATCTTCGAGCAGATCGTCAACGGCATCGTTTCCGGCTCCGTCTACGCCATCGTCGCCGTTGGAATGACGATGATCTTCGGTGTGCTGCGCGCCATCAATTTTGCGCATGGCGAATACTACATGCTGGGCACCTTTGGTGCCTGGTTCGCGATCGAATATTTCGATCTGCCTTATCCCGTTGCGATCGTGATTGGCGTGGTGGCGACCGCGGTCATAGCTGTGGTCGTCGGCCAGTTCGTGATGCAGCGCATCGTGGGCGCCCCGCCGGAAACCGGAGTGCTGGCGACGCTCGGCATCGCGCTGGTCCTGCAGAACACCGTGATCCTCGTCTTCGGCGGCGGCTATAAATTCTTCTCCGGCGGCTACATCGAGCCGGTCTCGATCTTTGGCTTCACGCTGGCAGAGCAACGTGTCCTGATCATCATCGTCTGCATTCTGGTCTTCGTCGGACTGGAATTGATGGTTACCTACAGCCGCATGGGAAAAGCCATGCGCGCGGTGTCCCAGAATATCGAGTGCTGCGCGGTGGTCGGCATCGACGTACCCCAAGTGGCGCTTCGGACGTTCATTCTCGGAGCTTGCCTGGCGGCGTTGTCCGGCGTGCTGACGGCGCCGGTGAATGTCAGCGTCTATGGCGGGATGGGCGAGATCATCACGTTCAAGACCTTGCCGGTCATCATCATGGGCGGGCTGGGTAACGTTCGCGGCACGTTCTTCGCGGCGATGATCCTCGGCATCGCGGAAAGCCTGGTGGCAACCTATGTCGGCCTCCAGTTCCGCGACACCGTCGGTTTTGCAACCTTGATGCTCGTATTGATGTGGCGTCCCCACGGGCTGTTCTCCGCGCAAGCCCGCTTCTGATTGTTCGAGGACAGACGATGTCGCCCAACGATCTCTCACTCCCGGCGCCCCGACGCGATCTGCGGTTGCCGTTCGGCGCGGCGCTGGCGGTAGCCGCCTGTTTGGCCCCATTGTTTCTCGGCAACTATGCCCTGCACGCGATCATCATCGCGCTGATCTTCCTGTTGCCGGCCCACGGCCTCAATTTGCTGGTCGGCTATACCGGCCTGCTATCGCTGGCGCAGGCCGCGTTCTTCGGCATCGGCGCCTATACGTCCGGCCTGATGGCGGTCCGTTTCGGCACGCCGTTCTATCTGAACTTCCTAGCGGCGGGGTTGCTTGCCGCGGCCATCGCCCTGCCTCTTGGCATTCCGGCGCTCAGGCTGCGCGCCACGTCCTTTGTGATGTGTACGCTTGGCTTCGTCATCATCGGGCAGGCGATCGCCAAGAACTGGATCAGCCTCACCCGCGGTGACATGGGGCTGTCGGGCATTCCGAAACCCTATTTCGCGCTTGGGCCGGCATCATTCACGATCTCGGGAACCACGAGCTTCTACTATCTGGTGCTGGTCATCGCAGTGATGGCCACGCTCGCGGCGTATCTGATCGTGCGGTCGGCGGCCGGGCGCAACATGGTCGCCATCCGCGAGAACGAGACGCTGGCCGAATCCGTCGGCATTCCGACCTGGCGCTACAAGCTGGTGGTGTTCATGATCAGCGCGGCTTTCGCAGGTCTCGGCGGGAGCGTCTATGCGCATTACCTGACGGTGGTCAGTCCGCTCACGTTTCAGATGTACTATTCGACGACGATGCTCATCATCGTCCTGGGCGGCGGTGCGGGAACGATCTCGGGTGTCGTGTTCGGCAGCCTGTTGTTCGTCGGCCTCTCCGAAGCCCTTCGCGTCGCGCCTGAAGTCAGGATGATCGCCTACGGGTTCTGCCTGCTGGCGCTGGTGTTCTGGTTCCCGAAGGGCTTTGCGCCGCTGATTGATCGCTTCTGGACCTTTCTCAGGGAGCGCAAATGACCGGTCTGCCCATCCTTGAAATCTCCGGACTGCACAAGTCCTACGGCGCGGTGCGCGCGGTCGATGACGTCAGTCTGCATGTCAATCGCGGCGAGATCTGCGGGCTTATCGGCCCGAACGGCTCGGGCAAGTCGACCTTTTTCGACTGTGCGACCGGTCTCTCCAAGCCGAACGCCGGTGCGGTGAAACTCGACGGTCAGGACATCACGGGATGGTCGCTCAACCGCATCGCCCGCGAGGGCCGCATGCTGCGCTCGTTCCAAAAGACCGTGGTGTTCAGCGCCCTCGACGTTGAGGAAAACCTCGTCATTGCGGGCCAGATGTTCACCTTTCCGGACCTCTGGTCCACTTTCGGAATCGGTGCCATGGCGCGCGCCCGTGTCGAGGCGTTGCGGGAACGCGCGCGCGAGTTTATCAAGATCGCCGGACTCTGGGATGTCCGTCATCAGCCCGCCGGAAAACTGTCGGGAGGCCAGCAGAAGCTGATCCAGTTCGCGTCGATGCTGATGCCGGAGCCCAAACTGATCCTGCTCGACGAGCCGATGGCCGGCATCAATCCCAAGCTGATCGAGCGCGTCGTCGAGAGCATCCGCTTCGCCAACGAGAAATTTGGCGTCAGCTTCCTGGTGATCGAGCACAACATCGATGTCGTCACCGACATCTGCGAACGAATCGTCGTGCTCGATCAGGGGCGCAAGCTGGCCGAAGGAACACCCGACGAAATCGTTCGCAACCCGGCGGTGCGGGAGGCCTATCTCGGTGGTTGATCCCAGTCTCTCGATCAAGGGTCTGCGCGCCGGCTACGGTTCGCTCGATATCCTCAACGGCGTCGACCTCGACGTGCCGCAGGGGCAATTTGTCGCCCTGATGGGGCCGAACGGCGCGGGCAAGTCGACGCTCCTGAAGTCGCTCTATGGCATGACGACGATCAAGGACGGCAGCATCGAATGGCAGGGCAAGAATATCGCCGGCTACAAGTCGCGGGCGATCCTCGCCGAAGGCATCGCCTTCGTGCCGCAGGGCCGCTGCAATTTTCCGGTCATGACGATCGACGAAAATCTCCAAATGGCCGCCTATACGCTTCGCGACGCCAGGGTCAAGGCCGACCGCGACTATGTCTATGACCTGTTTCCGATCCTGAAAGCGCGACGCAACACACTGGCCGGCAACATGTCCGGCGGCGAGCAGCAATTGCTTGAGGTGGCGATGGCCGTCCTGCAACGGCCGAAGATCCTGCTCGTCGACGAACCGTCGGTCGGTCTTTCCCCGGCGGCCATTGCCATCGTCTTCAACGAATTGCTGCGCATCAACGCCGGCGGGCAAACCATCCTGCTCGTCGAGCAGAATACCAAGAAGGCAATGGAAGTCGCGCACCGCGCGGTCATCCTGCGTCTCGGCAAGGTAATCTGGGACGGCAGGCCTGCGGACATCACCCACGATGAGCTCGGCGAGCTCTTCCTGACGGGCCGGATGCGGGGCGAGGCCAAAGCCGAACACTGATCATCGTTCAGAGGAAGCTACCGTGACCATCTTCGTACCTGCCGCGCGTGTGTCGCGCATCAAGATTTCTCCGACCACGGCCGCCGCGGCTCGCGTGCGCGAGTTGAAGGCCGCCGGGCACGACATCGTCGATATGACGATCGGCGAGCCGGATTTCGACACCCCGAACCACGTCAAGGCCGCTGCGCACGCGGCGATCGACGCCGGCGAGACCAAATATACCGCCGTCAATGGGACACCGGGGCTGCGCGCTGCGATCATGTCCGACTACAAGCGCCGCCTTGGACTTGACTATGTGGAAAGCGAAATCTGTGTCGGCGGCGGCGCCAAGCAGATCCTTTTCCTGGCATTGATGGCAAGCGTGGAGGAGGGGGCGGAAGTCATCATCCCCGCACCGTACTGGGTGTCATATCCGGACATGGTGATCGCCAACGACGGCAAGCCTGTTATCGTTGCGTGCTCCGAGAACGTCGGCTTCAAATTGACCCCGGCCGCGCTGGAGGCGGCGATCACGCCGCGAACGCGATGGTTGATCCTCAATACGCCCTCGAACCCGACGGGCGCCGCCTATGATCAGGCCGAACTCCAGGCGCTGGGCGAGGTGCTGCTCCGCCATCCGCATGTCATGGTGCTGTCCGACGACATCTACGATCAGATCTGGTTCCGCGACGAGCCGATGACGACGATCGCGGCAGTGGTGCCGGCGCTCAGGGATCGCATCCTTCTTACCAACGGTGTTTCGAAATCATACGCGATGACCGGCTGGCGCATCGGCTACGCCGCAGGTCCCGCCGGCCTGATCGCGGCGATCAACAAGCTGCAGTCGCAGATGTCGTCCTGTCCGTCCTCGATCAGCCAGGCCGCCGCGGCACACGCGCTTGTCGCCGAGCAGAGCTTCGTCGGCGAAAGCGTCAAGCTCTACCGGGAGCGCCGCGATTATGCCTGCGCCCGCCTGAATGCTGTGCCTCATCTGCGCTGCCTCGTGCCGGACGGCGCGTTCTATCTCTATCCGAGCTGTGCCGGTGCCATCGGCAAGGTCACGCCGGAGGGCAAGGCGATCGGCAGCGACCTCGACTTCGTCCTCTACCTCCTCGACAAGGGCGGGGTCGCGTCGGTCCACGGCGCGGCCTATGGGCTTTCGCCGTATTTCCGGCTTTCGACCGCGACATCGATGGAGATGATCAAGGAGGCGTGCGACCGCATCGAGAAGGCGTGCGCCGACCTGCGCTGAGGCGGCGGGAGTACCCGGGCCGACAGTGCCCGGGCCGGCAGCGCCTTGTTCTCCTGTCGTCATCGACCTATCCTGCATCTTGCAGGATCGAAGCGGCGGGGCCATGAGCGTTGATTTCACCAAACTGAAGAGCTTCGTGAAGATCGTCGACGCCGGCAGCGTATCCCGCGCCGCCAGCATCCTGCGTACCGCTCAGCCCGCGCTGTCCCAGCAGGTCGCAGCCCTTGAGAGCCATTTCAAGCACAAGCTGCTGACACGCAGCAACACTGGCATCACGCCGACCGAGGCCGGCCTCGTATTGTATCGGCATGCACAATTGCTACTCAAGCAGATCGAGCAGGCGAAGATCGACATCGATAACTCCTCGAAATCCTTGGCCGGGCGGGTCTCGATCGGCCTTGCGACCTATTCGACGTCGAGTGCGCTGTCCTTGCCGATCCTGAAGGAGATGAGGGTGCTTCACCCCCAGATCATCGTCCATATCAATGACAGCTTCGGTCATGTGCTGAGCGAGTTGATCATGACCGGCAAGATGGACATGGCCATCATCTATGGTTCGGAGCCGATCAAGGGGGTCGTGTTGCGGCCCTTGTTTCGGGAGGAACTGTTTTTGGTATCGCCCCCGGGAACTGCATTCGACAAGCCGGCGACCGAGGCGCTGCCGCTTTCGTCCCTCACCGATGTTGCGCTGCTGTTGCCGAGCAGGGGCCACTTTCTGCGCCGCCTGATCGACGAATCCCTTGCCCGGGCGCGGGTCGTCCCTAACGTGGCCTCCGAAATCGAGTCGGTCTCGTCGCTGGGGGCGGCGGTCATGGACGGTCTCGGTTCGACGATATTGCCTGCCTCTGTCGCCGCCGGCGCCTCGAGCTTTGCCGGCGCTGATATAAGGCGCCTAGTGCGTCCGGTGATCGAGGCCACGGTCTCGCTTTGCACCTCCGATCATTTACCGCTGTCGGAACCCGCAGTGGCGGTCCGATCGGTGCTCCTCGATGTGGTGGAGAAGCTGATGCGCAAGCACCCGCAGGGGATCCGGACGGCGCCATAACCAAAGTCTATGGCGGCAGACCGCACTTGTGTTGGCTGGCGCCAGTTGCATCCCGTAGCCTCAACCATAACGGGATTCCAGTGATCCGGACTCGATGATTCATCGGGTCGTTCGGGACCGTTCCCGCGCTGCCTGCAGAACCGTCGCGCCGAGGAAACAATGGCCAAGCTCGCATTTGATACCGGGGGCACCTTCACCGATTTCGCCCTGCTCGACGACGACGGCGAATTGCATCTGCACAAGGTTTTGAGCACGCCGAAAAATCCGGCGGAGGCCGTGGTGCAGGGTGCGACGGAATTGCTCGACCGCTTTGCCAGCGTGATCGATCTGGCCAAACTCCAGGTGCTCGGCGCCACCACCGTCGTCACCAACGCCGTTCTCGAACGCAAGGGTGTGGAAACCGGTTTCATCTCGACCGCCGGCTTCCAGGACATGCTGCGCATCCGCAACGAGGGCCGCTACGATCTCTATGACCTGAACCTCCGATATCCCGATCCGCTGGTCACGCGCGCCAACAGTTTTGGTGCCGAGGAGCGCATGACTGCCGATGGCGCCGTGGTCACCGAATTGAAGGAAGACGCCATCCGGGAGATCGCCGGGCGGCTGCGTAGCAAGGGCATCAAATCCGTCGCGGTCTGCCTGCTGCACGCCTACAAATACCCGAAGCACGAACAGCGCATTGCCGCGCTGCTGCGGGAAGAGAGCCCCGACATCTTCGTATCACTTTCCTCGGAAGTTTGTCCGGAAGTGCGCGAGTTCGATCGCGCCTCGACGACGGTCGTCAATGCCTATACCCGGCCGCAGATGGCCGGCCACGTCGCCCATTTGCAGCGCGAATTCGCCAACAAGGGTATCGACCGGCAGGTGTTGTGGATGACGTCGTCCGGCGGCCTGGTTCCGAGCCTGCGCGCCGCCGAATTGCCGGTGCGTCTGATTGAGTCGGGGCCCGCCGCCGGTGCGGTCGCTGCCGCCGAATTCGGCAGAACAGCGGGCGAGGCGAGCGTGCTTTCGTTCGACATGGGCGGCACCACGGCCAAGCTCTGTCTGATCCCGAATGGCGAGCCCACCGTCGGCACCGACCTCGAAGTGGCGCATTATCAGCGCTTCCGCAAAGGGTCCGGTTTTCCGCTCAAGATCCAGTCGATCCAGATGATCGAGATCGGCGCGGGCGGCGGATCCATCGCTGCAAAGAATCCGCTTGGTCTTCTCGATGTCGGTCCGCGCTCGGCCGGCGCGCTTCCGGGTCCGGCGGCCTACCAGCGCGGCGGCACCGAGCCGACCGTCACCGACGCCGACATCCTGCTCGGTTATATGGGCGTCGAATCCTTCGTCGGCGGCTCGTTCAAGGTCTCGAAAGATGCAGCCCAAGAGGCGATGAAAAAGCTTGCAACCGCGCTCGACGTCAGCGTCGACCGCTGCGCCTGGGGTATCCACGACCTCGTCAATGAATCCATGAGCAAGGCGGCGGCCATGCATGCGACCGACCTTGGCGTCGATCCACGCTCGCTGCCGATGGTGGCTTTCGGCGGCGCCGGTCCGGTGCATGCCTACGGGATCGCGCGCAAGCTCGGCATCAAGCGCATCATCTGCCCGACGGGTGCCGGGGTCACATCAGCAATCGGGCTCCTCATCGCGCCTGTTGCCGTGGATCTGTCCGCCAGTTTCCCGATGGGCGTAGACAATTGGGATTTTGACGGAATGCGGCTGCTGCTTGACGATCTGGCCGCACAAGGAGCCGAAGTCGTGAGCGCTGCCGGCGTCGCGAAAGCGGCGATCACCAACCGTTACACCGTCGACATGCGCTATGTCGGGCAGGGCCACGAGATTACGGTTGCGTTGCCTGACCGTAATTTGCCGAAGGACGAATTTCTCCGGCAGTTGATGGACAACTTCACCAAGCTCTATCGCGAGCTGTTTGGCCGAACCGTAGCGGCGTCGCTCGAGGTCATCACCTGGCGGCTTCGTTCCAGCGGCGGCAAGGATCAGGTCACCCGTCCACATCAAGCGGAGGTCGCAGACGCCCTCAAGGGCAAGCGATCGGTGTACTTCAACGAGCTGGGCGCCTACGTCGAGACGCCCGTCTACGATCATTACAAGCTCCCGCTCGATCAGCCGGTGAAGGGCCCGGCCATCATCGAGCAGCGCGAGTCCACGGCTGTCGTTGGTCCAAGCGGCATCGCTCATGTCGACGGGCACGGCAATCTCGTGATCAACATTCTCTGAGGACGGCGCGCGATGTCGAAAAATACCCCCGATTTCAACGATCCGATCAATCTCCAGGTGATGTGGAATCGCCTGATCTTCATCGCCGATCAGGCCGACAATGTTTTGGGACGTACCGCCTTCTCGCCGATCGTACGCGAGAACCACGATTATGTGACCGTGTTGCTGGACAGCCGCGGCCGGGCGCTTGCCCAATGCACGTGGTCGATCCCGGTGTTCATCACGTCACTGCCGGTCGCCGCACAAAAGTATTTTCTGCCGAAGTTTCCAGCCGAGACGCTCAGCGAAGGCGACGTGCTCGCCACCAACGACCCCGAGATCGGCACCGGCCATCTGCCCGACGTCACCATGATTACGCCGATCTTCAAGAACGGCAAGGTCGTCGCCTATGCCGGCTCGATCGCGCATTTGCCTGATGTCGGCGGAAGGCCGCTGCATTCGGAGGCCAGCGACATCTTTGAGGAAGGCATTCGCTTCCCGATCGTCAAGCTGCACAAGGCCGGCGTTCCGAACCAAGACGTGCTCGACATCATCGCCGCGTCCGTGCGCCTGCCGACGGAAGTGCTGGGCGATCTCGAGTCGATGGTGGCGGCGAATAATGTCATGGGACGCGAGCTGCTGAAATTCCTGGATGAATACGAGCTCGACGAGATCGACGATCTCGCCGACGCCATCCATTCGCGTTCGGAAGCGCAGACCCGCAAGGCGATCCGCCAATGGCCCAACGGCACGTACACGGCAGAAGTGCTGCTCGACGGCTACGATGTCGACGTCAAGCTGAAGGCGGCCGTGATCGTGCGGGACGATTCCATTCACGTCGACTATGCCGGCTCGTCGGACCAGGTGTTGCACTCGATCAATTGCCGGACCAACTACCGTTACGCCCATTCGGTCTATGCCCTGAAATGCCTGCTGGACCCCGACACGCCTAACAATGAAGGCTGTATCACCCCGATCACCGACGAAGCGCCGGAAGGCTCCATCCTCAATCCGAACGCATGGACGGCGGGCAATTCGCGCAATCTGATCGGGCACGTCATCCCCTCGCTGATTTTCAAGGCGCTGGAGAACGTGGTTCCGGACAAGGTGATGGGCGACAGCGGCGGTGCGCCGATATGGGCCGCCAATTGCGTCGGCCAACGCGACGATGGCACGCAGTACGGCTCGGTCCAGAACTTCCATGGCGGGCAGGGCGCGCGATCGGAGATTGACGGTCTCGACACCCTGAGTTTTCCGTCGAACTGCAAGGTAACGGCGATCGAGATGTTTGAGATCGCCGTGCCCGTTCTGACCGAGTGCAAGGAACTGATTGCGGACTCGGGTGGCGCCGGCAAATATCGCGGAGGGCTCGGCCAGCGCGTGATCCTGCGCAATCTCGGCAAGGGCCCCATGAGCATCTATTTGGCCTCTGAGCGCGTGCGGCATCCCTGCTTCGGTGTGGTGGATGGCCAGTCCGGGAGCGCCGGGAAGGTGCAAAAAAATGGCCAGCCGCAATTTCCGAAAGGTAAGGTCGTGCTGAAGACCGGCGATCGGCTCGAGGTCGAAACGCCCGGCGGCGGCGGATGGGGCCGGACGTCCGAGCGCGTCGGCGAACTGATCGAACTTGATCTCGCGGAGGGACTGATTACCCCTGAGGCGGCCAGGGAAATCTACCGCCACACGCGCGCGACGCCTGCGGCCGCCGAATAGGAGACATCATGGGTCTGATCGATGGGAAGATAGCCCTCGTCACCGGCGCCGGCACCGGCATCGGTCGGGAGGCTTCTATCCTGCTGGCGCGGGAAGGCGCGACCGTCGTGCTCACCGGCCGCCGGATCGAACCGCTTGAGGAAGTCGCAGCGGAGATCAAGAAGCAGGGCGGCCGAGCGATCAGCCGGTCCCTCGATATCGAGTCTCGCGCGGCGATCCTTGAAGCGGTTGCGTGGGTCGGCGCCATTGTCGGCGCTGTCGACATTCTCGTGAACAATGCCGGCAGTGCCAGCAAAGTGTTGAACGCCCGCTTCATCGGCGAGGAGGAATGGAATTCCACGGTCAACGTCAACCTCACCGCGGTATTCAACCTCACCCAGGCGGTGCTGCCGGGCATGATCGCAAAAGGCGAGGGTACGATCATCACCGTGTCGTCGCTCGCGGCGCTCAATCCGAACCTGCTGGGCGGTGCTGCGTATGGCGCGGCGAAGGCGGGCGTGAAGAACTTCATGACCTTCCTGCACAACACCTACCGCAACCAGGGGATCCGCGCGACCACGATCCTGCCCGGCGAGACCAACACGCCGATCATGGACAATCGCGCGCGACCGCCGCTGGAGAGCGAACGTGCCGTGATGCTCGATCCGTATGACGTGGCCCGGGCGGTGCTGCTCTGCGCCAGCCTGCAGAAGGGCGCGATGATTCCCGAATTGCGGATCTGCCCGACCTTCATGCGCGATACGTCAGCCGATATCGAGACCGCGCGCTGGGTCGGCGCGCCGGACGACACCCCCGACAAGCCAAAGAGATAGACCGGAAGGAACGGCCATGAATGGAGCCAAGCTGCGCGAACGCCTGTCGAAGGGTGAGGCGATCACCATGTTCAATCCCCATCATGTATCGGCCAGCCTCTCGACGCGGCTGGTGGAGCTTGGCGCGGACTCGATCTTCGTCGACTGCGAGCATGGTGCGTGGGGTTTCGAGGATGTGCGGAATGCCGCGCAGGTCATACGTGGTGCCGGCGGGGCCGCGATCGTACGGCCGGATTCCCACCAGCGCTCGCTGCTAATCCGCTATCTGAATGCCGGGGCTGATGGCCTGATGGTGCCTATGGTCGATACCGCGGATCAGGCCCGCGCTATCGTCGATGCGGTTCGCTACGCCTGTCCGGCCGATCACGAAAAGCGGCTAGTCGTCTCGATGGTGGAGACGCTGGAGGCGATCGGCAATATCGACGAACTCCTCGCGGTGGAAGGGATCGACGTGTTCTTCATCGGCCCCGGCGACCTGTCGCAAAACATGGGATACCCGCCGGCGCCAGCCTTCGGTCAACCCCGCCCACAGGCCGTTATCGACAAGGTCGGTTTCACCGTCGACAAGATACGCGCCGCCGGCAAGATTGCTGGTACGCTGGTGACGGCCGACGAATTGCCGCATTGGCGCGAAAAAGGCGTCCAATTCTATTATATTCATTCCGACCCTTTCCTGCGCCTTGGACTGAACGGTATCAAGAAATCGCTCGGGCGATGAGATTTTTACGCTCGTAGTCGGTATGGGACCGTCATATGACCCTCAAAGGGCAAGAGGGGGCTCATTACCGGTTCTTCGTCGATCCCCGACACCACCAAGCTACATCGTCTGGAGGAGAACCGCGGCACGGTCGACGTGACGCTCACGGCAACAGATCTGGAGGAGATCGCAAGAGCGCTTTCGAAGATCGCAGTCCAGGGTGAACGGCCCGAGGCTGTGCTTAAGATGACGGGCCTCTCATTGTAGGGCTCCCGCGGCAGCGCACCGCTCATCGCCGATGCTCTGCACTCCGGAGGTTTCAGAATGCGGGCAGTCCCGCGACTTGAACGGGGGTGGCCGCCGCTGCCGGCTTCATTGCTCCGCCTACAATGGGGTACCTTATCGAGGCCTCGAAAGCTGTTCCACAAGAAGGACGTCGTAGGAACAGCGTAGGCGGATTTCTGTCGGACGCCCCCCGTTACTACCCCAGAATCGCACCAATTTTTGTAGCGTTTTCAATTGGTTGATGGTGGAGCCAATCGGGCTGAGTACCCTCCCGCCCCAGCCAGCGATTCCGGCGTTCGGCGAGGCTTCCCAAGAAACGCGAGATAGGGCCGGGCATCCCGGCTTTTCGCGCATTCGATTTCGTCTCCAGACTCCCTGTTCGCCGCTCCTGGGGTGGAAGTCGCCGATGCCGGATGTTCCCGTTTTGCGGAGACTATCGGTGGAGACTGGTTTGATCACGACTGCCGCCCGGCCGTACCGGGAGTTCGAATCCCACTCGCTGCGCCAGTAATTCTACGGGAATGATGTGGCCCGCAAACCACAATTGCCATGCGAGCGCTCAACACAGTCGCCCGCGCGATTGCGGCGGACCGAACGAATCAACTAGACCGCAAACGGGGCTGGGAAGCGGAGTAGTAGTATGAGAGTCGCTTCCTTAGAAAGTATCTTGACGGCGGCCACGCTGGTGTCGGCCGTCGTCGTCGTGGTGTGGGGGATGAAGATTTTCTACGGCACGTAGGCGTGAACTTCCGTCCAACAAGCGACCTCCGGCCAAGAAGAGGTTCGCGGCAATGACATTACTTCCGCGGCGGCGGAAGCCTCCTTCTCGAACTGCCAAACGTTTGTAGGGCAGCATGACGTACTGATCAGTTCGAAGTCTTCTTGCGAGAACAATCAGTTCAAGAGGGCATATTGGTTTCAACCCTCATGCATTTCAGCTCCTTTTTGATGATCGTAGCCTTGGCCGTGTTGGGCGTGCAGCTGGCCTATGCGCTGTATCAACTGGTCATGTTCGTGCTCTAATCGGAAGCTGCAAGGCAGCTCTCGCTGGCCCCCAATATCGTCGGTTTCCCTGTAGAATACCCTGTCAGGAGAGGATTTGCCTGGAGACGGGTGCGATCAGCATTGCGTCGCCAGCCAGCATCAAGTGAGGGCTTTCGGCCTTGAGGACGCATCCAGCGACGGCACGCTCCATTCCCTGCTTTCTGGCGGCAATCGCGGCGGTAGTGCTGCTCGCGCTCCCCGCCGTCGCTGCCGAACCCACGCCACAGCAACCGGGGCTCGTCGACGCGGCAAACGCTATTCCACCGGCAGAGCTCTATCGCGCGCAGACCATCGTGACGGGGCAGGGCGAGGCAAACCGTATCCTCGGCTTCGCATCGTGCCTGGAAGACGTTCTCATCAAGGTAAGCGGCATGCTGCGGCTCGCGGGCGACCCGCGTCTCGACCCATACAAGGCCGATGCTGCGAAACTGGTTCGGGACTTTTCCTACCGCGATGAAAAGGGCGGCAAGCCGAAGAACGACGAGCAGGGCACCCGCGACCGCTCCTTCATTCTGACGGCCGAGTTCGACGAGGCCGCCATCAACGGCATGCTTGCCAAGCTGGGCGTCAAGCCATGGCTTACCCGCCGCCCGGTGCTTGGCGTCTTCGTGGAGATGCAGCCGGGCGCGCGACGATACGTGGTTGCAGGCGACTCGAAAGAGACGGATCTGCAGCGGGCTGCTCTCCTGGCGGCCGCGGCCAAGCGGGGAATGCCCATCGTGCTGCCCGATGCCGCAGCGCTCGCCGGCGTCGGCGCCAATGAGCTTGCGCTTGCGGGCATCGCGCCCGCGAAGATCGCTGAAGCCGTGGCCGGGCGGGGCGGAGAGGTCGTGCTGATCGTGCGCCTCGTCTGGGACGATCAGGAGCTGCGGTGGAACTCGGACTGGCAGCTCGATTGGCAGGGCAGGTCGCAGCAATGGCAGCTTGCGGCTGTCACGTTCGACGAGGCCTTCCGGCAAGGCATCGGCGCTGCCGCGCAAATCCTTGCCGGGCACCAATAGCGAGCCGCAATTCGGGAAGGCAGCGGTGACTCGGATCGATGCGCGATAACGGATGTTGTCGACCGAGACGATTACACCACCCTCGCCGACGTCGTGAGCCAAGGTGCTGTCAGCCGATGCACCCCACGGAACGAAGCCAGTCAGCGCGACGAGAACACGTTCTTCAACTGCACCAGGAATGTCACCAGCCATGCGCACGCAAACATGCCCGCGAGACCGAGCGCCGTTCTGCGATCAATCAAAGACAGGTTTGCCCACCACCATATCCGGTAAAGCCATAACCCTGTCGTGGCGATGCCAAGCAAGCAGACCAGCATCTTGAGAAAGGACGAGTTCGCGACACCTAAAGCGCCAAACAAGAGCGTTGCTGGAATGAGAAACATCGTGCAGGCGGATATCAAGGTCTCGTTCATGGGTCCTCAAGACATCTACGAATCGCGAGATTACATATGCAGTTTGCAGCAACCTGTACGCTTCTGGAAGTGAGACCAATGCGACTGATAATTGGCTTGCCCGCCCACGATGCAGGGCAGACGTTGGCACCCGAGGGCAGCCAGGGACCACAGGAGTGCTCCACTCAGCTAACCGCTGAAACGCCCGTTGTGAGGAGATTTTCAACGGAGACAAATTTCGATCCCGCTGAGCTGTGGGCCGGCAGTGGAATCCGGCCGACGAATTCCCCGATTGTTTGACGCCTCTCAATTCGTCCTCGACCGCTTCTCGACGGACCGAGGCAGACTTCTCTTGCTCACATCCGGATGAGACGCTTACCTGATCACGTGTCGCCGTCGCCTCTCATGTCCGCTGGTGAGGCCGAAGCAGACTTGCTCATGGATCAGCTGGAACGTCTGCTTGTGACCCGAGCCGACATCGGCCAGACGCGTGCTCCTGCTCACGCCCTCACCAAGCGCCTCTATTCAGTCATGCTGCTGACGCAATTTCTTTCTTAGTCGGTGGGAAAGACACCTGTGGGAGGACCATCCTGGTTCCCACAACGGTTCCGTCGCCAGTGTCGGCACGAATCCGCAAAATCGGTGCAAGCTCGTTAACGCATCCGCGTTCGCTTGACCATTTTTTGCGGGATCGGGAACCGAACGATCCAGAAAATCAATCGAGGAGTTACGATGTTGTTTCGCTCGAGCGCCGCAATTTGCGGCGTCGTAGTGCTGCTTGCCATTTCTGTTACCGTTGCTCGAAGTGAAATGGCTGCAGTTCATTCAAGCGCCGTCGTCATTGCCGCTTCTGGGGATGCGATCGTTGGCGCAGCATCCACGTACAATCCGTTCCGGCCCGGATGGCGGGAGGGCGGCCCGAACACAGCCTCCGGCGAGCGCTATGAGCCCACTGTCTGGGCGGCTGCCATCAAGACGAGTCTGCGCCAGAAATTTGGTGGGGTCCGATATGGCGCGAGGCCGAAATATGCCCTGGTTGAGGCTGTAGGCAAGAAGGTCATCGTCAAGATAAATGACGTGGGGCCGCTGACGCCTGGCCGCATCATTGACCTCAATGAGCGGACGATGCGCCATTTCGATCCAAGCCTGCAGCTCGGGGTAATTTACGGCGTAAGCGTCAGGCCGCTTTCCGGCGACTATTGGATCCCCGGACCGGTTGGCTGAACATCGCAAGGCACTGGCACGGCGCAATTTGCGTTGCTGCCGCCCTGGTCCGATCCTCAAGTTTCGATGACCAGTGCGGGGCCACCGATTTGCGCGCCGTGACAGCCGATCGGCGAAAAGTGCGGTTCAACGGCAGAGGGCGCGCCGTCAACCAGAACGTCAATTCTTTGCCGCAGATGATCAACCAGATATTCAGCGCCGACAGTCAGGCAGCCATGATGTCCCCATGGCACCTCGACCACGTCGAGTTGAGAACTGAGATGCCGCCACGCCCGGCCGTCGTGTTCGGCCGCGTAAAAAGTCACGGGGACCTCAAGCGGTGCCGGAAGATACTGCGCCATTGCGGCTGAATAAGCGTGCCACAACGCCGGCGGAATCTCGAGCTCGGCAGTCGTAATCGGCGCGCTCGTCGACGCCTTGGAGTGACGCTCCAGCTCCGCCATTTTTTCAAATGCCCAGCGCAGAGGGTAAAGCGGAAGCAGGGGCTTCATCAGCCCGATGATCGCCCGCGGCACCGGACGGGCACTGACGGTCGGCGGGTCGACCATCGCCACCATATCAACCTTGTGGCCGGCTGCCATCAGCAGGCGGGCTGTTTCAAACGCCACCATGGCGCCGTTGCATTTGCCGCCCAGGAGGAAAGGACCGCTGCTCTGCCTCTGCAGAACAAGCGGCAGGCGGTCGGCGGCCATCTGCTCGATCGACGGCGGAATCCGCTCCCCATGAAGACCATGGGGATCGATCGAAACGATTGGATAATCGGGCCCGAGAAGCTCTACCATCCGCCGCATACCCGAGTGGCCGCCAACGAGGTTCCCATTGAAAAAGAACAGGGGGGGCCGATCGCAACTGGCACCGAACTGGAAGAACGGCGTCGCCGGGGTGCCTGTCTGCATGGCGATTCTTGGGACAAGTTGGCGGATGGTTTCTGCCCCATACAGAATCGTTTCCGGTAAGCGGTGGCCGATGAGCCGCTCGACTTCGATGAGCATTTCCATCGCTAGAAGGGAGTCACCACCGCTGGCGAAAAAATCATCGTCGATCGTCACAGCCTCGGACTTGAGCAGCCTCCGCCACAGGGTCAGCAATTCAGCTTTCAGGTCCAATGGCCCTTTGTTCACAGCTTGCACGGGCATCGCGCCCTGATCACCCAACAGCCCGTCGAGCGACTCGCGCAGCCGTCGCCGCTGAACCTTTCCCGTCGCCCCCTTTGGCAGTTGGTCGAGGATCAGAATGCGCCGCGGAATCTTGAACGAGGCCAAGGCGTATTGCAGGAACTGGCGAAGCTCCGCAGGTGTCGCCTGCGCACCAGGATGGAGAACGATGGCGGCTGCGACGTCCTCGCCAAGGCGTGGATGGGGGATTGCGAAAGCAGCGGCCTCGGCTATGGCGGGATGGCGAAGTAGTGCGGATTCGACCTCAGCAGGGGCGACTTTCTCACCGCCGCGGTTGATCAGTTCGCTCAGGCGCCCGTGCAGCGACAGGAAGCCGTCTTGGTCGAGGCTGCCGATATCGCCCGTGCGAAACCAACCCTCTTTGAAAGCAGCTTGATTGAGTTCCGGCGCATCGAGATAGCCAGACATCACGGTGGGGCCGCGAACCCAGACCTCGCCCCGCTCGCCAGCTGGTAAGGGATGTCCATCCTCACCAACAATGGCCACGGTATCAGGCCAAGGTTGCCCGCAAGTCCCTGGCCTGTTTGGACCAGGTGACGGCTGGTTGGTGGCGATTTGCGCGGCTTCGCTGGAACCATAATGCTCCAGCACCGGCACGCCCAAAATGCGCTGCAGGTCGTTCTGCACCTCCTTCGGGAGTGGCGCGCCGCCCGATACAACGAACCGCAGAGTGTGCGCCGCCTGCGCATCCTCAAGGCTTTTTGCCTTGTCGAGCACGGCAGTGTGGAGCGTGGGACCCGCCGAGTACCAGGTCGGCCGCAAGACATCGAGCCATTCATCGAGCGCCACGATGGCAAAGTTCGCCGGGACAGCAATGCTGCCGCCCGTCAGCAGTGGTGTGAAGACCGTTACTTTGAGCCCATGGGAGTAGTGAGGGGACGACACGCTCAGGCAGCGGTCCTCAGGCGTGAGGCCGAACCAGGCCTGAAGCCGTGCGGCCGCCGCCAGCATATTGCTATGACTGAACGGAATGAGCTTGGGCTGGGCGGTCGTGCCCGACGTCTGCAGGATGAAGGCAGGCGAGCCCGGATCAGGCTCGGCGTCGATCGCAGGCGAGTTGGAGACCTGCACGGCGATATTTAGTCCAAGCTGACCGTGTCCCATCGGAGCGGCTTCGATCACGGCAATCGTTCTCCGCTCAGCCGCCTGACGCGCTTCAAAGGCCCTGCCTTGCGGCACGAGAAGCGCGTCCAGGCGCAGCATGTCGAGACGTTGATCGAATTCCGCCTCGGACAGTCGCGGATCGAGAGGAACCGCGATGCTGCAGCAGGCCACTGCCACGATGGCGAGAACCGCCTCCGCGCCGTTCGGCATCAGTACCCCGATGCGGGCCTTGCAATCGAACCCGGCCAAACGAAGCTGCCGGCGGATGCCGTCCAACTGGCCCTGAAGATCGCAGTACGTCAGCGGCGCAAACTTGGTGGAGACGATCGCAGGCTGGTCCGGGAACCGGCTGGCAGTCCGACCGATGACTTGGCCCAGCGTGCATTGGACCTCGGGCTCTGCGCCGTCGCGGACGGACGAGGCTCCCTCGGACCAGATCGCGCGAGCGGAGTTCGCGTTCTCCAGGAGCAAATTCGTCACACAAGCCTCCCGTGACCACAAGAATGTGACCGCTGTGTGCCGCCGCTACACCAAGCCACTGCAATCGCCAGTGGCAAGGATTACATCCACCTCCCCACTGACCGGACAACTGGCAATGATGAGTACCTCGGATGGGTAGGTGAATTCTGCCTATGGAGTTCTGTATCCGTTGGCAGCGTATCGGGCACGCGATAGAGCTCTGGAAGGCGCATGGCCTTTCCTACGAAAATGGTCGCAGGCAGGCTTTGCTCGTCATGTAACAGGGGTCGCCCGCCTTGTTTGCTCACGTGCGGCCGGCCAAGCTCCGATGGGCGCGGATGATTCTATGTCTCTATTCCGGTTTCATCCACCACTGGCAATTCGCAAGCGAGGCCTGAGAAGTGCAATACTAGCGGGCCTGGGCCGCGGCACGCATAGCTGGCCAGCTCTTCTTGTGCTGAAGGGGCTCAATGCCGCACTTATGGCGGTATCGAATTTTGTCCTCGCGTATGTGCTGATTCGAACAGTTGGCCTCGAGTCGTATGCTTTTATTGCGGGCTTGCTGGCGGTCGCTGCTCTCGTGGTGCAATGCGATCTCGGAATTACCGTTCTGACATTTTCCGAACTGCGGTCTCACTACCTGAGTGAGGCTCACAAACGTAAGGCGAACCAGGGTGACCATGACCTGGTGCGAGCGACCGTGACGATCTACACTGCGATGGCTGCCATCGCCGTCACAATTCTGGGTGTGGCGTTGATTGCCGGCATTGTTCCTGTCGCACATCATGGCATCGCCTACTTCCTGATTTTCGCCGGAGCTGTCTGTCCCTTGCCACGTATGCCGCTTCGCGCGGCCATCAACGCCAGGGATGGCTTTGTTTGGACGGAGGGCGTTGATCTGGTGAGACGTGTTGCAATCCTGGCGGTGACCATCGCGATGCTTTTTGGCCTTTCGTTTGTCGCATATGGCGCGCTGAGCTTGTTCATATGGGTGACGTCGATAGTAACTCTGGTCTGGCTCGCCCGCCCACACGGCTTTGCATTGCAGAGTGGGGTGTTTTTCAAGGGTTTGCTTTTTCTGAGGCGCAAATTTCGGAAGGCGCGCGCGGCGGTCGTGTCGTCATCGGCTGAGTTTGTGATCAGCATTTTTCCGTATTACTTGCTGTCTGCAACAGGGGATGGATCGGCAATTGTCGCGTTCGATATGTTCCATAAGGTGTCGCGCTTCGCGATGGTGACCTACCTGATTGGCGCAGAAACGGCCCTCCCTCATCAAACGCGCGCGCTACATAACGCAAATGCGTCCGGATTGGGTAGGGCAACTGCGGCCGGATTCCTGTTGGGTTTATTGCCGATGACCCTGGGCATTGTCGCGGTCTCCATGTTCGGCGAAAGGATATTTGGTACTATTTTGAACCATAGCGGAATAGTCTCGCCGACCATGCGCACCGCACTTTGTGCAATGCTCGTGTTCATGCTGATACAAACAACGTGCGCATTTGTGCTGGTCGGCGCGGGAAAATTTGAGGCGCTCGCCCGTCGCGCCAACATTACCCTTGCGGGGATGGTGCTGATCAGCGCTCTTATGTTTCTGTTTCATTGGAGCGTCGACACGTTTATCGTCGCCTATGTGTGTGTCTATGGAGGAGGCGCTTTGCTGTACGCGGCGTGTCTGTATTCGCTGAGCAGATCCTTGTGGGAAAAGAGCTCTCACGCCTTCAAAATGGGAACGTAAATCGGCGATGGAAATGTGCCAATCTGCGGTGGCACCGGCGGCTTCTCACGAAAGCAGGGGAGGGGCAATCGCCCGCAAGGACGCTCGACGGGATTGTCGCGCGTATCCGGCCAGGCTTCGATCACTTCACAGGTGTCCTGCGGTTTTGCGTTGACATCAAACTGTGATGCATTGGACCATGGCGCACGCGTTCATCGCACCGGTCGCAAACTCAGAACAACAAGAAGCTGAAAATGATGATCCTCTATTCCGCAGCGCTTAGCATGTTTGGTGCCAAGGTCCAGATCGCCCTGATCGAGAAGGCAATCGATTTCCAGCTGGTCATGGTGCCATACGATCGCGATCGCGGCTACGAGCCGAAACATCCCGAGGTGCTGCGGGTCAATCCGAAGCGGCAGGTGCCGGTGCTGATCGACGGTGACGTGGAGATTTTCGACTCGACACAGATCTTCGAGTACCTGGAGGACGTGCAACCGGCGCCGCCGCTGTGGCCCCGCAAGCCCGCCGCGCGGGCCGCTGCACGCCTGCTCGAGATGAAGTCCGATGAAGTTTACTTCCCGCACGTCGTTAAGTTAATGGGACTGCAGGACAGGGCCGACGACCCGGCCGCAGTCGCAGCACGTGACCGTGCGTCACGCTATTACCTGGAGATGGATGCGCTTCTGGCTGATCGCGAATGGCTCGCTGGCGATTACACCTACGCAGACATTGCGTTCTACATGGCTGCCCTGTTCGGCGAACGCATGGGAGCGGTGCTGGGGCAGGAGACACCGAGGCTGCTTGCATGGCGCGACCGCATGACCTTGCGGCCCGCCGTGATGCCGGTTGTCACCGCGCTGGCGCGTTACCTGTCGAGTCAGGGGCGACCGGTGCCGGGGTGGCTCGATGCAGCCGTGAGATAGCCGAGCGGCGTTCACCCCAGGCGCCAACGCGCATCATGAGCCGCGATACGGTCCAGGCGCTTTTGGTCGTCGACAAAGCCGAGCTCGTCGCGTTCGAGCCAACCCGCAACACCATTCCGCCCCCTTCCTGCGGCCTGGATTGAGCGGTATCAAGGAGCTGCTCGGGCGGTGAGCTGTTGCCCCCGACGCCAGCAGGGGTCGTTACATGGCATTTGAACTGTTCCAACTGACCGGCCAAAGGGCGCTCATTACCGGCTCGTCGCAGGGCATCGGCTTCGCGCTGGCGCAGGGCCTTGCCGAACATGGCGCCGAGATCGTCCTCAACGGCCGCGACGCCGGCAAGCTGGAGGCGGCCGCGGCGAAACTCAAGTCCGCCGGACACAAGGTATCGGTCGCCGGCTTCGACGTCACGAACGCGCAAGCCGCCAAGGATGGCGTCGGGGCGATCGAGCAGAATACCGGGCCGATCGATGTCCTGATCAATAACGCCGGCATGCAGTTCCGCTCGCCGCTCGAAGACTTTCCCATCGAGAGATGGGAGCAATTGCTCGCCACCAACATTTCGAGCGCGTTCTATGTCGGCCAGGCCGTCGCCCGCCACATGATCCCGCGCGGCCGGGGCAAGATCATCAACATCGCCTCGGTGCAGAGCGAACTCGCGCGCCCGGGCATTGCGCCCTACACCGCAACCAAGGGGGCGATCAAGAATCTGACCCGCGGCATGTGCACCGACTGGGCCAAATACGGCCTGCAGATCAACGCGCTCGCGCCGGGTTACTTCAAGACCCCGCTCAACCAGGCGCTGGTGGACAATCCGGAATTCTCGGGCTGGCTCGAAAAGCGAACCCCTGCCGGACGCTGGGGCAATGTCGAGGAGTTGGTCGGCGCCGCCGTGTTCCTGTCCGGCAAGGCGTCGTCCTTTGTCAACGGGCACACGCTCTATGTCGATGGCGGGATCACCACCAGTCTGTAAGGTTCGTGCCGCGGGAGTTTCACCATGAAAGCCGTCGTCATCCATGCCGCCCGCGATCTGCGGGTCGAGGAACGCGAACCCGAGGCTGCCGGCGCGGGACAGGTCGAGATCGCCGTCGAGGCCGGCGGCATCTGCGGCTCGGATCTGCATTATTTCAACCATGGCGGCTTCGGCACGGTGCGGGTGCGCGAGCCGATGATCCTCGGTCACGAAGTGGCCGGGACCATCAGGGCGCTGGGGGCGTCGGTATCAGGGCTTGCGATCGGCGACCGCGTCGCGGTGTCGCCGAGCCGGCCCTGCAACGCCTGCGACTATTGCCTGAAGGGCCAGCAGAACCAGTGCCTCAACATGCGCTTCTACGGCAGCGCGATGCCGATGCCGCATATCCAGGGTGCGTTTCGCCAGCGCCTCGTCGCGGAAGCCTGGCAATGCCACAAGGTCGCCGACGGCGTCTCGATCAACGAGGCGGCTTTTGCCGAGCCGTTCGCCGTTGTCCTGCATGCGGTCAACCGCGCCGGATCGCTGCTCGGCAAGCGGGTGCTGGTAACGGGATGCGGCCCGATCGGCGCCCTGGCGATCGTGGCGGCGCGTCTGCACGGTGCGCGGGAGATCGTTGCGACCGACGTCATGGCCGCGGTTCTCCAGAAAGCGCTCGGGCTCGGCGCCGACCGGGTGATCAATGTCGCTGAAGCCCCCGATCAACTCGGCGCCTATTCGGCCAACAAGGGCTATTTCGATGTCCAGTTCGAGGCGTCCGGCAACGAACGGGCGGTCCGCTCGGGGCTGGAGGTGCTCAAGCCGCGCGGCATACTGGTTCAGCTCGGCCTCGGCGGCGACGTTTCGATCCCGCAGAACATGGTGGTGGCCAAGGAGATCGAAATGCGCGGCACCTTCCGCTTCCATGAAGAATTCGGACTCGCCGTCGACCTCATCAACCAGAAACGGGTGGATCTGGCGCCGCTGCTGACCGGCGTTTTTGGACTGGAAGAGGCGATACACGCCTTCGAGGTTGCGGGAGATCGCAGCCGATCCATGAAGGTTCAGCTAAGCTTCTGAAGATACCGGACAAAGATAATAGGGGGAGTACAAAATGAAGCTCGTACGTCTGTTGGGTGCGGTGGCGTGCCTGATCCTGTTTCAGGCTTCGGCAATGGCGCAGGAAGTGTCGCTGCGTCTCGTTACGGCCTTTCCGGAAAACAGTTTTTACGTTTCCCATCTTTTGAAGTGGGTGAAATCGGTAAACGAGCGCGGCAAAGGGGTCCTGCAGATAAACTTCATTGGCGGCCCGCGCGCCATTCCCACATTTGAAGTCGGCAACGCGGTGAAGACGGGTGTCGTCGACATAGCCCTGTCGACGGGGGCTTTTTACACCAATGTCATGCCCGAAGCCGACATGTTGAAGCTCGCTGAAAGGCCGGTCGCTGAGCAACGAAGGAACGGAGCCTTCGACTACATCAACAAGGTGTGGAACGAGAAGGCCAACATGCAGTACCTGGCACGGATGGTCGAGAACCAGCCGTTCCATCTCTATCTCAACAAGAAGATCGACAAGGCGGACCTTACCGGCCTCAAGATCCGGATCACGCCGGTTTATCGCGAGTTTTTTCAGGCGCTCAATGCGAATGTCGTCACGACGGCTCCAGGTGAAGTCTATACAGCGCTGGAGCGAGGGGTTGTTGATGGCTATGGCTGGCCGATCGGCGGGTTGTTCGACCTGAACTGGCAGCAGCACACCAAATTTCGCGTCGATCCGGGCTTTTACGATGCGGAGGTTTCCATCATCGTCAATCTGGACAAATGGAAGGGCCTTACCGAGAAGCAGCGTGACTTCCTGAACGGCATGGCGTTGGAGCTGGAGGCCGGCAACGGCTTCTGGAAGCAGTACGCCGTCGATGAGGAAAAGCGGCAGGCGGATGCCGGCATCCAGACGATCAAGCTGGATGGCGACAAAGCGAAGGTCTTCGTCGATACCGCCTATAGCGTCGCTTGGGCGGCTGCGAGCAAGGCGAGCCCGGTGCATGCTGAAAAGCTGAAAGCGTTGTTCGGGAATCGCTGATATTTGCGACGTCCGCCAGTGTCGAGAGTGTGGTCAATGGATGTGCTGGATCGGTCGATTGGCAAGCTTTGCCTCGCGTTGGTATCCCTGGCATGTGCGTTACTGTTCGGGATGATGTTGGTCATTTGCGTTGACGTGTTCTTGCGCAATGTGGCCGTGCCAGGGATGCCGCGCGGCTTCGCTTTGGCCAGCGACTTGTCCGAGTCTGCGATCTACCTGATGACCTTGCTGTCGGCGCCGTATCTGTTGCGAAGCGGTCGGCATATCCGGATCGATATTTTGCTCCACATGGTGCCGGCGCGGATCGGCTGGCTGATGGAGTTGTTTGCTGCCTGCGCGATGCTGGCTTGTTGCGTTACGATGATCTGGTACGGCTTCGTTGTTACCGGGCGAAGCGCGGGCAGTAGCGCAATGCTCATTAAAACGGTGGTTTATCCGGAGTGGTGGAGCCTGCTGCCGCTGCCGTGTGTGTTCGTGCTGTTGTCGCTCGAGGCAATCTTCCGGCTGCGAAGCCTCATTGACGGGCCGCGGCAGCCGCGCAACGAGCAGGTGTCGGTGTCATGATGAGTTGGGAAGCTGCAGCCTGGTTGCTGCTTGGTGGATCAACCGTTCTGATGTTCGCCGGATTGCCGGTCGGCTTTGCGTTTCTCCTCATCAATCTGATTGGAGCTTACCTTTTTATGGCCGGTGAAGCCGGCCTGTCCCAACTCGTGCGCAGCTCGGTCTCCTCGATCACCACGTTCTCCCTGACGCCGATTCCGCTTTTTGTCCTGATGGGTGAAGTCCTTTTTCACACCGGTTTGGCGGTCAAGGTCATCGACGGAATTGAGAGGGTCATCAAGCACGTCCCGGGCAGACTTGCGGTGGTCGCGGTCGTGGCCGGAACCGTGTTCAGCGCGATTTCGGGATCGACAATCGCAACGACGGCGATGCTCGGCAGCCTGATGGTGCCGATCATGCTGTCGAGGGGCTATCATCCCACGATGGCAACGGGCCCCATCATGGCGATTGGCGCGGTCGATATGCTGATTCCGCCGAGCGCCCTTGCCGTTCTGTTGGGGAGTCTCTCCGGCATTTCGATCTCCAAACTCCTCATCGGGGGAGTTATGCCGGGCATCATTCTTTCGGTTCTCTTCGTGGGGTGGATTATCCTGCGCACGCTATCCAAGCCGGAATTGGCGCCCGATAGCGATTTCAAGGAATACAGCGGATGGGCGAGGTTCAGTCCCCTCGTACTTTACGTGGTGCCGCTGGTTTCGATCTTCGGGCTCGTGGTCGGTGCGATGGTGGCCGGCTGGGCAACGCCGACAGAGTCTGCTGCGATCGGCGCTTTCGCGACGATCGTCCTCGCGGGCGTCTACCGAGCGTTGACGCCGAAAGTTCTGTGGCAATCCCTGCATGGCACGGTGCTTATTTCCGGGATGATTCTCTTCATCATCATCGGAGCAACGACCTTTTCTCAAATATTGTCGTTTTCCGGCGCCACGAATGGAATCGTCAACATCATCACGCAAAGCGGGCTTTCGGCCAACGCCCTGGTCATCGTCATGTTGTTGATCCTGATCGCGCTCGGCGTCTTCATCGATCAGGTCAGCATGATGCTGATCACGCTTCCCATCTTCATGCCTCTGGTGAACTCACTTGCGATCGACCCGGTGTGGTTTGGGGTGCTGTTCCTGATCTGCATGCAACTTGGAATGCTGCTGCCGCCCCACGGCCTGTTGCTGATGACGATGAAGGGGGTGACGCCGCCTCAAGTATCGATGGGGCATATCTTCCAGGCGGTCGTTCCATACCTCGTCATCAGCATTGCAGTTCTCGCGCTGGTCTATCTGGTGCCTGGAGTGGCGACCTGGATGACGAAGGCGTTGTAGCGCATGAGACCTGGCACGATGCCGGCAAGGGATCGTTTTGGTCGCATAGCCAGGCTCCCGGTTTAAGCGAAACGCGACATGACGGATTGGGTACTCAAGAAGGATTACTGAGCTCCCTCGATCTCGGCGGTGTGAGTGTTGAGGACGACAATGGTCCCGCTACAGCTCAGCGCCGGACAGCGGTTTCCAAGAACTCCTGCACCGAGTGCGGCACCTCATCGAATTCAGGAAAGCGCCGACGCAACTCGTCGGCAATATCCACCGTGACGTCGCGCGACCAGCCCTCGGCCGTATTGAAGGCGACGATCCGCACCGGATGGCTAAACTGGTCTTCCAGAAGACGGCGGATCAGCGCCTCGCGGTCGGTGCCTTCCTCGTCTGCCTCGCACCAGGCGCGTCCGAGCCTGCCAAAATCGTTTAGCACCAGATAGATGTCGTGATCGCCGCGATGCGGCACGATGGACGGGGAGCGAGGCATGCGGAATAACTCCCGCGCGAGAACAGGGTATGGAACCTTACTCTGTTCCAATCCCTTGTGTTTGGAAAATCCGAGGTAAATCAAACGGATGATAGATGAGGGCGCGATGGGAGCCTATGCTCACGCCGCTGGGCTTTCAGCGCATCTGGTCCAGCAAGCCTTGGCCTCAGCTCGCAAGCCTCCGAGCTGGGGCTTTTTCCTTCTACGAACAGTGGCGTTGCCCTGAGCATTTCCAGGGCCTGAGGTGCCAAAACGATCCCGGTTGCTGAAGTCCCGGTGACGACAACCACTCATCGCGATGAGCGGTAGTGTCGACTGCCTGATCTTTTTCGATGGCCGTCTCAGCAGCGGCCGGCATCGTTGCAATCTGTGCCTCCAGCAGCGCCCGCTCGGCTTCCGCGATCATCGCCAGCGCAAGGCGCGCAGCACTGCAAACGACGCAGAGCAGTGCTTCCATTTTATGAGGGAAGCCGGTCCCTGTGCCTTTCGCGTAACACTCTCCAGGAAAGAAGTCTGAAGACACATGTGCTGACTGTCTGGTGCTTGGATCGTTACCTAAATCTGTGACCTAAGATAATCGAATCGTTTCGGAGCGAGGCCTGAACGAGGTCCCTCCGAAACAGCAGGAAGCGGACCATGAAGTCAATCAACAGCGCAGTGCTTGCCTCGGTAGCATGTCTCGTCGCCACGGGCGGAGCCCAGGCCGCGGATCTTCCAGTCAAGGCCAAGGCGGTCGAATATGTCAGGATATGCTCCCTCTATGGAAATGGCTTCTACTTCATCCCGGGTACCGACACCTGCTTCAAGCTCGGCGGATACCTGCGCGCCGATGTCACCTTCAACGGCGGTGGCATTCAGGGCACCCCGGCCTGGAGTGGCGCCGCGGGTCAAAAAAGCCGGCTGAGCAACTACTATTTCGCGCGCGCCCGCGAAAACCTCAACATCGATACGCGTACCGCGACCGAATATGGTGTGCTCCGTACATACTTCGATGCGAATTTCTCCTGGACCTCGGGTACCTATGCCTCCACCGGCGCTGGCGGCACCGTTTACTCTGCGGCCGCCCAGGCTGGTGGCTTTGGTGGTGTTGGTAACCCCTCTGACGGCGGTCTATCCGGTGGTTCGTTCGCCCTCAACCTCGCGTTCATCCAGTTCGCCGGCTTCACGATCGGCAGGGCAATATCCCAGTTCGACACACCATTCGCCGGCTATCCCGCCAACATCACTGACGCGCTGCTCGGCGGCCACTCCGACACGACAGGCGTGAACCAGTTCTCCTATACGGCGGATTTTGGTCAGGGCATCACCGGTGCGATCTCGTTGCAGGATCAAGTCACCTACTACCAGACCAATTTGTGGAACGCGTCCACCCTCACCGCGGCCAACTTCGCGGGCGGCGTGTATGGCGCCAATGCCTTCGGCGGCACGCGGTCTCCGGACATCGTCGGCATGCTTCGCGTCGACCAGGCTTGGGGCATGTTCCAGGCCTCGGTAGCCGCGCACAACATCCACGCGGCCTATTACGGCGGGACAGAAACTTCAGGTCATCCCAGCGACAAGTGGGGCTGGGCTGGTCAACTGGCCATGACGATCAAGAACCTGCCGACCGGCCCGGGCGACGACATCGATATTTCATTTGGCTATTCGGACGGTGCCAGCCGTTACGTCTGGCAGAGTCTGGTCGCGCCCACCGTCGCCATGTATGGCAGCAGCGGCCTGGCTGGCGTTTACCAAGGGCTGAGTATTGGGGGCGTTTCTGACGGCATTTTCACGACCGGCAATGGGATCGAGACGACCAAGCTGTGGGGCTTTCGTACTGGCTACACGCACAACTGGAACAGCCAGTGGAATTCAGCGCTCTTCGGCTCCTACACGTCGGTCAGCTACAATGCCACGGCAAGAGGTTATATCTGCGCCACCGTCGCCACCTTCCTGACGCCCGGCTCGACCTGCAACCCGAACTTCAACGTCGCGCAGATCGGTGCGAACACGCGCTGGTCCCCGGTGAAGAACCTCACTTTCACGAGTGAGCTGATGTACACACTGGTAGATCAGCAATATTCCGGCGTCGCCGCCTTGCCGGCCGTCAGTGTCAAGCCGGCAGCCCTGTACGAACTCAAGGACCAGGGCACATTGTCACTCGCCTTCCGCGCGCAGCGTAACTGGTAAGACGGGCCTACGCTTGCGGCGGGTTGCTCATCTCGCTGAGCGACTGCCGCATGGCTTCCACTAGGTCCAAAGCCACTGGCGAGGGACTGCGCTGCGGCGGAAACACCGCAGCGAATTCGAAATCGATCCGCGGCAGGAAAGGGCGCGCCACGACGCCGCGGCTCTCGAACTCCTGTGCCGTAAAGGGATCGCAGATCGCAACCCCGAGCCCGGATGACACCAGCCCGCACATGATCTCGGACAGGCTGGTCTCGACCCGAAGAACCCGGCGGACATCGTCGCGATTGAAGGCCTGGTCGATCAGATGTCGGCCGGTCGATCCCGCCGTCAGGGACACGAAGGTCTCGCCTTCGAAATCGCGCGGCTGCAGCGTCGCCTTGGCCGCGAGCCGGTGTCCGGCTGGCAGAACCGCGACGCGGGCCGGCGCAGGCAACCGCACGCTCGACAGGCCTGCATGGGCGATCGGCACTTCGGCGAAACCGATGTCACATTGGTTGTTCAGCACCCAGTCGACCACAATCGGTGAGATCACGCCGAAGAACGACAGATTGAGGTTTGGCCGCTCCATCAGGAATCGCCCGGAGAGCCTCGGCAGATAGCCGTTGGACAGCGCCGGCAGGGCCGCGATCCGCAGCGTGCCGGTCCGGCGGCTGCGGATTTCCTCGGCTGCCGCCGCGATCCGCTCCAGACCGACGAAGGACCGTTCGACCTCCATGTAGAGCGCCGTCGCGGCAGCCCTCGGCACCAGTCCGGTGCCGCGCTTGTCGAACAGCTCCATTTTCAGCAGCGCCTGGAAGTCGCGCAGCAACCGGCTGACGGCCGGCTGCGTCACAGCCATCAGCTTTGCCGCTTCCGTCACGCTGCCTGTCAGCATCATCGCGCGGAAGGCCTCGACCTGCCGCGAATTGATCCGCGCCATCTTCATTCCATCCATAATATTCCGGCATGAAGAGGGTGCCATTATTAATTGGACGACGAAAGCGTGGATTGCGATCTTTTTCATCAAGGGTGGAGGTAGCTGATTTTTTGGGCGACGCCGGTCGGGAGCGGACCGGTGAAGGCCAAATTTCCACGCGGATCCGACGTTGCGTCGTACCGCGATACCGAGAGCCGGTCAGAACAAGGATGCGCTCCGGGTGTCACCTAGCAAACGGATACGGAGATCGATCGATATGAAGCATCTCGCCCTTGTCGGAGCCGTCAGCATTGCCGCGATCGCCTTAGCCCCGTCGGCGGGTTTGGCGCAGCAGAAGACGCTCTATGTCGCCGGTTACGGCGGCTCGTTTGAGAAGACGATCCGCGACGAGGTCATCCCGGCCTTCGAAAAGGCGAACGGCGTCAAGGTCGAATATGTCGCCGGCAACTCGACCGACACGCTCGCCAAGCTGCAGGCGCAGAAGGGCAATCAGCAGATCGATGTGGCGATCGTCGATGACGGTCCGATGTACCAGGCCATCCAGCTCGGCTTCTGCGGCAAGCTCGAAGGCCTTCCCGCTGATATCTACGAGGCCGCACGCTTCAAGGACGACCGCGCGGTTGGCATTGGTCTGGTCGCAACCGGCCTGATGTACAACACCAAGATCTTCGCTGAGAAAGGCTGGGCACCGCCGACCTCCTGGAACGATCTCAAGGATCCAAAATATCAGAAGCAACTGGTCATTCCGCCCATCAACAACACCTATGGTCTGCACACATTGCTGATGCTCGCCCGGATGAACGGTGGCAGCGAGGCCAACGTCGACGCGGGCTTCAAGATCATCAAGGCCGACGTCAATCCCAACGTGCTGGCCTATGAGCCTTCGCCGGGCAAGATGACCGAGCTGTTCCAGTCCGGCCAGGCCGTGTTGGCCGTGTGGGGTACGGCCCGGGTCCAGAGCTTCGCCAACACCGGCTTCCCCGTCGACTTCGTCTATCCGAAGGAAGGTGCGGCCACGCTGCTGACGACCGCCTGTCCGATCACCAAGCCAAACGCATCGCCGCTTGCCTCGGCATTCGTCAAGACGCTGCTCGAGCCGAAAATACAGCTCGTGCTGCTGAAGGACTACGGCTACGGCCCGGTATTGAAGTCGGTCGTGGTCCCGCCGGAGCTCGGCAAGATGGCGCCGATCGGCGAGCGCGCCGCAAAACTCTATACGCCCGACTGGACCGTCATCAACGACAAGCGCGAGGAATGGACCAAGCGCTGGAATCGCGAGGTCGAGCGCTGAGCCAAGAGCTGAGCCACAGCTCGGCGCCGGCGGACACGATTTCGGCGATGGCTCCGCGCGACGCCGCAGGCCCATCGTCGCGCTTTGCCACAGCAGCACCCGGAAGCATCCATGTCCTTTCTTGAGCTCGACCGTGTCGCAAAACAGTTCGGCGCGCAGACTGTGGTCGATGACTTCAGTCTGACCGTCGGCAAGGGCGAGTTCGTCTCCTTCCTCGGTCCGTCGGGCTGTGGCAAGACCACGACACTGCAGATGATCGCGGGCTTCCTCGATCCCACGCGCGGCGCGATTCGGCTCGAGGGACACGACCTGACCGTGGTGCAGCCGGCGAAGCGCGGGCTCGGCATCGTATTTCAGAGTTATGCGCTGTTCCCGCATATGACGGCGGCCGAGAACGTCGCCTTTGGCCTCGAGATGCGGCGCGTGCCGCGGTCCGAGTGCAGCGAGCGCGTCCGCGCCACGCTGGCCATGGTCGGGCTCGCCGGCTACGAGGAGCGTTATCCGCGCCGGATGTCCGGCGGTCAGCAGCAACGCGTCGCGCTTGCCCGCGCGCTCGTGATCCGGCCGAGCGTGCTGCTGCTCGACGAGCCGCTGTCGAACCTCGACGCCAAGCTGCGCGAGGAGATGCAGATCGAGCTGCGCCAGATCCAGCGAAATCTCGGCACCACCACGATTCTCGTCACCCACGACCAGAACGAGGCGATGTCGCTGTCCGACCGGATTGTGGTGATGAGCCAGGGCCGCATCGAGCAGATCGGAACGCCGCAGGAAACCTATGAGCGGCCGGCTTCCGCCTTCGTGTCCCAGTTCCTCGGCAAGACCAATGATTTCGCCGCGACCATCGACCGGACCGCCACGCCGGGACAGCTGATCGCGGGCTCCTGGAGCGCGCCGGCGCCGGCCGGCCTTGCGGGTCCGGTGACGGTCAGCATCCGCCCCGAAAGGATCGGCTTCGGCGACGCCGGGCTCGCGGCGAAGATCGTCACCCGCATCTTCCAGGGCAATCACTGGCTGTTCCAGTGCGAGAGCGAATGCGGCTCGGTGATCGTGATCCGCCAGAACGACGGCCAGCCACAGCCCGTGGAGGGCGAGGCCGTCCGGCTCGCCTGGCGGCCGGAGGACATGAGCCTGCGCCGCGCCGGAGGCGCCGCATGAGCGCGAAACCTGCGACGGACGGGCGCGATGCGCGCACGGCGTGGCTGCTGACCGCGCCCGCGCTGATGCTGTTCGTCGGCGTTCTGGTGATTCCGCTCGCCATGACGGTGATGCTCTCGTTCCACGACTGGGGCCAGTACAAGGGCATCGAGCCGGTCTTCATCCTGAAGAACTGGCACGAGGTCGCGACCGATCCTTATTTTGCCGAGATGTTCTGGCGGACGTTCCGCATCGCGCTGCTGACGACGCTGATCACCGCCGTGCTCGGCGCGCCGGAGGCCTACATCCTCAACCGCATGAGTGGACGCTGGAAGAGCTTCTTCCTGCTCGTGATCCTTGGCCCGTTGCTGATCTCCGTGGTGGCGCGCACGCTGGGCTGGGCGCTGCTGTTCGGCGGCAATAACGGCCTGGTCAACAAGCTCCTGATGTCGCTCGGGCTGATCGGATCGCCGCTGCCCTTCATGTTCACCGAGACCGGCATCGTGATCGCACTCGCGCATGTGATGATGCCGTTCATGGTGCTGTCGGTCTGGGCCGCGCTGCAGCGCGTCGACCCGCAGATCGAGAACGCCGCTCTGTCGCTCGGCGCCGGCCCGTTCACGATCATCCGCCGCATCGTGCTGCCGCAGATCATGCCGGGCGTGCTGTCGGGCGCGATCATCGTGTTCTCGCTGTCGGCCAGCGCTTTCGCGACGCCCGCCATCATCGGTGGCCGCCGGCTCAAGGTCGCGGCGACGCTGGCCTATGACGAGTTTCTCAACACGCTGAACTGGCCGCTCGGTGCGGCGGTGGCGGTGCTGCTGCTGGTGGCGCTGGTGCTGATCGTCGTCGGCAGCAACGCGCTGATCGAGCGGCGCTATGCCGAGGTGTTCCGATGAGGACCAACGGCCCGCTCGCGCTGATCTTCCATACGATCTTCGTTGTCGTCATGCTGGCGCCGATCCTGGTGGTCTGCCTCGTCGCTTTCACGCCCGAGGGCTATTTGTCGCTGCCGACCACCAGTTTCTCGCTGCGCTGGTTCAGGGCGATCGCGAACTATCCCGAGTTCGTCCATGCGTTCTGGGTGAGCCTCGGGTTGGGTGCGCTGTCCTCGCTGGTGGCGGTGCTGTTCGCGGTGCCGGCGGCGCTTGCCATCGCGCGTTACAGTTTTCGTGGCCGCGACACGCTCGCAGCGTTGTTCCTGTCGCCGCTGATGATCCCGCATGTCGTGCTCGGCATCGCCTTCCTGCGCTTCTTCACGGCGATCGGCATTGGCGGCAGTTTCGCAGGATTGCTGGTCGCGCATGTGGTGGTGGTGTTTCCGTTCGCATTGCGGCTGACGCTGGCCGCGGCGACCGGCATGGATCGCTCGATCGAGATGGCCGCGGTCTCGCTCGGCGCCGGCGACTGGACGCTGTTCCGCCGCGTGACGTTGCCGCTGATCCTGCCGGGCGTCATCAGCGGCTGGGCGCTCGCCTTTATTCAGTCCTTTGACGATCTGACCATGACCGTCTTCCTGGCCACACCCGGCACCGAGACGCTGCCGGTTCGCATGTTCCTTTACATCCAGGACAACATCGATCCGCTGGTGACGTCAGTCTCGGCCAGCGTGATCGCGATCACCATGACCGCCCTGATCCTGCTCGACCGCTTCTACGGGCTCGACCGCGTGCTGGCCGGCAAGAACGACCCGGGGCGCTAGGAGAACCCATATGTCAAAAGACTATGACGTCGCGGTCGTGGGCGGCGGACTGCTCGGCTCCGCTATCGCCTGGGGTCTTGGCCGGCTCGGAAAGCGGGTCGTTGTCCTCGACGAGGGCGACATCGCCAAGCGCGCCTCGCGGGCAAACTTCGCGCTGGTCTGGGTGCAGAGCAAGGGCCTCGGCATGCCGGCGTATACCGGCTGGACCATGCGGGCCTCCGAAACCTGGGGCAAGCTCGCCGCCGAATTGAAAGACCAGACCGGGCTCGACGTCGCCCTGCAGCAGAATGGCGGTTTCCACCTGACCCTCGGCGAGAACGAGTTTGCGCAGCGCGCGCAGCTTGTGACGCGGATGCACAACCAGGTCGGCGCGGCTGATTACCGGATGGAGATGCTGTCGGCCTCCGAGGTCAAGAAGATGCTGCCGCTGATCGGGCCGGAGGTCTCCGGCGGCAGCTTCTGCCCCTGGGACGGGCACGTCAATTCGCTGCGCACCTTCCGCGCCTTCCACACTGGGCTGAAATTGTTCGGCATCGACTATTTTCCCGAGCGGCCGGTCTCGGCGATCGCGCGGCGCGGCGGCGAATTCCACCTCTCGACAGCGCAGGGCGAGATCCGCGCCGGCAAGGTCGTGCTCTCCGCCGGCAACGCCAACCAGTCGCTCGCGCCGATGGTCGGCCTGTCGGCGCCGATGGGCCCGACCCGCGGCCAGATCGTGGTGACCGAGCGCACCATGCCGTTCCTGCCGCATCCCCTGACCACCATTCGCCAGACCGACGAGGGCACGGTGATGATCGGCGACAGCAAGGAAGATCAACTCGACGATCGCACACTGAACCATTCGGTCAGCGCCGTGATGGCGGATCGGGCGCAGCGCACGTTTCCGCATCTGGCGCGCCTGAACGTCATCAGGACTTGGTCCGGCATCCGCGTGATGCCGCAGGATGGTTTCCCGATTTACGATCAGTCGGAGAGCGAGCCGGGCGCTTTCGTCACCTGCTGTCATTCCGGCGTGACGCTGGCTTCCAACCACGCCTTCGAGATTGCGCGGATGGTGGCGGCGGGCGCGCTCGAACCGGAACTGGTCGGCGCGTTCTCGGCCCGCCGCTTCGACGCGAACCATGCTGCGGCAGGCAGCGGCTATTACTGACATCGATACGACCCGAACGCGACAGAAGGGCGAAGAGGCAGCCAATGTTCAAACGATCCGATCAGGACAGCAGACCATCCGTGCACATCGTCGTGGACGGGGCCGCCGTCGCGGCGCGCGAGGGCGATACGGTTTCCGCAGCATTGCTTGCCTCCGGCCGTGATGTGCGCCGTGCGACCGCAGTGAGCGGTGCGCCGCGATTGCCCTATTGCATGATGGGCGTGTGCTTCGACTGCCTCGTCACCATCGATGGCGTCGGCAATCGGCAAGGCTGCCTGGTGCCCGTTGCCGAGGGCATGCAGATCGAAATCCAGAAGGGCAAGCGGGGGATCGGCCGATGAATACGACGCCCAGGCGCGACAGCTATGATGTCGTGGTGATCGGAGCAGGGCCTGCCGGGCTCGCCGCCGCCGCGACCGCGGCCGAGGCGGGCCTCTCGGCGCTGCTGCTCGACGAGAATGCCGGCCCCGGCGGCCAGGTCTGGCGCGCCATCGCCTCGACCCCGGTCACGGAACGCGGCCATCTCGGCGCCGACTATTGGGCCGGCACCGAACTTGTCGAGGCGGTGCGATCGAGCGGCGCGGAAATCATCCAGCGCGCGACGGTCTGGAGCCTCGACCGGAATCTCGAGATCGGCATATCCCTCGGCGGCGCGTCGTGCTTCGTCAAGGCGCGTCGGGTGATTCTGGCGACGGGCGCGCTGGAGCGGCCGTTTCCGATTCCCGGCTGGACCCTCCCGGGCGTGATGACCGCAGGCGCCGCGCAGACGATGCTGAAGTCGTCGGGCCTCGTGCCGGACCGGCCGACGGTGATCGCGGGCCAGGGACCGCTGCTTTGGCTGCTCGCCGCGCAGATCCTGCGCCTTGGCGGTCGCATCGACCGCATCCTCGATACGACCGAGCGTCGCAACTATCTTGCCGCGCTGCCTCACGCCTTCGCCTTCATGACGTCGCCCTATTTCGCAAAGGGTTTTGCGTTGATGAAGCAGGTGCGCGCGAAAGTGCCTGTCGTGACTGGTATCAGCGAACTCGCTGCCGCCGGTGACGGCCAGCTCGCAACTGTAACGTATGTGTCGGGCGGCCGACGCGAGACTGTTCCGGCCGAGTTGCTGCTGCTGCACCAGGGCGTGGTGCCCAACGTCAACCTGGCGATGGCATCAGGGATCGAGCATCGCTGGGATGATTTGCAGCTGTGCTGGTCGCCGGTGCTTGATCGCGACGGCAATACATCGGTCAAGGGAATCGCGATCGCCGGCGATGGGGCCGGGATCGGCGGCGCTGAAGCCGCCATTATCCGCGGCCGTATCGCTGCACGCGCAGCGGTCGAGGCGCTGGCGCCTGCGGCTGCTTTCAAGCTCGCGCCGATGGCGACGTTCAGGGCATCGCTGGTAAAGGCGGAGCGCGGTCGCATTTTTCTCGACACGCTGTTCCGTCCGGCCCCGCAATTTCGCATCCCCTCTGACGACACCATCGTCTGCCGCTGCGAGGAGGTATCGGCCAAGGACATTCTCGACGCCGTCGCGATCGGTGCGACCGGTCCGAACCAGCTCAAGGCCTATCGCCGCACCGGCATGGGTCCCTGCCAGGGCCGGCTCTGCGGCCTGACCGTCACCGAGCTGATGGCGCAAGCCCGTAACAAGACGCCCCAGGAGATCGGCTATTACCGGCTGCGTGCACCGGTGAAGCCGATCACGCTGGCGGAACTGGCGGCCGTGCCGAAGACCGAGGCCGACGTCAATGCGGTGGTGCGCGGATGACGAAGCTTGCGGATGCCATCATCGTCGGTGGCGGCATCCACGGATGCTCGACCGCGCTTCACCTGTGCCTCGCCGGCATGAAGCCGGTGTTGATCGAAAAGGACTATGCCGGCCGCCACGCCTCGGGCGTGAATGCCGGCGGCGTCCGCCAGCTTGCACGGCATGTCGCCGAGATCCCGCTCTCGATCCGCTCGATGGGAATTTGGGAGCGGATCGAAGAACTGGTCGACGATAGCTGCGGCTTCGAAAGCCACGGCCAGGTGCTGGTCGCCGAGAACGACGCCGAATTCGATGCCTGTCGCGCGCGCGTCGCCGAGCTGAACGCGCTCGGCTTCACCCACGAGGAACTGATCGATGGGCCGGAGTTGCGGCGGCTGGTGCCGGCGGTGGCGGAGAGCTGCCCTGGCGGCGTGGTGTCGCGGCGCGACGGTGCGGCCGAACCGGCCCGGACCACCACCGCGATCCGCCGCAAGGCCGAAGCGCTCGGCGCCACCGTCGTTGAGGGCGTCGCCGCAACCAACATTCGAAAGCAGGATGGGCTGTGGCGGGTCGATGTCGGTGCGGAAACCTTTGCGGCGCCGGTGCTGGTCAATGCCGCCGGCGCCTGGGCCGGCCGCATCGCCGCTGATCTTGGCGAGCCGGTGCCGGTCGAGACCGTGGCGCCGATGCTGATGATCACCTCCCGCGTGCCGCATTTCATAGATCCCGTGGTGATCCTGCGCGGCCGCAAGCTGTCCTTCAAACAGTTCGCCAACGGCACGGTGCTGATCGGCGGCGGTCATCTGGCGACGCCGGACCAGGACCGCAACGAGACGGTGCTGGACTGGCGCAGCCTCGCCATCAGCGCCCGCACCGTGTTCGAACTGTTTCCCGTGATGCGCAGTGCCACCATCGTGCGCGCCTGGGCCGGCATCGAGGCTCGCACAAAAGACGAACTGCCCGTCTTCGGCCCGAGTGCCCGCCATGCAGGGCTCTATCACCAGTTCGGCTTTTCGCTGCACGGCTTCCAGCTCGGCCCCGGCGCCGGCGCCGTAATGACGGAGCTGATCGCGAGCGGCGGCACCCAGACCCGGATCGGCGATCTCGGCATCGACCGCTTTCATTCTTCCACACCCTAGAACCAAGATGAGGACATCATGAACATCATCCGCAACATCCGCACCCCGATCATGCACCGCGCGGTCGAAGCCAACGGTTTTGTCTTTGTCGGCGGCACGATCGCTGACGACACCAGCGTCTCGATGGGCGAGCAGACCCGCAACATCCTCGGCAAGATCGCGGGCTATCTGAAAGAGGCGGGCACGGATCGATCGCGCGTCGTCAGCGCCTCGATCTTTGTGACGGATCTCTCCGGGAAAAAGGAGATGGACGCGGCCTGGACCGAATTCTTCGGCGACAATTTGCCGGCACGCGCCACCGTCGGCGTGGCCGATCTCGGTGGCGGCGCATTGATTGAGGTCGTGGTCACCGCGCTCAAAGGCTGACGCGGGCATTTCCCTTTCGTTTCACCGGCTGACCAGTGAAACGAGGGGGACCGTGCGGGGTACAGCTATTCTTCCGCTGGGCCGGCGAGGCTGCGACGGAGGCGCTGGGTTTCGCGCCACGTCTCACGAGCCTGTTTGCCAAAACGAGCGAGCCTGGTTGCGACCTGCATGATGATGAGTGTGACCATGGCTATCGGCCCGCCCTGGAGAACAAGCGATCAATCTGGCGCTCGGCATCATCAGACAGGTTTTGCAGCCCGTGGGCGGCAACGTATGTCTCAACAATGTGGGCAGCCCGCCGCTCATTGGATTCGATACGGACGCGCAATAATCTTGCAAGAAATGAGGGTTTTTTGGTCGGGGCAGAAAGCCAGGCCCCAGTGGTTAGAACATTCGCCATTAGATGGCTCCTTTTCGGAGTTGTCCTTGGGGCGAATTTCCTTCCTGATTCCTACATAGATATTGCAGCGCACAAATGCGAGGTCAAAAAGCGCGCATCAGGCATCAATTTTTGCCGCATCGGGTGAGCGACAATTCGGCACAAGGTTAACGGCGGGTTAAATTCCGGCCGTCATTCCCAATCGGCCGATGCCCGGAAATTTCAGCGCCGGCCGGCGAACATCGAATCCCAGCACCGCGCCGAGGAAGTTGATTTCGAAACCCTCGACCCATCCGATGGTGAGGCCGAGATAACCTCCGAGCGACGCAAAAACGCCGGTACCGGAAGCCGTCAGTCCGAATGACTTGCCCTCGTAGGGATAGTCTTTTCCGATCGCGGTGGGCGGCAGCACAGCCATCAGTTCGGGGACCGCATTGAGGACGGCCTGCACGAAGGTGTTGGAGTTCGGACCCGGCCACGGGCTGTAGTCGCCGTAGGCCCGGAATCGATAATTTTCGACGACGTGACGGATCTTGGGGATGAGGCGACTTGCTTCCTCGCCATCGACCGCGACGATGTTTTCAGGGGTGGCGCCGAACCAGCGCGCATCGGCCGCGAAGCCGTTGGTGCGGATCGGCTCGCCCCAGGCGGTGTAGTCATAGCGGGTATAGGTCGCGGCGTTCTGCTCCTTGATAACGATCCAGGTGTGGATCGCGAAGATCGCCTTCCATCGCAGCGTGCGCGCGCCATAAATGCGAATGACCGCATCGGGATGGCGGGATGCCTCGGGCAAAAGCCCGGCGCTGGAGCGGTCCGCCGTCTGCCAGCTTCCACGCGGGTCATCGGACCAATAGCGGGCCGCCGATACACCGATCGGGAAAAAAACCAACGACAGAAAGATGATGACTGGTTTGATCAAGGGGGCGTCGGGAGTGATTGATATGGAAACAACGATCCCTGATATAGTTCGACTTTCTGTCTGCGCCAGTTTGGTGCCGTGGCTTTATGAAGAGGCGCCGCTGGCAAGGGAGACTGGCGCGATCCATCGGGAGGCGTCAGCCAGCGCACCGATGATCCGGCGCGCTGGCTTGAGCGCTGCAATCCGCGGCTGCTATCCGAGCTTGGTCGCCGAGCGCGACAGCAGTTTCCAGTCCGATCCCTGCTTCTGCCAGTTCATCAGAATGTGGAGGTTGGTGGCGCTCTTCTTGCCGTCGGCGACGGCTTCCTGCTCGCCGAGCCAGTGGAACCGGACGATCGCGGCCGGGCCGACGACGCGGATCGCGGGGTCTTTATAGGTCAGCGACAGCCACTTCGATTTTCCGCTGGTCGCGCCGGCGATGAAGGCCGCCTTGTCCTCGACCCGGCCATCCGAGTGGCTGTAGCTGAGTTCGGCTGCGCAAAGCGCGGCGAGCCCCTCGGCGTTGGCGGCGGCCTGCGCGGTGCGGAAGGCCTCAAGGTTCTTGGCGACCGCATCTTCATCGGCGCCGGCGAAGGCTGGCATCACGCCGAGAAGTCCGATGGCGAGTACCGGTAACGCAAGCTGACGACGATCGATGTCCATGGATTTCCTCCGTTGTTATGGTTTTGAGACCGTGCGTTGTGCTGGCCGGGACTCGCGATCTGGGCAGGAGCCGGCCTGCGGACGCACTCGGTTGCGGTTTCCGCAGGACCGATTGAAACACAGGGTTGTGTCTTCTGAAAGTATTATCAGCGGTGTGCGCTGCGAGAGGAAGCGAAGTCGCTCCCGTAGCCCGCGCCAGATTTGCAATCTTGGTGCTTGCAATCTGGCGAGCGTCAGCGTCAGGCGAGCAGAGTTTTCGAATAGTTCTACGGCGGTTGTAAAATTCTGCCGCCATGCAGATCAGAATCAGGCCAGCGCCGTCGGCTTTGGCGGATGGACAGTCCGGGGATGATGATCGTGCAGGTAGGTTGCGAGCGTATTTGCAATGACGCCGTCATCGACGGCAGCCGCAAACAACATTTCCTGGGCGTCGCGCGACAGCTCCGGCCACACCTTCAGCGCTGCGTGACCGAGCAGTGCGGCGAATTTGTTTTCGTCCATCTACAAACCCTCAAGCGGAGGCCGAGCGCGCCGAAGGCCGCAGATTTCTCTGCGGCCTCGACTTGCGAAATTGAAATCCTACCAGCGCGGTCCTACGCCAAATCCAACACCGACTCCGCCCGGTCCCACGCCGATACCGACGCTCGGGCCGTCATTGTAATAGCCGCGGCGTTCAATGTATCGCTCGCGCGGAGCGTAATAATTGTAGCTGTCGCCGTATTCCCGCTCAACGACGACGCGGCGGCCGCCACGAGTACGGTAGCATTGGCCATATTCGTCGCAGACCATTCTGACATGTTCGATGCCGTTATCCGGCATCACGGTAATGCCATTCGAGAGCGGTGCGGCTGTTGCGCCGGTAGCGAGCAGCGTGCCGGCGCCAATCGCGAGCACTACGATAAATTTCTTCATGACTGAACTCCTTCAGGTCGATGACCACCAACCCCACCGCTTACCGAATGTTCCCGGATTTGGAATGTTCCCGGCCACGGACGTTGGGCGCTGCGGAAATAGGAACCCGGCAGCCTCGGGCGCGTTTACCCCGGACGCCCCGCGCTGCGCGAGTATCGGTACATTCATCGCGAAAACCGGCCTATCTTGTCGATCCGGGCGAGCGAATGGTGATCGAGGAAATCGACTGACGGTATTCGGATTGAAAGGCGACCTTCGGGCCGCCTTTCTCATATCGGGTGCGCTCGCCGATCAGTTTATGCCGGCCGCCAGGCCTGCACCGCCCGACGGGCGCCCAATTCGTAGAGCTGTGCCAGCGCGCGCGTCACGGCGTCGCGCAGGCGGGGGTCGTTTCCAAATTCGCCGAAGATCGAACTAACGTCGAGCAACGCCGGCGCCAGCCGATCTGCGACGGGGCCGGCTTTTTTGGCGATCGCGGCCAGGTGCGCCGCGAGGGGATCGCGGACATCGATCGCCTGTTCCTTTTCATCGCTGGCCGTGACGTAGCGCATCCAGCCTGCGACGGCGAGCGCATGCGTATCGATCGGCAAGCCCTGCCGCAGCCGGTCCTGCATGGTGCCGAGCAGCCGCTGCGGCAGTTTCTGCGATCCGTCCATCGCGATCTGCCAGGTGCGGTGACGCAGGGCGGGGTTGGCAAAGCGCTCGAGAAGCGAGGCGCTGTATCCCGCCAGGTCAGTCCCCTCGGGCATCGAAAGCGTCACGGCGGATTCTTGCATCACGCCATGGGCGAACGCCGCAAAGCGATCGTCAGTCATCGCAGCGGCAATGGTCTCATGGCCCGCGAGATAGCCGAGATAGGCCAGCGCCGAATGGCTGGCATTGAGCAGCCGCAGCTTCATGTGTTCGAACGGTGTCACATCAGTGACGAGCTGCACGCCGGCGCGTGCGAAATCGGGGCGGCCGGCCGGAAAATTGTCTTCGACGATCCATTGCGTGAACGGCTCTGATATCACGGGCCATGCGTCGATCATGCCGAGTTCGGACGAGACCGACGCGCGATCGGCGTCAGTGGTTTCGGGCACGATGCGATCGACCATCGTCGACGGGCAGGCGACGTGATCGGTGATCCACTTTCCAAGCTCGGGCGAGCGCAGGTGAGCGAACTGCGTCAGGATCCGTTTCACGGTATGGCCGTTGGCCGAAAGATTGTCGCAGGAGAGGACGGTGAAGGGCGCGATATCAGCCGCGCGGCGGCGCGCCAACGCGGCCACGATGAATCCCGGAGCCGATCGCGGTGCATCCGGGTTTGCAAGGTCGTGGACGATATCGGGATGGTCAGCGTTGAGTTCGCCGGTCTGCGGCGTGTGGCAATAACCTTTCTCGGTGATCGTCAGCGAGACGATGCGCGTGGCGGGATCAGCCATGCGCGCGATCAATTGCGCGGGGTTGCTCTTGGCGACTTCCGTCTGCAGCACCGAGCCGATGATCCGGTGTTCGGTGCCCGCGCCGGAGCGAACGGCAACCGCATAGAGACAATCCTGCGGGGCGAGGGCGTCGTAGGTGTCCGAACTTCGAAGGCTGGCGCCGATGATTCCCCAGTCCGTCGCGCCGTTTGCGAGCAGGTCGTCGATCACGACCGCCTGGTGCGCGCGGTGGAACGCGCCGATTCCGAGGTGGACGATGCCTGATGTGACGCGTCCGCGGTCGTAACCGGGGCGGCGGATATGGCCGGGAAGCCGGTCAAGGCTGGCGTTCGAGAGGCGCAAATCAGCCTCCTTTGGGTTGGAATGGCGGAATTTTCGCCATTCGCCTTGACATAGCGCGCCGGTAAGGTCAATGTTTGGTCAATTGGTAAGGCCAATTGACCGATCGGCGCCGGAACTCAAGGCCAACCGATTGGCCAAAGCCAGCCAGAAAAAGAATCGATCCACGAGGTCGTTCGGAGGAAACCAGCGTGCCGTTAGAGGCAGTGGAAGCGCGACGCCTATACCGCCAGGTTGCCGATCAGCTGCGCGCCTTGATCGACAGCGGCGAATACGCCGTCGGCTCCAGGCTCCCGACCGAACGCGATATCGCCGAACAATTGAAGGTCTCCCGTCCCACCGTGCGCGAAGCGCTGATCGCGCTCGAAGTCGAAGGACGTGTTCGCATTCGTGTCGGCTCCGGAATCTATGTCAGCGACCCGGCCGCGCTTGCCACGCCTTTGCCGGCCTCCGCAATGATCGAAGGGCCGTTCGAGCTGCTGCGCGCCCGCGAATTCATCGAAGGCGCCATCGCCGAGCAGGCGGCGAGGGTGGCCACGCCGGAAGATATCGCGCGCATCGACGCCTCGCTGCTGGCGATGGCGAATACGCAACATCCCGGCGACGCCTCGATGATCCATGACCGCGCGTTCCATGTCGCGGTGGCGGGAAGTCTCGATAACGCCGTGCTGGTTCGCGTCGTCGGCGAACTGTTCGACCAGCGGCTCAATCCCTATTTCGCCAAGCTGGCGCATTATTTCGAGAACCCGGAATCCTGGGGCGCCGCGCTCAGTGAGCATCAGGCGATCCGCGATGCCATCGCCGCGCGCGATCCCGACGCCGCGCGCCTTACCATGCGCGAGCATCTGGCGCGTTCGCAGGAACGCTTTGCACAAAATTTTGGAACCGAAGCCGCATCGCCTCGCGCGCAGGCCAGGAGCGGCTGATCAGGTATTCGAACGGTTCGGCCAAATGGCTGAGACGGTTGAGTAAGAAAAGCAAATGTAACAACGGAGGAGATTTCATGTTGAAGAAATTGACGATTGTAGTGGCGGCTTCCGCTGCCGCGCTTGTTGCCGCCACCAGCGCCGGTATGGCGCAGACCAAACTCAAATGGGCGCACGTCTATGAGACGTCAGAGCCGTTCCACACCGCTTCGGTGTGGGCCGCGCAGGAGATCGGCAAGCGCACCAACGGCCGCTATGCGGTCGACGTCTATCCGGCCTCGCAGCTCGGCAAGGAAGCCGACATCAACCAGGGCCTTTCGCTGGGTTCGGTCGACATCATCATCTCCGGCTCCAGCTTCGCCGCCAAGAGCTTCCCGCCGATCGGCGTGACCTATTATCCCTACACCTTCCGCGATGCCGATCATCTCCTGGCCTACACCAAGAGCGATGTCTTCAAGGACCTCACCAAGGGCTATGAAGACAAGACCGGCCACCGCATCGTGGCGGTGACCTATTACGGCGTGCGTCACACTTCGTCGAACCGGCCGATCAAGGCCTGCGCGGACATGAAGGGCCTCAAGATACGCGTGCCCGACGTGCCGGCGTATCTGGCGATGCCGCGCGCCTGCGGCGCCAACACCGCGCCCATCGCCTTCGCCGAGGTTTACCTGGCGTTGCAGAACGGCACCGTGGAAGCCCAGGAAAATCCGCTCACCACCATCGAGGCGAAGAAGTTCTACGAGGTGCAGAAGCACATCGTGCTGACCGGTCACATCGTCGACCACCTCAACACGATCATTTCCGGTGGGCTCTGGAAGAAGCTCAGCGAAGAGGATCGCAAGATCTTCACCGAAGTGACCCAGGAAGCCGCTGCCAAGGCAACCGGCGAGATCAAGGTCAACGAAGCCAAGCTGGTCGATTTCTTCAAGCAGAAGGGTCTCACCGTCACCGAGGTCGACAAGGCCGCGTTCCGTGACACCGTGATCAAGACCACGAGCTTTGAAAGCTTCGACTACCGCAAGGCCGACTGGGATCGCATCCAGGCGGTGAAGTGACGACGAAGTCGTCATCCCGGGGCGACGCGTCAGCGTCGAACCCGGGATCTCCAGATTCCGGGTTCGGCTCTCCGAGCCGCCCCGGAATGACGTGAGTCAATCACGCGACGCGACTTGGGGATTAAACGCATGTCTACGGCTGAAGTGCACAAGCAGATCACGGCGGAGGAGATCGCGCATACGTTCGAGGACGAGGCGCCGAAGGGCGCCGACCTCAGTGGGTATGCGTTCGAAGACTGGCTGGCGCTCGCGATCTTCTGGATCATGGCGCTGTGCGTATTCCTGCAGTTCTTCACCCGCTATGTCCTCAACGACAGCTATGCCTGGACCGAGGAGATCGCGACCTATTGCCTGATCGGCGTGGTGTTTATCGGCTCGTCGATGTGCGTGCGGCTGTCGCGGCACATCCAGGTCGACCTGGTGTTCCGGTATCTGCCGCATGCGGCGGCGCGTGCGCTCTCGACCGTGATCGACCTGATCCGGATCGCGTTCTTCGGATATGCGATCAAGCTGGTCTGGGTCTACATCCAGATCATCGGCGAAGAGCGGATGACGACGATCAAGATTGAAAAAGGTTTTGTCTACTACGCCGTGTTGCTCGGCTTCGTGCTGATGTTCGGCCGCTCGATCCAGATCGCGATCGAAAACTGGCGGCGGGGCTATTCGATACTGGAGCGCCCCGGCGCGTTCGACGGAACGGAAGGCTGACGCCATGCTGCTGTTGCTTGGGGCATTTCTGCTGTTGATGCTGGTCGGCCTTCCCGTCGCGCTGGCGATGGCGGTGTCGTCGCTGTTGTATATTCTCGTCACCGGCATCACGCCCGACGTGACGCTGGCGCAGCGCATGATCGCTGGTGTCGAGAGCTTTCCGCTGCTCGCGGTTCCCTTCTTCATTCTCGCCGGCAATCTGATGAACATCGCCGGCGTCACCGGGCGCATCTACAGCTTTGCGGTCGCGCTGGTAGGCTGGATGCGCGGCGGCCTCGGCCACGTCAACATCGTCGGCTCGGTGATCTTTTCCGGCATGTCCGGCACCGCGATCGCGGATGCCGCGGGCCTCGGCACCATCGAAATCAAGGCGATGAAGGACCACGGCTATTCGACGGAATTTTCGGTCGGCGTGACCGCGGCCTCGGCTACTCTCGGGCCGATCATCCCGCCGTCGCTGCCGTTCGTGATCTACGGCATGATGGCTAACGTCTCGATCGGCGCGCTGTTTCTCGCAGGCCTCATTCCCGGCCTCGTCATGACCTTGATGATGATGGCGACGGTGGCCTATTTCGCCCACAAGAACGGCTGGGGCGCCGATACGCCGTTCTCCTGGCGGCAGGTTGGATCGGCCGGGCTCGAGATCGTCGTCGTCCTGTGTTTTCCGCTTGGGGTGTGGTTGCTGGTGCTTGCCGGGCTCTCGACCAACATGGCGGTCGGGATCGGCCTTGCGGCGTTGCTGGCGATTGACTGGTATTTCGATTTCTCCGCCGTGATGGCGCTGATGGCACCGGTCATCCTGATCGGCGGCATGACGCTGGGCTGGTTCACGCCGACGGAGGCCGCGGTTGCCGCCGTGATCTGGTCGCTGTTCCTGGGGCTGGTGCGCTATCGCTCGATGACGATGCAGACCGTGGCGAAGGCGACGTTCGACACCATCGAGACCACCGCGTCCGTGCTGTTCATCGTCACGGCGGCCTCGATCTTCGCCTGGTTGCTGACGGTGTCGCAGGCTGCTCAAATCCTGACCGACACGATGCTCGGGATCACCCAGAACAAATGGGTGTTCCTGCTGCTGGCGAACATCCTGATCCTGTTCGTCGGCTGCTTCATCGACACCATCGCCGCGATTACCATTCTGGTGCCGATCCTGCTGCCGATCGTGCTGAAATTGGGCATCGATCCCATTCATTTCGGGCTGATCATGACGCTGAACCTGATGATCGGCCTGTTGCACCCGCCACTCGGCATGGTGCTGTTCGTTCTCGCCCGCGTCGCAAAGCTCTCGGTCGAGCGCACGACGATGGCGATCCTCCCCTGGCTGGTGCCGCTGTTGCTGGCGCTCGTCGCGATCACCTACATCCCGGAGCTGACGCTCTGGCTGCCAAAATATATGGGACTTGCAAAATGACATCGATGGCTTTGGCTGCAACACTGTTTGGCCCCGAGGACCTGCGCATGGTCGAGCGGCCGCTCGATCCGTTGGCGTCAGGCATGGTGCGGATTCGCTTCGGCGCCGGCGGCATTTGCGGCTCGGACATGCATTACTACCGCCATGCCCGCACCGGCGATTTCGTCGTCACCTCGCCGCTGGTGCTCGGCCATGAGATCGCAGGCGAAGTCGTCGAGATCTCGGGCAGCGCGCCCGGCCTGAAGACCGGCGATCGCGTCGCCGTCAATCCGTCGCGCTGGTGCGGCCACTGCACGCCGTGCCGCGAGGGCCGGTTGAACCTGTGCGAGAACATCTTCTTCATGGGCTCGGCTTCCAAGACGCCGCATATGCAGGGTGGCTTTTCCAGCCTGTTCGACGCCATCCCGGCGCAGTGCGTGAGGATTCCAGACCATGTGACATACCAGGCGGCGGCGCTGGCCGAGCCGCTGGCAGTCTGCCTGCACGCGGTGGCCCGCGCCGGCGACGTCAGCGGAAAACGCGCGGTGCTGTTCGGCTCGGGCCCCATTGGGCTGCTGACGATGCTGGCCGCGCGCCGCGCCGGCATTGCCGAAGTGACCGTCGTCGATATCGCCGCCGCGCCATTGGCGTTCGCCACGCGGCTCGGCGCCAATCACGTAATCGACATCTCCAAGGGCGATGAGGCCCTGAAGGCGGTGGCGCCCTACGACGTGGCGTTTGAAGTTTCCGGCACGGCGGCCGGCCTTGCCAGCGCGATCGGCGCGGTCAGGCGTGGCGGCGTCGTCGTCCAGATCGGCAACCTGCCGGGCGGACAAATTCCAATGCCGGCGAACGCCGTGATGGCCAAGGAGATCGACCTGCGCGGCTCGTTCCGCTTTGGCCCGGAATTCATGACCGCGGTCGAACTGATTTCCGACGGCAGCGTCGATGTGCTGTCGCTGGTGACCGCCGAGCGTCCGCTGTCGGTCGCACCCGATGCGGTTCGCCTCGCGCTCGACCGCTCGCAGAGCGTCAAGGTCGTGCTGACGGCACAGTGACCGGAAGATATTCAGGAGATTTCCCATGATGCTGCAGGGATGGCGGTGGTACGGGCCGGACGATCCGGTGTCGCTCGACGATATCCGCCAGGCCGGTGCCACCGACGTGGTCACCGCGCTGCACCAGGTGCCGATCGGCGAAGCCTGGACGCGATCAGGCGTCGAGCAGCGCAAGCACATCATCGAGAAAAGCCAGCCCGGTCGTTCGCAGCTGACCTGGTCGGTGGTGGAATCGATTCCGATCCCCGACGACGTCAAGCGGCTCGGCGGTAGGGCGACGCGCTCGATCGAGGCCTGGATCGCGAGTCTGGAGGCGGTGGCCTCCGCCGGGATCAAGATCATCTGCTACAATTTCATGCCTGTCGTGGACTGGTGCCGAACCGATCTGGAATGGGAACTGCCGAGCGGCGCCAAGGCGATGCGCTTCGACCAGGAACGGTTCGCGGCGTTCGATCTGCACATCCTGCAGCGCCCGGAAGCGGCGGCGGAATATTCGGAAAGCGCGCGCGCCCGTGCCAAGCAGCTTCACGCCGGGATGACGCAGGCCGATATCGATGTCCTCGTCACCAACATCGCCAGCGCCTTGCCGGGATCGACCACCGATCCCCTGACCATTCCGCAGTTCCGCGACCGCTTGCAGCAATATAGCGGCATCACCACCGCGGTGCTGCGCCAGCATCTGATCGAGTTTCTCGCGCGCGTCACGCCCGTTGCTGAGCAGCTTGGCGTGACGCTGACGCTGCATCCGGACGATCCACCGCGGCCGCTGTTCGGTCTGCCGCGCATCGCTTCATCGGCGGAAGACTACCAGGCGCTGTTCGACGCGGTTCCTTCCAAGGCGAACGGCATCTGCTTTTGCACCGGCTCGCTCGGCGTACGTGCGCAGAACGATCTGCCGGCGATCGCGAGACAATTCGCGCCGCGGATCGGCTTTGCGCATCTGCGCGCGACCAAGCGCGAGGCCGACTGCCTGTCGTTCTTCGAATCCGACCATCTCGATGGCGACGTCGACATGATCGCTGTTCTCAAGGCATTGCTGAGCGAAAACCGGAAACGTTCGGCAGGTGAAAAAATCATATTCCGGCCGGACCACGGCCATCGCATGCTCGACGATCTCGCCGAGACCAAGCGCACCAATCCCGGCTACACCGCGATCGGCCGGCTGCGTGGGCTGGCTGAACTGCGCGGCGCCATCCGCGCCATCGAGCACGCGGGTTGATCGCGGCGCGACAATTCATGACCTGACGTAGGCGGTTCTAACCCGACGTGAAGGTCGCGACGATCATTCTTTGCAGCGCTGGCCAGTTTTTGTCTTCGACTACCAGGCGGAAGCCGAGATTGGCGGGTGGCACGCCGGCGGCGCAGCCGCCGGTGCGAGGATCGCGGATGAAGTCGGTCATATAGGTCCGGTGGGCGCCCTGCACGACGCGAACGCCGCAATTGGTGTTGGTCACGCGCGCAGGCCCCGTCGGCTCCAGCGTCATGCGAAGGAAGCAGCTGTTGGTCCATTCCCAGATATTGCCGCCGACATCCAGCAGCCCGTTTTCGTTGCGACCGAAGGCGCCGACCGGTTGCGGGTCGAGCGCGCCGGGCCGCGCCCGGTTGGCTTCCGCCTCGTAACGCGCAATCCAGGCCTGCGCGGGATCGACCGGGTCGACCAGCGGCAGCGCTTCGTCGCGGACCTTCTGGCCGGCAGCGAACACCCATTCCTCGTCGGTGGGAAGGCGGTGCAGGACCCCGGTCTGGTTCGTCAGCCATTCGGCATAGGCCGTTGCATCCCGCCAGCTGACGCCGACCATTGGACGCTCCGCCATCGCGGAGGCTTGCGGGATTTTAGGACATCGGCCGTCATCGGCGCAGCGCGCATATTCGCCCGCGGTGACCTGACGGTTCATGATCTTGATGCTGGCGGCTAGAAGCGCTTCACCTAGCGGGGCTGGCGCGGGTTTGCCGTCGCGGGAGAAATCGCCGGCGAGCCGATACTGAAACGGTTTTGCGGCAATTTCGGTGATCGCGGAATCGACGGGGTGGGCAACAGGGGCGACCGTCAGCGCGATCGGACTGGCCAGAACGGCCGCTGTTATCGCGGCCTTAATTTTCATGGCGAGCAGCATGGGGCGGTCCTCCGGTCACCGCGGCCCGCAGCAATTGCTTCAGGCCGCGAGGTCGTTATCTGGTTTTCACCACAGCATCAGCCGCGCTGGACTTGCCGGGCAGGATCGGGCCGGGAGGCTGTACCTGCTTCATGAGGTCGTTGTTCCATTTGCCCTCGACCTTGAAGTGGGCAGTGGCGCCGAGTTCGACGGCCTCGATCAGGTTGTGGTTGACGTAGGCGTAGATGCCGGGCTGCCTGAACGTGTAGAGCGCCGCTCCTGCTGAGCCGCCACGAATGAACCAGGTCTCGAGATCCTTCTCCGGCGGGTTGACGAACTTGCCGGTCTCCCAGACGTAATCGCCGTGACCGCCGATCAGATGCGGACGGCTGTCGCGATTGGCCTGCGAATGAACGATCATGACGGTCTCGCCGACCTTCGACGTCATCGCATTCTTGCCGGTGAGGGCGCCGACCTTGCCGTTGAAGACGACGTGGGTCGGGATCAGCTTGCGCATGACCTCGGTGGTGTCGGCGAACGATTCTCCGACCGTTTCGTAGCTCTTGTATTTTCCCTTCTCGTCCTTGGGCACGTAGAGGTCGTTCTCGCCAACGTAATAGAGGCGGTCGTAGCGCAGCGCCTTGCCCTCGCGGTTTTTCAGGCCGTCGCGCGGCAGCACCATCACGGTGCCGTGCATGCCCGACACGACGTGCCAGGGAATCATGCCTTCCGGGGCACAGTGATAGATGAACGTTCCGGTGCGCGTTGCTTTCCAGCGCAGAACCACCTGTTCGCCGGGGTTCACATGGGTCAGAGCGCCGCCGCCCAATGCGCCCGTCGCGGCATGGAAGTCGATGTTATGAGGCATCGCATTGGTTTCGGGGTTGACCAGCGTCACCTCGACGTAATCGCCCTCATGGACGACCATCAGCGGACCGGGCATCGAGCCGTTGAAGGTCATCGCCTGGAACTTGGTGCCGGCCTCGTCGATGACGACTTCCTTCTCCGTGATGACAAGTTTGAACTCGATGATCTTCGGGCCTTCCTTGGTGGCCTGTTCGTGCGGATGCACGAACGGCGGCGCCACCAGCGCAACCGCCTGACGCGGCAGGTTGAGATCGTCGGCGGCCAGCGCGGGGACGGCAACGACAAGCGCGGCGACTGCGACGCCGAGCAATGCGATACGGCGGGTGATCATGACACTCTCCTGTTGGTGTCTGCATTTGAATTTCGTGTCACCCTTGTGCCCCAAGGATCGGAAGCGCTCTTTGCGCCAGCGCAAGCTTTCCGGAAAGAAGACCAATCGCGCCGCTGTTTGCTCCCGAACAAAGAAAGAAGTGGTCGGGTGCCTAGGCTGGCAGCATGAAAAAGAGCATGCCCACGCCTGACATGACGGTCGACCAGGTGATGAACCGCTGGCCTGCTTCGATACGGGTGTTCATGGATTTCAGGATGGGCTGCGTCGGCTGCCCGATCGCGACATTCCACTCGATTGACGAAGCCAGCCGCGAGCACGAGGTAGACGGCGGTGCGTTCCTGACGGCACTGCGCGCCGTCGTTCAAGCCTGAACGGGTCCTAGTTGCCGATCTTACCGGTCGATCTTATTTGCCTTGGCCTTCCGCGATTTCGAACAGTCGGTGGGGATCGCGCAGCACGATGCGCTGTCGTCCGCCCTCGACCAGGCCCTGTTGCTCCCATGCGCTGAGAATGCGGCTCACGGTGTGCAGGGTGGTGCCGGTCATCTCGGCGACATCCTGCCGGCTGATCGGAAAATCGATCTCGACGCCATGCTCGACCTTGCGGCCTGCCTGCTTGGCCAGGCGCAGCAGCGCATGCGCGACGCGCTGCTCGACCTGTTCGCTGGACATTTCGAGGACGCGGTCCTGCGTATCCTGCAATCTGCTGCCGACGGTCTGCAACGCGCCTGCCGCCAGCGCCGGGAACTTCGCGGTCAGCTGCGGCCACAGCGGCGATGGCCACGACAAGGCCACGCTGTCGACGACCGCAATCGCAGTTGCCGGATAATTTTTGAGCGCCAGCGCCTGCGCGACGCCAAACAATTCACCCGCCGAGACGTAGCGAACCACGATTTGCTGACCCTGCGGCGTGGTCTTTTCAACCCGTAGATGGCCGTGCAGCAAAACGAAGAACGAATGAGCTTCGCCGCCCTGGTCGAATACGCTGCTGTCTTTCGGATATCTGACCGATCGGGCGTCGCACAGGATGGCGTCGAGATCGTCGGCGCTCAAGGAGGCGAAGATGGGGACATTTGCGACAATTGAACGGTCGAGGGGGGCCATGGGAGGTTCCGGATGCCGTTCTGAAATCGGACGTAGAACTAGGGGTGGCAATCGGCCGCCTTCATTTGGCGTGACCGGCGCTGCAGCCTCATCATACCGCGACAATCGGCTGGGAGCTTGCGCTAAAACAAGTTCCGCCCGGCGATTGGGGACTAGAAGGCGCGCATGGGGTCCGAATGGAGACCCGACCGATCGACAGGAGATCAGGATGCGCAGATATTTGGTAATGGTCGTGGTGGCCGCAGCCATGGCGGTGGCCGGTGGCGCAACGGCGGCCGAAGTCGAAGTCAAGATGCTCAACAAGGGAACCGAAGGATTGATGGTTTTCGAGCCGGCCCTGGTAAAGGTTGCGCCGGGCGATACCGTCAAGTTCGTGTCGACCGACAAGGGGCATAACGCGGAGACCATCAAAGGCATGCTGCCGGACGGCGGGGCCACCTTCATCGGAAAGATGGGTGAGGATGTCGCCGCCAAATTCGATCAGGCCGGAATCTATGGCGTCAAATGCGCGCCACATTACGGCATGGGCATGGTGGCGATGATCGTGGTGGGGACGCCCGCCAATGAGGAGCAGGCCAAGGCCGTGCCTCAGGTCGGCAAAGCCAAACAGGTATTTGCCGGGCTGTTCGCAAAGCTTGCCGCGACAAAGACGGCAGCGAAATAAATTGATGGCATGAAAGAAAGGAAAGCGGCCTTGTCGGCCGCTTTCCTTGTTTTATCGCGCGCCAGGCAGTTCCGAAATGTGCCCTTCGGCGTTGCCTGAACAATGGCCGCAGCACATGCTTTCGGCTGTAGGGGAACTGGATGGTGCCGTCGCAACCATTTCTGTCCCGTCGCGAGTGATTTTCGAGTCGTCCTGAGGCTGGATCGGCAACAGTCCCAAGCCCGTCCGTAGTCGCGCAAAGATTCGCATCGTCTATCTCCATTTTGCTGAACCTTCTTGCGAATACGCCTGGGCGGGGCCGTCGTCTTTGCGCCTCGACAAAGAGGACGCGCTTCGCGCCGGCTAGGGTGCGGCCAGCAACAGCCAGAGCAGGGTCCAAATCATGTCAGTATCGCGCTTGAGAGATTATCGAGGCCCCGCCTTGTTTTCGTATGGCTTCCGACCGTTCTTCTTTTTCGGATCCGTCTATGCTGGTGCCAGCATTCTGATGTGGCTGCCGGTGTTTTACGGTCGGCTGCAGCTCAGCACGGCGTTCGCGCCCCGGGACTGGCATGTCCATGAGATGCTGTTCGGATATATCGCGGCCGTTGTCGCCGGTTTTCTGCTCACAGCGGTGCCGAACTGGACGGGCAGATTGCCGCTGCAGGGCAGGCCGCTGATCCTGCTGTTCTCGACCTGGGTTGCAGGCCGAATTGCCGTCAGCTTTTCGGCCTGGATTGGCTGGGCGCCGGCCGCGGCGATCGATTCGGTGTTTCTCATCCTGCTGGCGGCTTCCGCCGCGCGCGAGATCATTGCGGGCAAGAAGTGGGGCAATCTCATGATCGTCGCCATCATCAGCCTGCTCGCCGCCGGCAATCTGGCGTTTCATCTGGAGGCGCATTTCGAAGGCTTGGCCGAATACACCACCCGTGGCGGCATCGCCGTGGTGATCAGCCTCATTGCGCTGATCGGCGGGAGGATCATTCCAAGCTTCACCCGCAACTGGCTGGCAAAACGAACTCCCGGCCAGATGCCCGCGCCGTTCGGCCGCTTCGATGTCGCGACCATCGCCTTGAGCGTGCTCGTCCTCCTGTTCTGGGTTGTGCGACCGCTGGACCGGACCACCGGCGGATTGTTGCTGGTCTGCGGCGGCATGCACCTGATCCGGCTTGTGCGCTGGACCGGATACCGGACATTCGCCGACCGGCTGGTGCTGATCCTGCACGTTGCCTATGCGTTCGTCCCGGCGGGATTCATCCTCACCGCGCTCAGCGCCTTCGACCTCGTGGCGCCGAGCGCTGGAATCCATGCGTGGACGGGAGGAGCGATCGGCACTATGACACTGGCGGTGATGAGCCGGGCAACGCTCGGTCATACCGGACAGCGGCTCCAAGCGTCTCCGGCGACACAGCTGATTTACGCTGCGGTGATTATCGCCGCCCTCGCGCGGGTCTGCGCCGTGCTGGAAACGGACCACACGGGTCCGCTGCTGGTGGCTGCCGGTATCGCCTGGGCTGCGGCGTTTCTCGGATTTGCCGCAATCTACTCGGTGGCGTTCTGGTCGCCACGCCGGCACTAAGAGCGATAGGCCGAACGACGTAAGGCATCTCAACTGCTGATTGGCCTGACACAAAACTCTCTATCCCGGCTCGACGGTTGCGGTGATCATTTCCGCAAGCCGCGGCCTGCTTTTGGCCGGCCGTACGGGCTGGCGCCGTGCGACGGGTCAGGCCATGTTAGGCGAGTTCGACCGGAGCGCGTGACGGGGATGAAACCTTTGCGGTGCGGCAGCCTATACGCTCGGCGCGCCATCGGGCGTGTCAGATGAAGGACGCTGGCAAAACCAAAATGGGCCTGCGCAAGGCCGCTGCGGCGGCGCAGTTCGATTGCGCGACCGCGTTCCAGAAAATTGCGCTGGACTGCGTCGGCAAGGTCAGGCTGCATCACAGCAGCGCCTGCGCCGGCGATGCCGAAGCCGTGCATCAGATTCGTGTCGCCATTACCCGGCTGCGGTCCGCCGTATTCTTCTTCGCTTCGATCGTGGTTGATGCGGAATGGCGGCGCCTGAAGAAGGAGCTTGCATGGCTGAACGGCTCGCTCGGCGCCGCGCGCGACAGCGACGTGGTCGTGGAATATGCACGCCGCGAACGGTACCGGGACTGGGCGCAACGCATGATCGGCGAGGATATCGATGCGCATCAGACGCGCGATCATCGCCGGATGGTTCGCTGCCTGCGTTCCCCGCGATTTCATGACCTGATCGAGGCGATGTCCGGCTGGATCGGGGGCGGATCATGGCTCCCGCGTTGGGAGCGGATGCTGCGCCGCAAGTCCGCAAGACCGCTGAAGGCCTATTGCAAGCGCGAGCTCAATCGCTGGCGCCGGCGGCTGATCCGCAAAGGCCGGCGGCTCAAAGCCCTCGGCGCATCAGATCGTCACCGGCTGCGGATCAGGGCGAAGCGATTTCGCTACATGCTGGAGGCGCTGACGGGCATCGTCCCGGTGTTCGGCGATAGCGAATTCCGTCACGTCCACAAGCCGGCGAAGCAGCTGCAACGCACGCTCGGCGATCTTCGCGATCTCAAGCGCTTCGCAAGGCCCGGACTGTCGGCTCAAGGCGATAATCCAGGCCAACGCTGGCCACCGGGCTATCGCCGGCAACGGCAAAGGTTGCGGAGCGCCGCGATATCAGCCTATCGCGGTCTCAAGGACGCAGGGGCATGCTGACCGGCGCTTGATCCGGATCAAACGAAAGTTGCGGAGGAAACGCATTTTCCGCGCATGGCCCCGTATCCGGTCCTCGGCTATGATGCCCAAGTCCAAATCGGCTTACCCGCAATGCCTGACGGCTCCGCTACGGCCCATACCTATCGTCCGAAACTCGCTACCGTGCTGGCCGAGGGATACAATCTTGGCCACCTCCGCCGCGATATGCTGGCGGCGCTGACGGTTGCGATCGTGGCGCTGCCGCTGTCGATGGCGATCGCCGTCGCCTCGGGCGTTTCGCCCGAGCGGGGATTATATGCCGCCGTCATCGGCGGCTTTTTAGTCTCGGCGCTCGGGGGCAGCCGCTATCAGATCGGCGGCCCGGCCGGCGCTTTCATCGTGCTGGTCGCGGCCACCGTCACCAAATTCGGCCTGGAAGGCCTGTTGCTGACCGTCTTCCTCTCCGGGTTCATGCTGGCCCTGATCGGCCTGCTGCGGCTTGGCGCGCTCATTCGCTACATTCCGCACGCCGTGACCGTCGGCTTCACCTGCGGCATCGCGGTCACGATCTTTGCCAGCCAGCTGCGCGATCTCGGCGGCCTGAAATTAGGCGGTGCCGAACCCGGACCGTTGCTGCCCAAGCTTGCGGCACTCGGTCAGGCGCTGCCGACCATCAGCGCGGCCGCACTTGCGGTCGGCATCGGCTCGGTCGCCTTGATCTTAATGCTGCGGCGGCTGGCGTTGAACTGGCCGGGCATGCTGATCGCGGTGACGCTCGCCTCGGTGGCGGCATGGCTGTTCGGCCTGTCGGTCGAGACCATCGGCAGCCGCTTTGGCCAGCTGCCGGACGGATTGCCGGGACCGCGGTTGCCATCGATCTCGTATGCGTCCGTGCTCGAAGTGCTGCCGGCCGCGCTCTCCTTCACGCTGCTGGGTGCGGTCGAGAGCCTGCTCTCGGCCAAGGTCGCCGATGGCATGACGGGGCGCAAGCACCGCTACAACATGGAAGTCGTGGCGCAGGGTGTCGCCAACGTCGCCTCCGCACTGTTCGGCGGCATCTGCGTCACCGGAACGATCGCGCGCACGGCCACCAATATTCGCGCCGGTGCCGTCAGCCCGGTCTCCGGCATGATGCATGCGCTGTTCGTGCTTGTGTTCATGGTGGTCGCAGCGCCGCTGGCAAGCTTCATCCCGCTGTCGGCGCTGGCGGGCGTGCTTGTCGTGGTGTGCTGGAACATGGCGGAGAAGGAAGAATTCCTTGATCTGCTGCACGATTGGCGCGGCGCCGGCGTGCTGCTCGCCACTTTCGGCCTCACTCTGATCGAGGACCTTACGGTAGGCATCATCGCCGGCTGTGCGCTGGCGGCGGCGTTCGCGGTCTATGATCGCGTCATGCGATCGCGCGGCAACTCCTGAACACCAGCGCGGCTGGCCGCCAGCGGCGATCGGCGTTACACTTCCCAGGCAACAGAGGGAGCGACATCGATGTGGCAGCGGGCGTTCTATCACGAGGGAATGAGCGAACTGCAGGACCGGTTCGACGGGCGGCGTGTGGCCGAGGCGATCGAACGGCACCGCAAGCATTATGAGTTCTGGGATGACGAGAAGGCGTTGATCGAGAGTTCGCCGTTCTTCTTCATCGGTACTTCCTTTGCGGATTATGTCGACTGCAACATCAAGTCGGGCGATCCCGGTTTCGTGAAAATCGTTGGCCCCAACACAATCGAATATCCGGAGTATGACGGCAATTCGATGTACCGGACGCTCGGCAATTTGTCGCGAAATCCGAATGTCGGGTTGCTGTTCGTGCGCTTCGACGGCAAGAGCCGGCGCATGCGTATCAACGGCCGTGCTGTTATCCTCGACGACGCGGCGGCGATCAGCCGGCATTACGGCGCGCAACTCGTGGTGCGGATCGAGTGCGAAATCTATCCGAACTGCCCGCGCTATGTGCCGGACCTCGCCGGCGCCAATCCGTCGCCCTACGTTCCCCGCGAAGGCGCGGGGCCTCCGCCGCCGCCGGAATGGAAGGGCCGCGATTACATCCGGGACATCCTGCCCGCCGGCGATCCGCATGCGGAGGTCGTCAAGGCGGGTCCGCGCGAGAGCTGAACGTTTGCCCTAAGGCCGCGGCCGGTGGGCGGCCGACACCGTCACGTCAGGGCCAGGTTTGATGGGCCCGCTGACATACTTGTGTGAGTCGAGCGGATCGCACGTGACCGTGCGTGTCTTGTCGATTTCCTCGCCGACTGTTTTCGTCATTGGCGCGAAGCTGCCGTCTTTTGTCTTCAGGATGATGGGTTCCCCCTGCAGGCAGAAATCGGGGAATGCGATGCCGTGTCCGTCCTGACCTGCGAATTTTCCGACCAGCAGTTGGGATGCCTGCATCCTGGCGGCCGCCGATGCCCGCATCGGGCGTTTCGGATCGAACGGGCGATAGCAGGGGTAATCAGGAAGCGATTGGAACTTGTACTTCACCGTGCAGGCCGCCCCGCCGGTCTTCACGAAAGGCGCGTCCGAGGGGCCGTCCGCAGCGCGCTCGAATACCAGCGTTTCCAGACTCAATGATTCGGCATTGGGACCGGCAGATCCGTCCGCAATTTCTGCACGCGAGAAAACAAGCTTGGTTTTCGAATGCTCCTCGCGTGTTTCGAGCACAAGGACAGGCCGCGAGGCCCAGGATGGGTGCAGGTTTACGTCACTTCCATTCATCGTGAGCTTCACATCGCCGACGGCAGGGCTTTCTTTATCAAAATCAATCATACGGACACCGACTTCATCCTTCGAAGACTCCAGACTGAGGAAGCGGAGATCGTCTCTTTTGCGCGTGATCGGCATCATCGGATCAAAACGGTCGTCGATGTCAAACTTCACCGTCTTCTTGATTCTTGATCCCGAAGCTCTTTTTTCCTGGGAGTGCGCGGTGACATCGATAACCAGCATGGTTCCTTTAGACGAGTATTTGACGCCCAGAGCATTCTGGAGAAGTCTGACCGGAAGCAATGCCGGTGATGGTGCAATATCACGCGCGAACAGGATTTGCTGACCTGGACGGACGACTGCAAAGTTTTGAAAGGCGCCGAGGCCGGCGCCGCCGGAAACTTCCGGTCCGGAGAGGAGAATGCAATCGGCTTGGTCGTCGTTCTTTACCGTTTCTCGCTCGACCTTCCTGGACGCGGACCGCAGACAGAAGCTCAGGCTGCGATCATCTTCCCGCTTCGCGCTGATCGCGGCTGCGAAAATGCCATTCGCAGTTGGTATCTCCATTGGAAGTGGTGAGCTCGCATACATATCGACCTCAACCATTGTAAGTTGGGAGCCCGCCTCCTCGGAGCAGAGGTCACGCTTTGGCAATGTGTGGGTCAACAGCTTCGCGGCATCCGCCAGGACCAGGCAGGAGATGGTGTCTCCCGGATTGTTCCGCGTCACCCAGATCAGATGATTCTTGCCCGCACCATCGACCAGCAGATGCGGTGCGGCGTGATGACGTCGCGGCGGCAGCCAAACCGGACTGGTGTTGGATAGAATTTGATCTTCGCGCCTGAGCAAGGCGTCGGGAAGCCGATCGATCCCGACCGATCGGAGTTCCGCGCTGACGTCGCTCCGGCGTTCGGTGGTTTGAAAGACCGGTACGTCCTTGCAGGTGACACAGGTCACCGTAAGGTTTGATCGTTTATTCTCGAATGTCAGAATGACTTGATCGGGCTCGTCGTGGTACTTCTCCCGATCGATGGATTTAAAGGGATGATCGACCACCCGGCTGACCAGGAATCCGCTGGAACGCCAGGGATCCGAATCGAATTCGAAGTAGGTCGACCGGTCCCAGGCGCGATAGGCGTCGGCGCCGCCGATGCTCACGCCCGCCAGAACCATTTTTGAATCGGTCTCGCAACGTGCCGCCTGATCCGCATCGTCGCCGTTCCGGATATAGAGGCAGAGCCGGAAAGCCGCATTCTGCATGATGCGATCGCAGTCGTTCTGGTTATAGCCGTAGGTGGCCAGGCCATGGCGATAGCACAGATCGTGAAACACGCACGCCTGCCGGAACCTTTGCAACACGAGATGGCGTCTGCCTTTATCGTCTGCGCGATGGTCGAAGAAAATGTTCGTCAGGGCAGGGAGGCTGCAGTTCAATCCTTCGCCGCTGCCGCCGATGGTGCTGACGACGTCGGGGCCGGATTGGAAGGAAGCAACGGTGGGTGGCATCTCGCTGTCGGAAACGTCATCGACGTTCTTGTAGATGGAGTTGACCATCGTCTGGTGAAGGAAAATCATGTCAACGAGTACGATCAGCACCGGAAGCACAACTGCCGTCACGCAGGCGGCCAGCAATCCAACTCCAAAACGCTTCGACATGAGATCCCCCGCGCGCCAGGAGCGAGAAACGGCCGGAACAGGCGCTTTGCTTCAAGCGCGATGTCCGGTCAGATTGCCGTTCGCGACTTCACAAAATGAAAGAGACTTATCTCGGAGGAAAGACAACCATAGGTTAGGGCGATGTCAAGCGCGTGGTTTCACAAGGCAGCATAGCCGGCGATTGCAACTTCGTGATCAGGCCCGCGCCGGATCGTCGCATGCGCGGATGGGCTTGGACGCGGTGCCACGCCTAATCCCGCGGGGCCGGCTTGGTCGCAAATTGCGGGAACTTGTCGGCGACGATGGGGCCGTCGGTGCGCCAGGAATAGCAGCCGCCGATGAAGAACGGCCGTTCACCGGAGTTGCGCTGCTCGTCCATCGAATCGCGGCCTTCCGGATCCTTGCCGTACGACATGGTCTGAAACAGCGTGGTCACGGCCGGGCCCAATAGCTCCGACAGATGGGTGCAGCCCTCGAGCCGGCCGATCTTGCGGCGGACCACCTCGCGCCAGCCCTTGCCGATGCTCTCGCCGACCAGCCGCTGCAGGATCGGCTCGACGTCGATGCAGGTGGGATAGGGTGTCGCCTGCATGGTGGCTTCGGCCTCGTGGATCCTCATGGTGTCGTCGATCGCTAGCCGCAGGCGGATATCGTGCACGGGATCGCCGGGCTTCAGTTCCTCGCGATAGTGGTCGGCGGCCTGCGTGAACGGCTTTGTATCGACCAGCCGCGCCTCGACTTCCCAGAGCCCGTCGTCCCTGATGTAGCCGTTGCATTCGACCGTTCGCGTATGCATCAGGCGACGCCCGGTTCCGTCGGCGGCCTTGTCTTGGGGCATGTTGCTGTCCTCAGGCGAATTTGACGATCATTTTACCGAGCGCGGATCGCGACTGCATGGTCTTGAACGCCTCGCGAAAATTCTCGAACGGAACGACCTTGCCGACCACGGGACTCAACTGGCCCGAGGCGAGCCATTCGAACAATTGTGCGATCAGGCGGGTATGGGTTTCCGGCTCGCGCTTCTGGATTTGCGCCAGATCGACGCCGAGCAGGGCGCCGCCCTTGAGCAGCGGCAGATTGAAGGCCAGGGCCGGAATGGTGCCGGAGGCAAATCCGACCACCAGGTGCCGTCCGCGCCAGGCGATCGAGCGAAACGCCTGCAGCGCCACCTCGCCGCCAACAGGGTCGAAAATAACATCCGGACCGTTGCCGCCGGTCAGCGTCTTCAGGGTGTCGCGCCAGTCCGCCTTGGTGTAGTCGATGGTTTCATCGGCGCCGTAACCTGCGGCGAATTCGCGTTTCTCTTGCGTCGAAGCCGCGGCGATGACCTTCGCGCCCATCAGCTTGCCAAGTTGCACCGCCGCGATGCCGACGCCGCCCGCGGCGCCCAGCACCAGCAGCGTTTCGCCCTTGCGCAGTTCGGCGCGCGCATCCAGTGCGTAAAGTCCGGTCAGGTAATTGGCCTGAAAAGACGCTCCGGCCTCGAAGGCAATCTTTGGCGGCAAATGCTTCAGCGTCGCTGACGGCACGCAAATGTATTCGGCGAGCGCACCGGATCTGACCATGCCAACCACGGGCATGCCCGGCTTGAACGCGGCGACGTCGCCTGCGGCAGCGTCGACCACGCCAGCGAATTCCGTGCCTGGCACGAACGGCAGCGGGTCCTTGGTCTGATACAGCCCTTGCACCTTCAAGCCGTCGACGAAGCCGATGGCAGCGGCGCCGATCCTGACGCGGACACCGCCGGGCGGGATATCGGGTATCGGCATCTCCTTGATGGAGATGCCGTCAATCGAATCGTAATTCTCGACCACCACGGCTTTCATGCAATTGGTCCCAAAGTCTTCCCCGGCGCCGTGCTGTGACCCGGCATCTTGATGTGTTTGCAGATTCTGAGGGCCAACGCTACTCGGCCGCCTCGGCCTGCCGGTCGATCTGCTCCGCACCGGCCTTGATCAGGGGAATGAGGTCGCGGCCGATCGCCATCGTGTCATACGGATTCTCAAATCCGCGCAGCAGGAACGAATGGATGCCGAGCCGGTAATACCTGAGCACCGCAGCCGCGATCTGCTCGGGCGTTCCCACCAGGCAGGACGTATTGCCGGGCGCGCCGGTGGCGCGCGCGATCCCCATCCATAAGCGCTCATCATGCACGTCGGCGCGCGCGGCATAGCCCAGCAGGCGTTCGCTGGAATGGTTGCTCGGCTTCGGCGCTTCGCCCGTTTTGCGTTCGACATCAGCCAGCAGCGCATGCGCCTTGTCCCAGGCTGCGCCCTCGGTTTCCGCCATGATCGGGCGCAGCGACATGTTGAAATCGGCGCGCCGTCCAAACGCGGCGGCGCGACGGCGGAAATCATCGACGCGGGCGCGCGTCTCGGCGAGCGGCTCGCCGAAGATAGCGAACACATCGCAATGCGCGGCGCCCATTTCCAGCGCGCCTTCCGAGGAGCCGCCGAAGAACAGACGGGGATAGGGCTGCTGAAACGGTTTTATATCGCTGTACGCGCCCTCGATGCGATAGAATTCACCCTGGTGGTTGAACGGGCTGTCGCTGGTCCAGATCCGGCGCATGACGTCGAGATACTCGCCGGCGCGGCGGTAGCGATCGTTCTTGGGCAGGAAGTCGCCTTCGCTGGCCTGGTCCTGGTCGCTGGTGCCGGCGATGACGTGCAGCCACATCCGTCCCTGCGTCAGCTGGTCGAAGGTCGCGATCTGCCGTGCCGCCAGCGCCGGTGCCACCGAGCCCGGGCGATGCGCGATCAGGAATTTTATTCGCTCGGTATGATCAGCGGCATACAGCGCGATCGCAAAACCTTCGGCGGCCGAGGCGTAATATCCGACCAGCACGGAATCATAGTTCCACTGCTCATGCAGGCGGGTGAAATCGATCACCCATTCGCGCGATATCTGGCCCTTGATCAGGTGAACCGCGACGCCCTCCTGCTGGGTGCCGATCATACCGATGATTTTCGCTGGCATGGCTGTTTCCCCGGGGTATTTGTTCGTTGTCCGAATGAAACGCGCAACAACAGGGGAAATCAAGCGCTTCAGGGGCCGGAAGCTGTGTCAGCCTTGCAACCATGCCATCAGGAAATGACGCCGCCAGGGCATCGCCGTTGCTGGGGGCAATGCCATGACTTATGAGAGGGGCAGGGGCACCTCGCGTGGTGAAGTATGAGCATGGACAAGCATTCGCTTCGCAGCGGCGCGATCGAGGCGACCATCAAGGCCGATGGCGCCGAACTGTGCTCGCTGAGAAGTGAAGGGATAGAGCTGCTTTGGCAGGCGGGGCCGGCATGGCCGCGCCACTCGCCGTTGTTATTTCCGATCGTCGGCCGCCTTAAGAATGATCAACTGCGCCACCGTGGCAAAACCTATCCGATGACCCAGCATGGCTTTGCCAGGGATCACCGGTTCGAGTGGGTGGAGCAGGGAGCGACGTCCTGCAAACTGGTGCTTGTCGACAGCGAGGCGACGCGCGCCCGCTATCCCTTCGCGTTCCGGCTCGAGGTTACCTACAGCGTTGAAAATGCCGGCCTGAAACTGGCGTTCGACATCACCAACACCGGCAACGAGACTTTGCCGGCTTCGATCGGCGCCCATCCGGCGTTCAACTGGCCATTGCTGCCGGGGTTGGAAAAGGAAGCCTACGCGCTTACCTTCGCGGACGAAGAGCCCGCGCCGATCCGCAGGCTGGCAGGCGGCCTGATGCGCGCCAAGGCCGAACCGTCGCCGGTTCGCGGCAACAGCCTCCCCCTTTCGGAGCGGCTGTTCGAAGACGATGCGGTTATCATCGACCAGCTCGCGAGCGGATCGGTTTGCTATGCGGCGGATCGTGGGCCTTCGATCGAGATGTCCTGGGAAGGATTTTGCGAGCTCGGCGTCTGGTCGAAACCTGATGGCGCGGCGTTTCTCTGCATCGAACCCTGGCATGGATTCGCCAGCCCGTCGGAGTTCGACGGCGAATTCACCGGCAAGCCCGGATTGATGCAGATTGCGCCGGGCGAAAAGCGGAGCCTCTGCTATCGGATACGCGCGGGTTGAGGTTGCGAACGTCAATCGACGGCATTTTCGGCTGATTTTAGGGGCAGGGCGCCAAACAAACCGCATTTTCCGGGTTGAATGGTCCTTGCTTCCGCTTTTCCCGGCTGCAATGGATATGGCTGAACCCTATCCCCACCCAAGAGAAGAGATCGATGAGCCAACTAATTGTCCGCGCCGGCGACTTCACCTTTGAGGCCCGTTTCGAAGAGCAACTGGCGCCAAAGACGGTAGCCGCCTTTCGCAAGGCGATGCCGTTCGAGAGCCAGGCGATCCATGTCCGCTGGAGCGGCGAGGGGGTCTGGATGCCGCTCGGCGATCTCGATTTCGGCGTTTCCTACGAGAACCACACCAGCTATCCCGCGCCGGGGCAGATCATTCTCTATCCCGGCGGCATCAGCGAGACCGAAATCCTGCTCGCCTATGGCGGCGTGCATTTCGCCAGCAAGATGGGCCAGCTCGCCGGCAACCACTTCATCACCCTGACCTCGGGGCTTGAGAACCTCACCGCATTCGGCAAGACCGTACTGTGGAAGGGTGCACAGAAGATCCGCTTCGAGGAAATCTAGGTGACGGAGCCCGGCTACCCCCGCGACCTCCGCGGCTACGGCCGCAATCCGCCCGATCCGCGCTGGCCTGATAATGCGCGGGTCGCCGTGCAGTTCGTGGTGAATTTCGAAGAGGGCGGCGAGAACAACATCCTGCACGGCGATCGCGCCTCCGAGGCGTTCCTGTCGGATGTGCTGGGCGCGCAGCCCTGGCCCGGCAAACGTCACGCCAATATCGAATCGATGTTCGAATACGGCTCGCGCGCCGGCTTCTGGCGGCTGTGGCGGATGTTCACCGAGCGCAAGATGCCGGCCACGGTGTTCGGCGTCGCGACCGCGCTGAAGCGCAATCCCGAAGTGGTCGCGGCCATGAAGGAGGCCGGCTGGGATATCGCCAGCCACAGCCTGAAATGGATCGAACACAAGGACATGTCGGAGGCCGAAGAGCGGGCGGAAATCGCCGAGGCGATCCGCGTTCATACCGAGGCGACCGGCGAGCGTCCGCTCGGCTGGTACACCGGACGTTCCTCGATCAATACGCTGCGGCTTTTGATGGAAGCCGGCGGCCTGCTCTACCTCAGCGATTCCTATGCCGACGATCTGCCATACTGGATCAAGGCAGGCGGATTGCAGCCGCATCTGGTCATTCCCTACACGCTCGACGCCAACGACATGCGCTTTGTGAACCCGCAAGGCTTTGGCGGCGGCGATGAGTTCTTCACCTATCTGAAGGACAGTTTCGACGTGCTCTATGCCGAGGGCGCGACCGCGCCGAAGATGATGTCGGTCGGCCTGCATTGCCGCGTCGTCGGCCGCCCCGGCCGCGCAGCGTCCCTGTTGCGCTTCCTCGATTACGTCATGAAGCATGACGGCGTCTGGGTGCCGACGCGGTTGCAGATCGCGCAGCATTTTCACGCCAATCTCAGCCATCTCGCCGAGAGCGCCGCTGAGATCGGATAGGCCGGGGAATGCCGATGAAGCTTTCCGATCTTAATCTCGCTGGCAAGGACGAGTTCGTCAAAACGCTTGGCAATATCTTCGAATATTCACCCTGGATCGCCGAACAGGCGGCCGCAGCGCGGCCGTTTGTCAGCCTGAAAACGCTGTTCGACGCGATGCAGGCCGTGGTCGATCGCGCACCAGCCGACATTCGCCTGGCGCTGATCAAGGCGCATCCGGATCTCGCCAACAAGACCCAGCGCGCCGCGGGGCTCACGGCCGAATCCAACGCCGAACAAAACAGTGTCGGCCTCGATCGGTTGTCGGATGCCGAATTTGAGGCGTTCGAGCGCGTCAACAATGCCTACCGCGCAAAATTCGGTTTCCCCTACATCGTCTGTGCGCGCCGGCAGACCCGGGATTCCATCCTGCGTGATTTCGAGCGCCGGCTGCCGAACGATACCAAAACCGAAACGCAGGTCTCGATCGCGGAAATTTATCGGATCGCGGCGCTGCGTCTCGACCAGCTGATGACGGCGGACGACAAGCTAGCCGTGCAGGGACGGCTGTCGACCCACGTGCTGGATACCCACAGCGGCAAGCCTGCGGCGGGAATTTCGGTGGTACTGACCGAACTGTCCGATCTCGGCGAAGCCCGCGTGGTGGCGCGCGCGATCACCAACAGCGACGGCCGCACCGATCACCCCCTGATCGGCGGCCGCCCGGTCCCGATCGGGCGCTATGAGCTGATGTTTCGCGTCGGCGAATATTTTTCCGCGCGCAGCGTGCCGATGTCGGATCCGCCTTTTCTCGACCAGATCCCGTTACGTTTCTCGGTCAGCGATCCCGAGGGCCATCTCCACGTGCCGCTCCTGGTCACGCCGTGGAGCTACGCGACGTATCGGGGGAGTTAGGTTTCGCTAAATCGTAGGATGGGTAGAGCGCAGCCCATCAATTGCGATTTGCGGATAGATGATGGGTTTCGCTTCGCTCTACCCATCCTCATCAGTCCTCACACATGCTGCGCCGATGACGCTGTGGCCGCGGCATCCGCTTCCGCAGCCGCTTTGCCGCCGAGGCCATTGAAGAACGCATTCAGCGCGACCGCGACCAGCGCACAAAGAAGGATGCCGGACTCCAGGAGCGGATGCAGACCGTGCGGCAGGTTCTTGAAGAAATTCGGCGCCACCAGCGGGATCATGCCGAAGCTGACGGAGATCGCGACCACGAACAGGTTGAACTGGTTGTTCTTGAAGTCGACGGTCGCCAGAATCCGCGCGCCGGTCGCGGCCACCATGCCGAACATCACGAGCCCGGCGCCGCCGAGCACGACCAGCGGCACCGCTTCGACCAATGCGGCCATCTTCGGCAGCAGCCCGAGCAGCAGCATGATGGCGCCGCCTGTTATCGTGACCCAGCGCGAGCGCACGCCGGTGACGCTGACGAGGCCGACGTTCTGCGAGAAGGATGTGTAGGGGAACGTGTTGAAGATGCCGCCGAGGAAGGTGCCGACGCCGTCGGCGCGCAGGCCGCGGGTCAGCGCGTCGCGATCGACTTTCTTGCCGGTGATCTCGCCGAGCGCCAGGAACATGCCGAGCGATTCGATCATCACCACGATCATCACGATGCACATGGTGATAACAGGCACCAGGTGGAATGTCGGCATGCCGAAGCGGAACGGGATCACCAGCGCGCCCCATTGCGCCGCCGTGACTTTGTCGAAATGCATGACGCCGAGCACGCTGGCGAGCGCCGCACCCGCGACGATGCCGAGCAGCACGGCCACGTTGGCGACGAAACCGGTGCCCCATTTGATTAAGGCGAGAATGACCAGCAGCACGAACAGCGCGATGCCAAGCCCTTGAAGCTGGCCATAATTAGGATTGGGGAAAGCGCCGGGGACGCCGTCGATCACCTTGGTCAGGGTCGGCAGGCCGCCGCCGGCCCAATTGATCCCGACGCGCATCAGCGAGATGCCGATCACCAGGATGATGGTTCCGGTGACCACCGGCGGAAACAGCGGCAGCAGCCGGCTGATGAAGGGCGCGGCAATGATGCCGAAGCTTCCGGCAGCGATCACCGAGCCGTAGATGCCGAGCAGGCCGATATCGGGCGCCGCGGCCATTGACAGCATCGGGCCAACGGAGGCGAACGTGACCCCCATCATCACGGGCAGCCGGATACCGACCCCGGGGAAGCCGATACATTGCACCAGGGTCGCCAGCCCGCAGGCGAACAGATCGGCCGAGATCAGGAAGGCGACGTCTTCCGGCGGCAGTTTCAACGCCCGGCCGATGATCAAGGGTACCGCGACAGCGCCGGCATACATGACAAGCACGTGCTGCAGGCCAAGCGCCAGCAACCGTGGCGCCGGCAGCGTCTGGTCGACCGGATGGATTTCGGTGGTCGTGGTCATGAATGGCTCCCCTGGCGCGGGCACGCCGGCCCATGCGAACCGTTACAAGGCCCGTGCCAAAGCTTGCCCCCGGAAGCCAGTCCCGGCACTTGCTCAATGGCACGAACGTTGCTCAATATTGGATCATATCGGGCGACTATAGTCCCGCAAGATTGCTGGCTGAACTGGAGGCTTCCACGTGCCGCTGATCAGGAACAGATACGGGAAGGGCCGCGTCCGCGTGATGCGCCTCCATCGCGACGGCGACCGTCACGAGGTCAGCCAGCTCAACGTCAAAGCGATGGTCGAGGGCGACTTTGCGCCTGCCTATACCCATGGCGACAATTCGACTTCGGTTTCGACCGACACCATCAAGAACGTCGTCAACGTCATCGCGCGCGAAAACACCGGCCTGTGCACCGAGGAATTTTGCCAGGTGCTGGCGACAAAATATCTCGACACCTATCCGCAGATCGCCTCCGTCGCGCTGACCGTGCACGAGACCAAATGGAGCCGGCTCAGTTTCGACGGCAAGCCGCATCCGCATAGTTTCGTGCTCGACAGCAACGGCAAGCCCACCGTTGAACTCTCTTCTGTCCGCGGCGGTGTCACCACGATGTCATCAGGCATCGACGGCTTTGCCTTCCTGAAGTCGACGCAGTCGGGCTGGGAGAATTACGTCAAGGACGCCTACACCACGATCCCCCCGACCGCCGACCGGCTGTGCGCGACCAGCATGGTGGCGTCGTGGAAATGGTCGGGCAAGCCTTTGAGCTATCCCGCGACCAACAGGAAGGTCCTCGACACCGTGCTCGAAGTGTTCTCGATGACCTACAGCAAGAGCGTGCAGGACAGCCTCTACCGGATGGGCGAGGCGGCGCTGGCAACGGTGCCGGAGATTTCCGAGATCAGCATGGCCTGCCCGAACATGCACTTCATCCCGATGAACCTCTCGGCGTTCGGGCTCGATAACAACAACGACGTATTCCTGCCGACCGACGAGCCGCACGGCCAGATCGAGTGCACGGTGGGTCGGGGATAATTCTGTCGTGTCCCGGACGCGGTGCAACGTGTTCCTGGCGATGCGAAGCATCGTCCAGTACGTTGCGTCCGGGGCACGAGACTTACCCAAGGTTCTCACGAAAAGAGGAACAAATGCCGGAATTGATCAATATGGGCACGCTGCAGCTCAGGTTCTTGCACACCAAGGATGACACCGGAGGCAGTCTTGATATGTTCGAGATGACGCTGCAGCCGAATGCCCGCATGCCGGTGCCGCATTATCACGAGAACTGGGACGAAATCATCTATGGCCTGACGGGAACGACAACCTGGCGCATCGATGGCCAAGACATCGATGTAGCGCCCGGCAAAAGTGTCTTCATCAAGCGCGGCGTCGTCCACGGTTTTACAAATAACACCGCCGGGCCGGCAGTTTGTCTCTGCACGCTTACCCCCGGTGTGCTGGGGCCGTCTTACTTCAAGGAGATGTCCGCGCTGCTGGTTGGTGGCGCGCCCGATCCGGCAAAAATGAAGGCAACGATGCTCCGCTATGGGCTTATTCCGGCGCCACCGCCATCAGCGAGATAGTTGCGAAAGATAGCTAAAGGCGCGCTTGCGCCGTGCCGAGCAACTATCTCAATAACCCTGAATGGTGGGCATCTGAATTCGACGCAGGGCGCTTTCGCGGACCCGCGCGTGAATGTGAATTGACTGCCGGCAGTATGGCTTGTCTGGTTGGTAGGTTGATGCTGTGACGTCAATCCCGATGGAGGTCCCGATGCGCATTCCGGCTTTGATGATATTGACGGCCGTCACTGTTCTGACGTCTGCGCCGGCTCCGGCCCAGACGTATGGCGGCAATTATCCGATCTGCATCCAGAACTACCGCTGGGGAGGAAGCGACATCGATTGCCGCTTTACGTCGATGGAGCAGTGCGCCGCGACGGCGTCGGGTCTCTCCGCCCAGTGCCTCGCCAATCCCTATTTTGCGAACGCGCAAATGCCCCGCGGGTCGTCTCGTCGGCCGTATCCTCCCGCGTACTGATTTATCATGCCATCGTTTCACTGCAACGAACGACGTCGATGGCGTTGGACCCCGGTTGATGGCGCAGCGCTGCCCAATCCCGCGTTGGCTTTGTTCAGCGCATAGAGCGCGGCAGCGGCATCACCAGGTTGCTCCCGCGCCAGTCTGCCCGCAGGCGTGAGCACGCCGCCATTCAGCACATCCCGATCCGGATTCTGTGCCGCATAAGCTGCCGGCTCCTGCGCCAGCGCAGATGTCGCCAGAACGATCGACATCAGCGCTGCCCCGACCAGCGTCCCGGGTCCAGTCATGGTCATTCTCCATTATCGCTTTCTGCGCAATAGTTTGCGGCGGCGCGTGCTGCCTTCGGGCGCTGTCTCCGGATTGTTCTAAGGGGCCATCTAGGCATTGCCGCTGAAAAAGCGTGCTGCCGGCGGATCACTATTCCGCGAATGCGCGTAGGGCAGATATGCCCATCCGCGGGCGCCCAGCCAAGTTTACGTCATTCGCGCAGGGCTGACAGGCGCCCCTTCACCCGGACCCAAACTTCTCATGCAACGCCGGCCACAGCCGGTCCGGCTTGAACGGCGTCGCCGTGAAGCGGATGCCGGTGGCATCGGCGATGGCGTTGCCGAGCGCGGCGGCGACCGGGTTGTACGGGCTCTCGCTCATCGATTTGGCGCCCATCGGCCCCAGCGCGTCCGACGTGTCGGCGAACAGCACGTCAGTGCGGGGGACGTCGGCGAACGACGGCAGATGATAGTCGCGGAACTTGGGATTGATGACGCGGCCGCCTTCGTCGATCACCATCTCCTCATAGAGCGCAGCGCCCAGCGATTGCGCGACACCGCCTTCGATCTGGCCGCGGCACTGCAAGGGATTGGCGACGCGGCCGGCGTCGGCGGCCTGCACGCTTTTCAGGATCTTGAGTTCGCCGGTGAATTTGTTCACCGCGACGCGAAAGCCCTGCACGTTGAAAGCGATCGAGCGCGGCGTGCCTGATGAATTCCCGCTGGCGCTCAGCACCTTGCCGAGCGATTGCGCTGAAGCGGCGAGCATGGCGTAGGGCGTGCGGCGTCCGGCGCAGACCGCGGCGTGGTTGTCCAGCGCGCAGGCATCAGGGTTTTCGCCCAGCATCGACGCCGCGAATTGTTTCAACTGATCCGCCAGCGCCGCCGCTGCCGCCAGCGTTGCGTTCCCCGCGACAAAGATGCCGGCGCTGCCATAGGCGCCGGTGTCGTGGCCGCCATGCGCGGTGTCGGACTGGCGCAAGGAAATGCGATCGACGGTGGTTGCGAGCGCGGATGCGGCGATCTGGCGATGCACGGTGCTGGTGCCGTTGCCGAATTCCGCGGTGCCGACCGTGAGGTCGAAGCCGCCGTCGTCGCGCAACGAGATGCTGCAATCGGCGAAATGCCCGGCCGGCGGCACGGTGTCGATCATGGTCAGCGCGATGCCGTCGCCGGTCAGCCAGTCCGCTGACAGATCGGGCGTCGGCGCCTCCGCCGCCATCGCGCGCTCGACCAGGTCGAGGCACTGGTCGAGGCCGTAACTGCCGTAGAGCACGTCGTGATACTTGGATTCCGGCGGCGAACGCATGGGATCGCCGGGTTTCACCACATTGCGGCGGCGCATCTCGAACGGGCTGATGCCGAGCTGCTTCGCCAGCTCGTCGATCGCGGCTTCGACCGCGATCAGGGTTTGCGGCAGGCCATAGCCGCGAAACGCGCCTGAAGGCACGGTGTTGGTATAGGCGGCGATGCCGTCGACCTTCTTGTTCGGACAATGATAGACGCCGAGGGATTCGCCGACCGAATGAAACAGCACCGGCCCGGCGTGGTTGCCATAGGCCCCGGTGTTGGAGAGCACGTCGAGCTGCAGCGCCGTGAGCTTGCCGTCGCTGTCGGCGCCCGCTTTGACGGTGACCAGCATCGGATGCCGCGTCGAGGTCGCGACGAACTGCTCCTCCCGCGTCAGTTCGAATTTGACGGCGCGGCCGGTCTTCAGCGCCGCCAGCGCCAGGATGTCCTCGACGAACATTTCCTGCTTGCCGCCGAAACCGCCGCCGACGCGCTCACAGAACACCCGCACCTTGTCCGGCGGCAAATCAAACAGGTCGGCGAGCGTGCGCCGGGTCAGGAACGGCACTTGCGTGCTGGAGCGGACGTTCAAAATTCCGTCGGCGTCGACCCAGGCGAGGCCGCCATGGGTTTCCAGCGCGGCGTGCTGGACCCGCTGCGTTGTGAACGTGCCTTGATAGGTGACGGCGGCCTGCGCCAGCGCGGCTGCGACATCGCCAAATTCGCCATGGATTTCGGCCACTATATTGCGGGCAGCGTTGGCGACACGGTTTTCTTTCGTCTTGTCGCCGTGCAGCACGGGCGCATCAGCGGCAATCGCGGCGGCGGGATCGATTACGTCAGGCAGGATTTCATATTCGACCTTGAGCCGCCGGCAGCCTTCCTCGGCGGCGGCTTCGGTGTCGGCGATCACGGCGGCGACCTTCTGGCCGACGAAGCGAACAACGGTGTCGAGCACCTTGGTGTCATCAGGGTCCATCCAGTCCCATTCGTGGCGCGCCGTCGAGAACAGGCGATCCGGCGCGTCTTCTGACGTCAAGACGGTATGCACGCCGGGGACGCCGAGCGCCGCAGTCTTGTCGATCGAAATGATTCTCGCGTGCGGATGCGGCGAGCGCAGCATCTTGACGTGCAGCAATCCGCCCAGTGCGACATCGAACGTATAGCGTTCCGTGCCGCGCACCACATGCGGGCCGGCGGGCGCGGGCAGGCTGCGGCCGAACGCGGCGCCGGCGTCGGCATCCTCAATGTTGCTTTTGCCGTTAAGGGCGTCCTCGATCGAGCGGTAGCCGGTGCAGCGGCAGATATTGCCTTTCAGCGCGGCGCTGAGGTCTTGCCGCTGCGCCTGGTTCAGCGATGCGCAGGTCAGGATCATGCCCGACGTGCAGAAGCCGCATTGAAACCCCTGCGCATCGAGAAACGCCTGTTGCATCGGGTGAATGCCGTCGTCAGGCGCAAGGCCTTCGATCGTGGTGACGGCGTGACCGGCGGCGCGGAACGCCGGGATCAGGCAGCTATGCACCGGCTCGCCATCGAGCAGCACGGTGCAGGCGCCGCAGTCGCCGGCATCGCAACCCTTCTTGACGCCGAAATGCCCGAGCTCGCGCAGGAAAGTGCGCAGGCATTGTCCGGGCTGTGGGGATTCCGAGAATGATTTGCCATTGATCTCGATGCTCATGGCGTCACTCTTGGCACCGCCTGCAATTCGCCGCGGATTTCTTCGGCCAGCCGCAGCGTCATTGCCTTGCGCCACATCGGCTTGCCGTGGACGTCGGTGTGATAAAGGCCGTCGGGGATACGCTGCAGGATCGCATCGCGCAGGTCCTTTGCTGCTGGAACACCCGCAAAGGAAAACTGAACGGGCCGCGCGGTAGACGCCGTCACGGTCAGCGCCAGTCCGCCGTCACTGTTCAGGCCGCCGATCAAGAGCGCTGCCGAACGGCCGACCGGCGTCAGCGAGATCTGACGGAACGCGGAGCGTCGCTTCAACGCCGCAAGAGGAATATCGATCTGCCGCAGGAGATCACCGGGCGCCAGCACGTTACGCTGGTCACCGGTGACGAAATCCGCCACCGGAATTTGCCGTTCACCGCCGCCGGCCTGCCAGATCGTACAGACGCCGTCGAGCGCCGCGGTCAGAGAGATCATCGGCCCCGCCGGCAGCGACATGCAGATGTTGCCGCCTACGGTCGCGGTCTTCCAGATCTTGAAGGAGGCCAGGAACGCACGGCAGCATTGGTTGATCAGCGGCGAGGCGGTCCATTCCGGCGGGCAGGAAAGTGCATCGATTTGCGCCACCGTGCAGGTGGCGGCAATCGACAAGCCGGTTTCGCTGACGGTCAGCGCCGGCCATTTCAGACCGGTGAGGTCGATCAGCCGGGTCAGATGGGTTTGCGGTTCCGAGAACAACCAGGTCCCGCCGGCAAGCCAGGCAGCGTCTGCCGTCCAAACAGGCAATTCGTCCCGCGTGGTCGGTCGTGCAACGGCGCGGATAGTGTTCAGGTCCATGGATACGCTAACGCTTTCAAGGTGATGCATCTCCGATTATGAAGTGTTGCAAGACCAGCGCCAATTGCCAATGCCGTTGGGATGGTCTTTGCATTGGTGAAGGTGGAAGTTCGCAACGGCGCCTTCCGCAAATCAGGTGGGATCATGGACCAAACGCAGGCGATATGGATCAAGGATCCGCTCTCTATTTTCGCCGACGGCGCCGAGCGCGGCGTTGTGGTCCGCGGCGGCAAGATCGTCGAACTGGTGCCGCGCGGCCGGGAACCCGCGACATCAGATACCGCCGTCTATGATGCCGGCGCCCATGTCGTGCTGCCGGGGCTGATCAACACCCATCATCACTTCTACCAGACCCTGACCCGGGCGCTGCCGGCGGCGCTCGATCGCGAGCTGTTTCCGTGGTTGCAGGCCCTCTATCCGGTCTGGGCGCGGCTGACGCCGGAATCGCTGCATCTCGGCGTCACCGTGGCGATGTCGGAACTGCTGCTGTCGGGCTGCACCACCACCACCGACCATCATTACGTGTTTCCGGCAGGCCTCGAGGATGCCATCGATATCGAGGTCGCCGCCGCGCAGCGCCTTGGCATTCGCGTGCTGCTGACGCGCGGCTCAATGGACCGCTCGCAAAAGGATGGCGGCCTGCCACCCGACAGCGTGGTGCAGGACGAGGACACGATCTTGGCCGACAGCGCGCGCGTGGTGGCAAAACACCACCAGCGCGGCGAGGATGCGATGGTGCAGATCGCGCTGGCGCCTTGCTCGCCGTTTTCGGTGACGAGCTCGCTGATGCGGGCGACCGCCACGCTAGCGGATAAACTCGACGTTCGCCTGCACACCCATCTGGCCGAGACCGAGGACGAGAACAAGTTCTGCGAGCAGATGCATGGCTGCCGGCCGCTCGATTATCTCGAACAATGCGGCTGGCTCAATGCGCGGACCTGGCTGGCGCACGGCATCCACTTCAACGCCTCGGAAATGAAGCGGCTGGGCAAGGCCAGGACCGCGATTACGCATTGCGCCTGCAGTAACCAGACTCTTGCCTCCGGCTGCTGCCCGGTCTGCGAGATGGAGGAGGCGGGGGTTTCGATCGGCCTCGGCGTCGACGGCTCGGCCTCGAACGACGAGTCCAACCTGATGCAGGAAGTACGCGCCGCGTTTCTCTTGCAACGGGCCCGCTACGGCGTCAGCCGCGTCAGCCACAGGGACGCGTTGCGCTGGGCCACCAGGGGCTCGGCGGCCTGCATCGGCCGTCCCGAGCTCGGCGAAATCGCTGTCGGTAAGGCGGCCGATCTCGCGCTGTTCAAGCTCGATGAGCTGCGCTTTTCCGGCCATGGCGATCCCCTGGCCGCACTGGTGCTATGCGGCGCGCACCGCGCCGACCGCGTGATGGTTGCGGGCAAGTGGGTAGTTACTGACGGTGCGATCCCCAGCCTCGACGTACCCGACCTGATCCGCCGCCACAGCGCCGCCGCCCGCGCGATGCATGCGGGGTGAGGCGGTGCGCTCCCTCGCCCCGCGCTTGCGGGGTCGAGACGAGCGAAGCTCGCTCTTAGAGGGTTGGGGTGAGGGGCTCTCTCCCCAAGTCGGATGCGAATTGTCTTGCGAGCGCAGTCTTCCGAAAGCGTCAACGTGGAGACAATGTGCCTCGCCCCTCACCCGGATCGCAAGGGCGATCCGACCTCTCCCCGCGAAGAGCGGGGAGAGGTGAAAGGCCACCCCTCACTTCCCCGGAATCTTCTCGTCGATGCCCTTCACGTAAAAATTCATGCCGAGCACCTGACCGTCGTCGAGATGCGTCCCGCCCTTGCATTCGACTTCCTTGCCGTCCTGGCCGACGATCGGGCACTTGAACGGCTGCAGCTTGCCTTCGATGATGGCGGCTTCGGTGTCCATTGCCAGTTTCTTCACGTCGTCGGGCATGTTGGTGTAGGGCGCCATCACGACGAGCTTGCTCTTGAGGCCGCCCCAGAAATCTTCCGACTTCCAGGTGCCGTCGAGCTCGGCCTTGACGCGCTGGATGTAGTAGGGGCCCCAATTGTTCATGGTCGAGGTGAGCTGCGCCTTCGGGCCGAACTTGATCATTTCGGAATCCTGGCCGAACGCCAGCTTGCCGCGCTCGGCGGCGACCTGCATCGCGGCGGGGCTATCCGTGTGCTGCATGATGATGTCGGCGCCCTGGTCGATCAGCGCCTTGGCGGCGTCGGCTTCCTTGCCGGGATCGAACCAGGTGTTGGCCCAGATGATCTTGACCTTGATGTTGGGATTGATGGTCTGCGCGCCGAGCATGGTGGCGTTGATGCCGGAGATCACTTCGGGAATCGGGAACGAGGCGATATAGCCGAGCACGCCCGATTTCGACATCTTGGCGGCGATGATGCCCTGGATGTAGCGGCCCTCGTAGAACCGTCCTGAATAGGTCGCCAGGTTCTTGTCGCGCTTGTAGCCGGTGGCGTGCTCGAAATGCACGTTCGGATACTTTTTTGCGACCTTCAGCGTCGGCTCCATGTAGCCGAACGAGGTGGTGAAGATCAGCTTGTTGCCGGCGCGCGCCAGTTGCTCGATCGAGCGTTCGGAGTCCGGGCCTTCGCTGACGTTCTCCAGGAACGTGGTTTCGACCTTGTCGCCGAATTCCTTGACCATCTCGAGGCGGCCGAGGTCATGCTGATAGGTCCAGCCGAGATCGCCGACCGGGCCGAGATAGATGAATCCGATCTTGAGTTTGTCGGCGGCGGAAGCACTGAGGAGGCCTGCGCCGGTGGCGAGCACCGCTGCGGTTGCCGCGATCAGAATCTTTTTCATGGATCTCTCCGTTTCACTGACGGGTGGACGCGCTCTTCCCGATGCGCAGCGCCCCGTCGCGCGCGCTTCGGGCATGTTACCGGTCGGGCACGAACACGGTCCCGAGCGCCGCAGGCGCGGTCGAGCCCCCGGTTCGTGCACGTGAAATCAGGACAAGGACGATGATGGTCGCAAGATACGGCAATGCCGACATCAATTGGGAGGGCACGCCGACGCCCCAGCCCTGCGCATGAAGCTGCAGGATCGTCACCGCGCCGAACAGATAAGCGCCGATGACGAGGCGCCCCGGCAGCCACGACGCGAACACGACCAGCGCCAGCGCGATCCATCCGCGCCCGGCAGTCATGCCCGGAATGAAGAACGGTGTGTAGGCGAGCGGCAGATAGGCGCCGGCCAAACCAGCACAGGCGCCGCCGAACATCACCGCGAACATCCGAATCCGGAGCACGGGATAGCCGAGCGCATGCGCTGACGTGTGGTTGTCGCCGGCGGCGCGCAGGATCAGCCCGGTCCGCGTCTTGTACAGGAAGAACCAGACGCCAATCACGAGCGCGAGCGAGAGGTACACGAAGGCGTCCTCGCCGAACAGGATGCGCCCGACCAGCGGGATGTCGGTGAGGCCGGGAATATACAGATGCGGCGCCAGCGAAATCTTTTCGCCGACGAAGCGGGAGCCGATCAGGCCGGAAAGGCCGACGCCGAGGATGGTCAGCGCGAGGCCGGTTGCGACCTGGTTGACCGCAAGGCCCAGCGTCATCAGCGCGAAGATCAGCGACATCAGCACGCCGGCGCCGATGCCGCACAGCGCGCCGATGATGACCGAACCGGACAGCCAGGCGCCGCCGAAGCCGCAGGCCGCGCCCACGATCATCATGCCTTCGACGCCGAGGTTGAGTACGCCGGCGCGTTCGGTCACGAGTTCGCCGGTCGCAGCCAGCAGCAGCGGCGTGGAGGCCGCCAGCACGGCAAGGATGATGGCCTCAATGAGCCCCACGGGACACCTTTGGTGACGCGAAGACGAGTTTGAACCGGTAGAGAATGAGGGAGTCGCAGGCGAGCACGAAGAACAGCAGAATGCCCTGGAACACCTTGGTGACGTCCAACGGGATTTTCATTGCGATCTGCGCCTGCTCGCCGCCGATGAAGGTGAGTGCGAGGAAAAGTCCTGCAATTAATATTCCAATCGGGTTCAGCCGTCCCAGGAACGCGACGATGATCGCGGTGAAACCGTAGCCGGGCGAGATGCCGGGTTGCAGATGTCCGACGGGCCCTGCGACCTCGATGATCCCGGCCATGCCCGCCAGCGCGCCTGAAATAGCGAAGGCCAGCAGGATCAGCTGGTTGGAATTGAAGCCGCCGAAACGTGCGGCGCGGGGCGCGGCGCCGACAACGCGGATTTCAAAACCCTTGAGGGTCCTGCCGAGCAGCACCGCACCCGCCGCGACCACGACAAGCGCAATGACGCCGCCAAGGTGCAGCCGTCCGCCCTCGATCAGGACAGGCACGGTCGCGACCGGATCGAACTCGGCGGTGGTCGGGAAGTTGAAGCCCTTGGGATCGCGCCACGGACCGCGCACCAGGTAATCGAGCAGCAGGTCGGCGACATAGACCAGCATCAGGCTGGTGAGGATTTCACTGGCGCCGAACCGGACCTTGCAGATCGCCGGGATCAGGCCATAGAGCGCGCCGCCGACAGCCCCCAGCAGCAGCATCGCCGGCAATACCCAGGGCCCGGCGTCGGTGCCCTGGGTCTTGACGGCGAGCCAGCTGCCGGCGACGGCGCCGATCAGGAATTGCCCTTCGGCGCCGATGTTCCAGGCATTGGCGAGATAGCACAGCGACAGGCCGATCGCGATCATCACCAGGGGAGTCGCCTTCACCGCGATCTCCTGCAGCGAATAGCCGTCGACGAGGGGAGCGATGAAGTAGACGCCGAGCGCAGATATCGGGTTCTTGCCGAGCATCGCAAACAGGATGCTCATGGTCACCAGCGTCAGGCCGATTGCGATCAGCGGCGAGATCAGCGCGATCGCGCTCGACCGCTCGGCGCGTTTTTCAAGCACCAGCTGCATGCGCCGCTTCCTTCTGCTCCAATGTGCTGCCACCCATCAACAGGCCGAGCTTCTCGCGGCTCGCATCCACTGTTGCCATCGGCTCCGACAGACGGCCGTGGAACATCACGGCGATACGGTCGGTGATCTCGGCGAGCTCGTCGAGATCCTGGCTCGTGACCAGCACCGCAGCTCCGGAGGCCGCGAGATCGAGCAGGGCCTGGCGGATCACGGCGGCAGCGCCGGCGTCGACGCCCCAGGTGGGCTGGCTCACCACCAGCACGGCAGGACTACGCAGGATTTCGCGGCCGACGATGAATTTCTGCAGATTGCCGCCGGAGAGGCTGGCGGCTTCCGGATCGCGCCTGGCCTTGCGCACGTCGAAGGCCTCGGTGGCGCGGTCGACGGTTTTCAGCATTGCTGCGGTGTTGACGAAGCCGTGCTGGACCATGCCGGAGGCCGCATGGCCGGTCAGCAGCGCATTCTCTGACAATCTCATGCGCGGCGCGGCGGCGTGTCCGAGCCTTTCCTCGGGAACGAAGGCCGCACCGAGCTTGCGCCGCTCCGTGATCGAAAGGTGCCCGGCGGCACGCCCGTCAATTACGACTGTGCCGGGGTCCGACGCCAGCCGTTCCCCCGACAGCGCCGCGAAAAGTTCGTCCTGGCCGTTACCGGCCACGCCGGCGATGCCGAGGATTTCGCCACCCCTGAGTTCGAACGAGATGTGCTGCAGCCATACGCCGTGGAGATCGTCCGGTGCGAGGGTGAGGTCGTTGACAACAAGCCTCGGCGCGTTCGTGTGCCGGTTGGCGGCAGCCTTCACTCGCCTGATCTCGCCGCCGACCATCATGCGCGCGAGCGAGGCCGCGGTCTCCGCTTTGGGATTGCAGGTCGATACCTTCTTGCCGTCGCGCAGGATGGTCGCGGTGTCGCAGAGCCGTTTCACCTCTGCCAGCTTGTGGCTGATATAGAGGATCGCGCACCCCTCCGCCTTGAGACGGTCGAGCACGATGAAGAGCTGATCGGCCTCCTGCGGCGTCAGCACCGCGGTCGGCTCGTCGAGGATCAGGAATTTGGGGTTCTGCATCAGCGCGCGCACGATCTCGATGCGCTGGCGTTCGCCGACCGACAATTGCCAGACCTCGCGTTTGGGATTGAGCGGAAGCCCGTAGACGCGGGATACTTCCTCAAGGCGCGCCGACATGTCCTTGAAGGATTCCTTGCCATCGAGCCCGAGCGCGACGTTTTCCGCAACGGTGAGATTGTCGAACAGCGAGAAATGCTGGAACACCATGCCGATGCCGCGCGCGCGGGCGTCCGATGGTCCGGACAGAACCATCTGCTCGCCTTGCCAGCGCATTTCGCCTTCGCTCGGCTGGATCAATCCATAGATGGTCTTGACCAGCGTCGATTTGCCCGCGCCGTTTTCACCGAGCAGCGCGTGGATCTGCTGCGGCCAGATATCGATGCTGACAGCCTCATTGGCGAGGAGCGTGCCATAGCGCTTGGTCAGGCCCACCGTCTGGAGCAGCGGTGTGGCGCCCGTGTGCTGCACGGCAGGCGTCGAATCCGGCATTCGTGGTCACGCGTCCCCAGGGAGTCCTAAGCAATGGATGCCTCAATACTGGGCTAGTTTAAACCCGCGCGTAAGTAGCAGGCGTGATTTTCTTACTTCTTCCACACCCCGGCATGAACCGCCGCGGCCTCGTCCTCGAGCAGCGGACCGACGACCTCGGTCGATCGCTGGCCGCTGCCGAACACTTCCCGGCACGGCAGGTCGAGGGTCGGATTTTCCGGATGGTTGCCGGTCAATTCCCGCAAGCGATGTTCGCTCAGGCCGTAAACCAGTCGGCCGATGCCGGCCCAGTAGATCGCACCAGCGCACATCGCGCAGGGCTCGGCCGATGAATAGAGCGTGGCGCCGCGCAGGATGTTGGCATCAATCGTGGTACAGGCCTGGGTCGCCAGCAACCGTTCCGCATGCGCCGTGCCGTCATGGGACGGCATGTAGCCGTTCTCGGCCTCGAGCAGCACTTTTCGGTTCGCATCGACGAGCAGGGCACCGAACGGATGATTGCCGTGGGTCATGGCGCGGCGGGCGACGTCGAAGCTCAGGCGCAGGAAATGCGCGTCGAGCTCTGGTTGGGTTAGCGCAGCGATATCCGCCATCAATGCCTGTCAGTGTCCGGCCATATGCCGCCCGATCTCGGTGAGATCGGCCTCGCTGGCGCGGGCTTCATGGACGAACTGTCCGTGGAACATCACCACCAGACGATCCGACAATTCGAGGAGTTCGTCGAGGTCCTCGCTGACCAAAAGCACCGCGGCGCCGCGGTTGCGCGCCGCCATGATCTCGGCATGGATCTGGGCGACCGCGGCGAAATCGAGCCCGAAGCAGGGATTGGCGGCGATCAGCACCTCGACCTCGCCGCCGAGTTCGCGCGCCAGCACCGCGCGCTGCACATTGCCGCCCGACAGCGCCGAGATCGGCGTGTCCGGCGAGCGGGTCTTGATCTTGTACAGCCCGATCTTGCGCTCGGCATCCTTGCGGAACGCGGAGCGATTGAGCCACCAGCCGCGCGTGGCAAACGGCGCGCGGTCGAATTCACGGAACGCGATATTGTCGGCAACGCTCATGCCGCCGACGCAGGCGTTCTTCAGCGGCTCCTCCGGGAGTAGCGACATCCTGTGCCGGCGCATTTCCTCGCGGCTCGCTGAATAGAGATCGCCGCGAACACGAACCTCGCCGCTCTCGGCCTCGCGCTGTCCGGCCAGTACCTCGACCAGTTGCCGCTGGCCGTTGCCGGAGACGCCGGCGATGCCGACGATCTCGCCGCCGCGAACGGTGAGCGAGACGTCGTGGACCGCGACCGCGCCGGCATCGTCGATCGCACAAAGTTTGCTCAGTTCCAGCCGCGCCTCGCCCAATTGTCCGACGCGCGGCGGCTGAACCGTCAGTTCCTCGGCGCCGATCATCATCCGCGCCATGCTGTCGGGCGTGAGATCGGCGACCTTGCCGTTGCCGGCGAGCTTGCCGCGGCGCAGGATCGTCACCTCGTCGGCGAACGCCATCACCTCGCGGAATTTATGCGTGATCATCAGGGTGGTCAGGCCGCCGTTCACGACCATGTCGCGCAGCATGCCGAGCACCTCGTCGGCCTCGCCCGGCGTCAGTACCGAAGTCGGCTCGTCGAGGATGAGAAAGCGCCGCTTCAGATAGAGCTGTTTTAAAATCTCGCACTTTTGGCGTTCGCCGGCGGAAATGTCGGAGACCCTGGCGTTGAGCGGCACCTTGAACGGCATCCGCGCCAGAAACGCTTCCAGCTCCTGCTTTTCCTTGGCCCAGTTGACGACAGCAGGAACGTCATCGCGCGCCAGCACGAGATTCTCGGCGACCGTCATCGCCGGCACGAGTGTAAAGTGCTGGTAGACCATGCCGAGCCCGAGCGCGTGCGCATCCTTGGGGTTGGCGATCGCCTGCTCGCGGCCGCCGACCAGAATGTCACCCTCGGTCGCGTGATAGTAACCCATGATGCATTTGACGAGCGTGCTTTTTCCCGCGCCGTTCTCGCCGAGCAGCGCGTGGAACGAACCCGGCCGCACCTTGAGCTCGACGTTGTCGAGCGCAAGGAAGTCGCCAAACTTCATCGTCACCGCGACCGCGTCGACGCCGAGCGGGCCTTCGGGAAGCGGTGTCTCGCCGATGATCATGACACGGCCTTGATGAACGCGCCCGAGGTCGCGACCGCGCCGAACACGCCGCCCTGCATCTTGATCATCTTCAGCGCGTGGTCGTGATTGCTCTTGTCGGTGGCGGCGCAGCAATCCTCGATCAGCACGCATTCGAAGCCGCGGTCGTTGGCTTCGCGCATCGTGGTGTGGACGCAGACGTCGGTGGTGATGCCGGTCAGCACGAGGTTCTCGATGCCGCGCAGCCGCAGCATCAGCTCGAGATCAGTGGCGCAGAACGATCCCTTGCCGGGCTTGTCAATGATGGGCTCGCCGGGCAGCGGCGCCAGGTCGGGAATGATCTCCCAGCCGGCCTCGCCGCGCACCAGCACGCGGCCGCACGGGCCGGGGTCGCCGATCCCGGCGCCGATCTGGCGCGAGCGCCACTGCTTGTTGGCGGGCAGGTCGGTGAGGTCAGGACGATGGCCTTCGCGGGTGTGGATGATGTGAAAGCCCTGCGCGCGCATCACCGAAAGAAGTTTCTTGATCGGCTCGATCGGCGCGCGGGTCAGCGACAAATCATAGCCCATCTTGTCGACATAGCCGCCGACGCCGCAGAAATCGGTCTGCATGTCGATGATGACGAGCGCGGTGTTTTGCGGGCGCAGATCGCCATTGTAGGGCCAGGCATAGGGTTCGGATGAGATATAGCGCTCGGGCATGGCACGTTCTCGCTTATCGGGTGATGGACAATTCGGCCGGCGCGCCGGTCAGCGTGCGCTTCGGCGAACAGGTGATGATCATGATCGCCAGCGTCAGGATGTAGGGCGCGGCATTGAACAGGTGATAGCCCGAGGTGACGCCGACCGATTGCAGCGCCGGTCCCAGCGCCGCGGCGCCGCCGAACGCCAGCGACGCCCACAGGCACAGCATCGGGTCCCAGCGCGCGAAGATCACCAGCGCCACGGCCGTGATGCCCTGGCCGGAGGACAGGCCCTCGTTCCAGCTGCCGGGATAGAACAGCGACAGGAACGAACCGCCGATCCCGGACAGAAAGCCGCCGACCATCGTCGCGCGCAGCCGGATCGCCAGCACCGAATAGCCCATGGCGCGGGCGGCATCGGAACTTTCGCCGGCGGTGCGGATCAGCAAGCCCCAGCGCGTGGTCTTGAAGGCCCAGTACAATATCGGCGCCAGCGCGATGCCGATCAGGAACAGCACATTGATCCGCAAGGCCGCACGGACCTGCGGCATATCGCTCCACCAGCCGAAATCGATCGCCGGAAGCCGTGCCGCTGTCGGTTCGATCAACGGCTTGCCGAGATAAAAGGCAAGACCGGTCCCGAACAGCATCAGCGCGATGCCGACCGCGATGTCGTTGACGCGCGGCAGCGAGCAGATGCCGGCATGCAGCGCGCCCAGCATCGCGCCGGTGATCCCGGCCGCGAGCACGCCAAGCCAGGGCGAGCCACTGAGATAGGAAATGCCGTAGGCGCTCATCGCACCCATGACCAGCGTGCCTTCGAGGCCGAGATTGATGCGCCCCGAACGCTCGGTGATGCATTCGCCAAGACTGACGAACAGAAACGGCGTCGAGACGCGGATGGCGCCGCCGAACACGGCCAATGGAACGGTCCAGAGTCCGAGCGATCCATCCGCCATCAGGATTTTCCTTTCAGGAAGCCGATCCGTCCGTACAGCGCATCGCTCGCCAGCACGAATACGAAGATGATGCCTTGCAGCACCAATACGGATGCATCAGGCAATCCGAGCCGGCGCTGCAAGAGCCCGCCGCTGGCGCTGATGCCGCCGAGCAGGATCGCCACGGGAATAATCGCCAGCGGATTATGCCGCGCCAGGAAGGCGACCAGGATGCCGGTAAAACCATAGCCGGCCGCGAGGTTGGCGTTGGTGCGCCCTTGCACGGCCGCGACTTCGACCATGCCGGCAATGCCGGCGGCGCCGCCGGCGAGGAAGCAGATGGTCAGGATCAGTTTGTTGACGCCGAGGCCTACGATTTTCGCCGCGCGGATGTTGCCGCCGGCGACGCGCGCCGAGAAGCCGAACACGGTGTGATAGATCAGGATATAGGACGCGAACGCCGCGACCAGGCCGAACGCCAGCCCCCAGTGGACGTCGGTGCCGGGAATGCTGCCGATCATGTTGGCCGCGCCGATTTCGCGGGTCGATGGCTTGTTGAGGCTGGCGGGGTCGCGCATCGCGCCCTCGACCAGATGGTTGAGCACCGCAAGCCCGATATAGACCAGCAGCAGGCTCGAGATCGTCTCGTTGACGCCGCGATATTGCCGGAGCGCGCCCGCGAGCGTGATCCAGAGCCCGCCGCCGATCACGCCGGCGCACACCATCGCGGTTTGCACCACCAGCGGCGACGCCCACGGCATCGCCAATGCGACCGAGGTCGCCGACAGCGCGCCAATGAGCAGCGCGCCTTCGCCGCCGATGATCACCATGCCGAGTTGCGCCGGCAGCGCCGTGCACAACGCGGTCAGGATCAGGGGCGCGGCGCGCGTCAGCGTGTTCTGCCAGGAGAACCAGGTGCCGAATGCGCCCTGGTACATGTAGAAATAGAGATCGAGCGGGTTCTTGCCGAACAGCGCCACGAATAGCCCGAAGGTCGCGAGCGCGCCGACCAGCGCCGCGCCCGGGATCAGGATATATTCGATGGTCGCGCCGTAGCGTTGGAGGAAGCCGGGATCAGCGGCCGGCGCAACGCCGACCGCCTCCACCGGATCCGCCGAACCTGTTGTCACGAAGTGGCTCCGAGCACGCCTTCCACCAGATAGTTCATCTTCTCGAGTTCAGGATCCGTCTGGCCGCGATCGGTGCCTGACGTAATGACCGCGTTGCCCTTGTTGTCCATGATCGGGCCCTTGAAGATGGTGTAGTTGCCGGCGACGAGCTTGGCCTTGATGTCGTCGGCATGCTTGCGCGCTTCGGCCGAGACCGCCTCGCCATAGGGCGAGCATTTGACGATCTCCTCCTTGAGGCCGCCGCGATAGAAGTTCGGAATGGTCTCTCCGGCCGCGATCATCTTGACGAATTTCGGATACAGCGCTTCCCAGTTCCACTCCGCGCCGGTGAGATACGCCTTCGGCGCCAGCGGCGACTGGTTGACGTGATAGCCGCACACCATCGCGCCGCGGCGCGCGGCGTTCTCGACCATGGTCTTGGGACCGTCGACGTGACAGGTGAGAACGTCGACGCCCTGGTCGATCAGGCTGTTGGTGGCTTCGGCTTCCTTGACCGGCATCGACCAGTCGCCGGTGAAGATCACCTGCGTGGTCGCCTTCGGGTTGGCTAGCCTTGCGCCGAGCGTGAAGGCGTTGATGTTGCGCAGCACCTGCGGGATCGGTTTCGCCGCGACGAAGCCGAGCTTGCCGCTCTTGGTGGAGTAGCCGGCAACGATGCCGGAAATGTACTGCGCCTCGTCGATATAGCCGAAATAGCTGCCGGCGTTGGTCGGGTCTTTATCGCTCCAGAGGCCGCCGCAATGCTCGAAGCGCAGTTTTGGAAACTTCTTCGCCATCTTGATGACGTGCGGGTTGTAGTAGCCGAACGAGGTCGGGAACAGCAGCGACGCGCCGTCGAGGTTGATCATGGACTCGATGGTCTTCTCGACCGCGTCGGTTTCGGGGACCTTTTCTTCCTCGATCACCTTGAGGCCGGGCATCTTCTTCAGCGCCGCGGCGCCCTGCGCGTGGGCCTGGTTGTAACCGTAGTCGTCGCGCGAGCCGACATAGACGAAGCCGATGGTGGTGCCGGCTGCGCGCGCGGCGCCCGCGCCGAAAGCGGTGCCGAGTGTCAGCGCCGCACCGCCCTGCAACAGATGCCGTCGTGAAATCCTGCCAAATTCCATGTGCTGCTCCCTCTGGCGGTTGGACCGCCCCCTATTTCGTGGGCCGCGCCGATGCGGCGGGCCCGGGGAGGGATGTCGCAATCTTCATGCCAGAGCGTGCGCCACGGGCATTCCTGCATAAGCTAATGAGTAGATTGAATTATCCGGGGACGTTGCCCGTCAGGTAAAATTTGTGCAGGGCCGAAATGTCTATTTTTTAGGCGGCATTTCATCATTGTATGCAAGGTCGTTAAGCAATTGTTAGTTCCAGCAGAGCCGTCAGCCGGCCGAATTGGCGGCGGATTTCTTGCCTTGCCGGCTGGTCAGGCGAATTGAGGCTGCTACCAGTCAGGGGCCCGCGGCTTGCGTCGATACCGCCGGTATTGAATGTGTATCGATCGGCCCGCGCTGGAAATGGCGCGGTGCTGTACAGGAAAAGCATGAGCAAGACAGAAGTGGCCAGCAGCGGACCTAAGCCGGCAGCGCTTGGCGATGAAATCGTCGGCCGGATCAACCAACTCGCGGCGATCTCTGAGACGCCGGAGCATCTGGCGCGGATCTTCCTTTCGCCCGAGCACCGCGCCGCCGCCGATCTCATTCTGTCATGGATGCGCGAGGCCGGCATGGCCGCGCATCTCGACGCCATCGGCAATGTCTGCGGCCGCTATGAAGGCGACCGGCCCGGCCTGCCGTGCCTCATGCTGGGCTCGCATTACGACACCGTGCGCGATGCCGGCAAATGGGACGGCCCGCTTGGCCTGATCACGGCGATCTCCTGCGTCGCCGATCTGAACAAACGCGGACGGCGGCTGCCATTCGCGGTCGAGGTCGTCGGTTTCGCCGACGAGGAGGGCGTGCGGTTTGCTTCGACGCTGCTCGGCAGCCGCGCGGTCGCGGGCACCTTTGTGGAGAGCGCGCTCAATTCGCGCGACCATGCCGGCATCTCGATGCGCGATGCGCTGGTCACATTCGGCCTCGACCCCGATCATATCGGCGCGGCCGCGCGGACCCGCCGCGAACTCCACGCCTATGTCGAACTGCACATCGAGCAGGGCCCCGTGCTGGAAGAGAACAATCTGCCGGTCGGCGTCGTCACCGCGATCGCGGGCGCGACGCGGCTGGCGGCAAAACTGACCGGCATGGCCGGCCATGCCGGCACGGTGCCGATGGCGTTCCGGCGCGATGCGCTGGCGGGCGCCGCCGAATGCATCTGCATGGTGGAGGAGTTCTGCAAGACCGATGCGGCCGGCCTCGTTGGCACCGTCGGCTATATCGACGCAATGCCCGGCGCGACCAACGTGATCCCCGGTCTCGTCTCCTTCACGCTAGACATCCGCGCGCCATCAGATCGACACCGCAAGATGGCCGTCGCCGACATCGTGCGCCGCATCGAAGCCATCGCGAACCGCCGTAATCTCGCGCTGCAGCTCGACGTCACCCACGAAAACCGCACCGTGCCCTGCGCGCCCTGGCTCAAAGCGCAGGTCGCGGACTCCGTCGCCGCGGAGGGTTTTGGCGTGTTCGAACTGCCGAGCGGCGCCGGGCATGACGGCATGGCGATGATCGATATATCAGACGTCGCCATGCTGTTCGTCCGCTGCCGCGGCGGCATCAGTCACAATCCGGCGGAGCATGTCGAACTCGCTGATGCCGATGCAGGGGCGAGGGTGCTGCTAAGGTTGGTGGAGAATTTCAGGCCGAGGGAAGCATAATTGACGTCGTCGTCCCGGCCTTGAGCCGGGACCCATACGCCGCGGCCCTTGTTGCTGTAAAAGGAAGATAACGTCCTGCGTGCAAAAACAATTGTTGCCGGTGGTTATGGGTCCCGGCCTTCGCCGGGACGACGTGGGGCTACATGACAGTTAGATGACATTTCGCCCCCGCGCTGTTGCGGAGAGACGAATCGTGATGTTCGGAGTACCAACGCGTGATATCTGACTCGCCGGACATTGCTCTCATCCCCGCCCATGAACAGCCAGATCACATTTTCATCGCATCGCGGATACCGATTTCATCAAGGCATGTTGGCGAGCCTTGTCGCCAACAGCATCCAGGCCGTCAATTTTCTCGGTGATCGTTTCCTGCGAAAATATCATCTGTCGGCGGGCATCGAGGAACTGTACCGGCATTCGATGAATGCCGCGTTTGCCGAGAAGGAAGCCTTTCTGGTTACCGGGGCGCCGCACGCCTCCGCCTATTATCCGCGCGACTTTGCCTGGTTCTATCCCGATGTCCTCGATCCCGAGACCATCATGGATTCCCGGGATGCCGTCCGCAGGGTTCGGCTGCTGGAGAAAAGCGTCCGCCTGATGCTGGAAGCGGTGCGCGCCGGCGTCGTCACCACGACGATCGTGCCTGCGGGGCGCAACCGCTACATCGGCATCAACTATTTCTCGAGGCCGTCGGATACGCTGCTCGGCATCCTTGCAGGCCTGGAGCAACTGCTCTCTGCCGTGCAAAGGCCGGCTTCGTATCTGGCGATGTCGCAAGGTGCGCATGCCGGCCGTCTGTTGCTCGCGGAGTATCGCGCCGACTTGAAGCGGGAGATATTCATGCTCGCCGGAGCGCTGGAACGCTTCGATGACAAGGGTCTGACAGCGCTGCTGTGCGACGTCAGCGGGCCCCGTTCTGCGGCGACCGATACCCGTGCCGAACGCCGGCGGTTCGTCACCAATGCCTGCGTCTATGCGACGTTCCTGCGCGGTATCAAGCTTGGGATCATCGAGCGGACTGAGCTGGAGCAGCTGCTCGGACGCGCGCTTTCGCAGTACAAGAAGGAGCTCCTGCTGCTGTTCGGCAGGCACGGCTATATCAGTCATTCCCTGGACTGCCGCGCGCCGTCGCCGGTTTATTCCATCGCGCTCGATTTCGTGAATGTGCATCAGGGCTTTTGGGATTTGAACGACGCGGAAGAACGCGCGCTGTTCGCGGCCACGACCGACTTCATCCTTGCCGAGCCGCGATTTCGAGTCCCGAATACATCGCACTTTCTGGTGTCCGCCGATAATCCGCTGAACAAGCTCATTCACAAGATTGCGGCGCCGGCCTATCAGGGCCGTTCGTCCTGGCCGACCTTCAACGTCGAATTCGCCGATCGCATGCTGGATCACGACGAATGCTCCGGCACCGAGACCTATCGGGCCTATGCGCGCGATATCCTGCGTGACATTCGCACCGTGACCGAAACCCACGGTGGATATCAGGAACTGATTTCCGAAAAAGGCCTCAAATATCGCACCTGGGCCTATCAGAGCGCCGTCGCGCACTCCTGGTTTCCACGCTTCCTGACGGTCTGGCAGCGCGCGTTCGGGACGTCGCTGCTGGGGAGCTAACTCGTAGGATGGGTGGAGCGTAGCGATACCCATCGCCTTGCGGGTGGTGGGATTTGGTGGGTTTCGCTGCGCTCTACCCACCCTACGGACCTCTTCCGTCATTGCGAGGAGCGAAGCGACGAAGCAATTCATCTTTCGTTTGCCGCTCTATGGATTGCTTCGCTCCGCTCGCAATGACGGCCGAGTGCGACAAAACAGCCCGACGGGCAAATCACTTACGATTTACGGAAATCGTGTCAAGCCCCGAAATAAAAAATATTTCTGTTTTACAGAAGGCAAATCAGGTGCATATCTTTGGCCATCCCGTCCCTCTCAGAGGGCGTCGGCCGTCGTCACGGACGTTGGACGGGTTGCGGTGGACGCTGGTTTACGCCTCGACGACGGCGTGGATAA